>NZ_JBFAAE010000002.1:0-329378 GCF_040639575.1 Streptosporangium sp. NPDC023825 | reverse complement strand
CAAGATCCGCGTCTGCGAGGGCACCGACAAGTTCGACGACTGCGGCCGCTGGGGCGACGCCTTCTAACCCCCTCCCCACCCGCACACCGACCCGATCGGTCTCCCACGCTCGAACCCGGCCGGCTCCCCAGGGGGCCGGCTTCGTGCTGTCCGGGGATTCGCGCGCCGTGCGGTCACCGGTCACCGGTCCGGGAAGATCGGGGACTGCGCGGGAGCGCCGGCCGCCGGCCGGGGACGATCGGGGACGGGGGCCTCGCGCACCGGTCCGCCCGGTCCACGTCAGGGCACGGTCACCTGGTCGACGAGCGATCGGGCCTCCTCGGGCGTCAGGTCGCCGCCGCGCTCGAAGCAGGACGCGAAGTCGTCCTCGCCCAGCGCGTCGCGGGCTCTCGCCGCGATCCTGTCGACATCGCCGCGCTCGGCGGGCGCCAGGGGCATCGCCGTCGCCAGGCGGGCCGAGGCCGCCGCTCCCAGCAGCCGGGCGGCGTGGCCGTGCTCCCCGGCGAGGGACAGCGCCCCGGCCAGGCCCTCCAGGGCGCGCGTCACGTCACGGAAGGCGTCGAGCTCACTGGCGACGGTGAAGCTCTCCAGGTGCATGGCCCGTGCCGTCGCGGCGTCGCCGCGCTCCTCGAAGACGAAACCGAGCTCGACCAGGATCATCGGCAGGTGCACGAGGTGGTCCGTCTCGCCGTCCTCCCGCTTCGGGGTCCACTCCAGGATGTTGCGCAGGTGCGTCTCCGCGAGGTCGAACCCGCCCGCCCTCCTGGCGGCGTAGGCGAGCACCGTCTCGGCGAAGATCTGCCCGGCCTGGTGGCCCTGCTCCGCGGCCAGCCGCGCCGCCCGCTCGCCCGACTCCCTGGCCCCGGTGTGGTCGCCGCGCTGCAGGGCGATCCAGCCGAGCCAGGCCAGGCGTACGGCGACCTCGGGCCAGAGCCCGAGTTCCTCGGCCATGTGCAGCCCGTCCCGGTGCAGCCGGTCGGCGCGCTCGTGGTCGCCGGTCATCTCCGCCAGCCCGCCGAGCCATTCCGTCGCCTGAAGCTGGCCCCAGCGGTCACCGATCTCGCCGAACAGTTCCGCCGCCCGCTCGCTGTCGCGTTCGAGGGCGGCCGCATCGCCCCTGATGTGCGCGTGCTTGGCCCGGATGACGAGGGCCGCGGCCGTCCCCCACCGTTCACCGAGGACGCCGAAGGCCGCCAGCGCCTCGTCCAGCAGCTTCTCACCGGCCGCCGGACCACCGGTGCCCATCCCGGTGAAGGCCAGGAACCACTGGGCCCTGGCCCGCTCGCCCGGGTCGTCGATGTCCTCGTACAGCAGCATGGCCGCCTGGTCGGTGACGTCACCGCGCAGGAACGCGAAGCCCGCCTGCCAGGCGAGGGCTCTGGCGCGGAGTGCGGGGATCCGCGCGACGCCCGGCACCCCGGCGGTGACGCCCGGCATGTTCGCGGTGGCGCCCGCCGTCCCGGTGGTGACGGCCAGCACCGAGGCCGAAGACCGCCCGGCCTCCGCCAGCCGGCCCCGCAGGAACCAGTACCAGGCCAGCGCGTTCACCAGCCGGAGCCCGCCCTCCGGGTCCCGGTCGGCCACCGCGCCGTCGAGCGCCGCCCGGAGATTGGCGGCCTCCGCGTCGAGGCGGCGCAGCCACCGCCGCTGGTCGTGCCCGTACAGGTGCCGCTCGGCCTCCTCGGCGAGATCGATGTAGTAGCGCCGGTGGCGCCGCCGCAGCGGCTCGAACTCACCCGCCTCGTGGACGCGTTCGGCGCAGTAGGCGGCCACCGACTCCAGAAGGCGGTAGCGGGGGCCGTCGGCGGTGTGGGTGACGGTGACCATGGAGCGGTCGACCAGGCGTGCCAGCAGGTCGAGCACGTCGGCGGCGGGGAGGTCGTCCGCGCCGCAGACGGCCTCGGCGGCGGACAGGGTGCAGCCGCCGGCGTGCACGGCGAGGCGGCGCAGGGCGAGGCGCTCGGGGCCGGTCAGGAGATCCCAGCTCCAGTTGATCATCGCGTGCAGCGTCCGCTGGCGGGGCGGGGCGCCGCGATGCCCGGTGGACAGGAGACGGAAACGGTCGTCCAGGCGGGCGACGAGGCCGTGCACGCCCAGCGCGCGCACCCTGGTGGCGGCCAGTTCCAGGGCCAGCGGGATGCCGTCCAGACGGCGGCAGAGCGTGGCGACCGCCGGGGCGGTGTCCGCGTCGAGGGTGAACCCGCGGGTCGTCGCGCGGGCGCGGGTGACGAACAGCCGTACCGAGCCGGTCCGTTCCAGCGCGTCGAGGTCGGCGTCGGCGTCCGGCGTTTCCAGGGGCGGGACGTTCCAGACCACCTCACCGGTGAGGGCGAGGGGCTCCTGGCCGGTGGCCAGGACGCTCAGCCCGGGAACGGCTCGCAACAGGAGTTCCGCCAGTTCGGCGACGGGCTCGACGAGATGCTCGCAGTTGTCGAGCACCAGCAGCAGCCGCCGGGGGCGGAGCGCGCCGACCAACCGGTCCACGGGCTTCCCCGGACCGGCGCCGTCGTGGATGTCCAGCACCGTCGCGACCGCGTCGATCAGCGAGTCCGTCGTCGCCAGGGCGCCCGCCCGGTCGAGCGCGGCCAGCTCGACCAGCCACACGCCGTCGGGGAAGGCGTCCGTCAGCCGCCACGCGGTCTCGACGGCGAGGCGGGTCTTGCCCACCCCGCCGGGACCGGTGAGGGTCACCAGGCGGCCGGCGCGCAGCAGGGCGTCGATCTCGGCGATCGCGTCGTCCCTGCCGACCAGGCCGGTGAGGGGCGCGGGCAGGTTCGTGGCGGGCCTGGCAGGTGGACCGGCGGGGGGAGAGGCCGGTACGGCGGGCGGGTCGAGTGCCGGATCCCGGGCGAGGATCGCCCGGTGCAGGGCGATCAGCTCGGCACCCGGGTCGAGGCCGAGCTCGTCGGCGAGGTGGACGCGAAGCTCCTCGTAGCCGCGCAGCGCCTCGGTCTGCCGTCCGGAACGGTAGAGGGCGAGCATGTGGGCGGCGCGCAGCCTCTCCCTGAGGGGGTGCCGGGCCAGCAGGCCGCCCAGCTCGGCCGCGAGCCGGGTGTGCTCGCCGAGGGCGAGGCGGGCCTCGGCGTGATCCTCGTGGGCGGTGAGCCGCTGCTCGTTCAGGTGGGTGATCATCGCTTGGGCGAAGGGCTCGTCGGCGAAGTCGGCCAGCGCGGGGCCGCGCCACAGGGCGAGCGCGTCGGTCAGCAGCGCCGCCCTGGCGCGCGGGTCGCCGGTCCGCCCCGCCTCGGCGGTCAGGGAGAGGAACCGCCGCGCGTCGACCGCGTCGGCGTCGACGCGCAGCACGTAGCCCGGAGGGGGCGACACCACCAGCCTCCTGGCGCCGGGTTCGGCGTCCTCCAGGGCCCGGCGCAGCTGCGAGACCTTGGCCGACAGCGCCCCCGCCGGGTTGCCCGGCAGATCCTCGCCCCACAGGTCGTCGACCAGCCGATCGGCGGGCACCGGGCGTCCCTCGTGGATGAGCAGGTCGGCGAGGAGGGCGCGAACCTTCAGCCCGGGGACGGCGACGGGCCTGCCGTCCGTCGTCCACACCGCCAGCGGTCCCAGCACCCCGAAACGCATGGACGCCACCATAACGCGACACGGCGTCGCGGGGCCGGGCCGTGCGCGCCGGCCGAGGTCCCGTGCGGGAGGACCGGGCTTGTGTCGTACGGAGCACGGGAACCACCCCGCACGGGCCGGGTGAACCCGGGCCCGAGCCGCGGGACCGGATCCGGGCGGCGACCGGAAGCCGAGCGTAAACATGCCGTAAACGCCCTCCGGCAGGGTGGGGCCCATCACGCGGGAGCGAAGGAGGTCGGGGATGCCGAAGACGCAGAACGGCGACCGGTTGCGGGTGGCGGTCATCGTCGGCAGCACCCGTAACGGCCGGTTCGGCCCCACGGTCGCGGACTGGTTCGCGGGGCGGGCCCGCAGACGGACGGAGCTGGAGATAGACCTGATCGATCTGGCCGACGCCGCCCTGCCGCAGACGCTCACGGACCAGGACGAGGCGCTGCCCGCGCCGGTGGTCGCGCTGGCGCCGCGCCTGGCGGGTGCCGACGCGTTCGTGGTGGTGACTCCCGAGTACAACCGGAGCTTCCCGGCTCCGCTCAAGAACGCCATCGACTGGTTCCACCGGGAGTGGCGGGCCAAGCCGGTCGCGGTCGTCTCCTACGGCAACGACTCCGGCGGCCTGCTCGCCGCCGCGCAGCTGCGCGAGGTGTTCGCCGAGCTGCACGCGGTGGCCATCCGCGACGGTGTCGCGCTGCCCCGCTACTGGGAGCGGTTCGCCCCCGACGGCAGCTGGCCCCGGGCGAACGCGGAGTGCGACGCCACCGTCAAGACCACCCTGGACCAGCTGACATGGTGGGCCCGCGCGTTGCGCGAGGCCAGGGCCAGACACCCCTACGAGGTCTGAGGACGAGGACGTGCCGGGGCCGGCCCGCCCCGGGCGGTTCGGGGTGTCCGGGGGATCCGGGCGGTTCGGGGTGCCCGGGGATCCGAGCGCTTTGGGGTGTCCAGGGATCCGGGCGTGAGACGGGTCTCGCAAGGGCGGGCAAAGGCATGTCCAAGCGATCCGTGTCGTGCCCCCCAACCGGTGCCGCAGCGTGTCTGCTGTCCAGCAGTAATGGCACCGCTTACCTGGAGGGTCGGAGATGAGGAAGTTGCTTCATGCCGGTGTGCTCGCGCTCGGCGTGCTCGCAGCCGGATGCGGCGGCGCCGACGACGGGAGCACGACCGAGCCGATGGTCGCGGACCAGGTCAAGGCGTCGCCCACCTCGCCAGAAACCCCCGCCTCGTCCTCGCCGGCGACCAGGGCCAAGGTCGAGCTGGGAGAGACGAGTATCGGAAAGGTCCTGGTCGGAGAGGGAGGACGCACGCTCTACCTCTTCGAGAAGGACAAGGACGGGAAGTCGTCGTGTTCCGACGCCTGCGCGCGGGCGTGGCCGCCGTACGTCACGGACGGGAAGCCCGAAGCGGGCCAGGGCGTCAAGGCGGACCTGCTCGACACCACCGAGCGGGACGACGGCACGACGCAGGTGACCTACAACCGCCATCCCCTCTACTACTACGCCAAGGACACCAAGGCCGGCGACGTCAAGGGACATGATGTCGACGGCTTCGGCGACGAGTGGTACGCGGTCACCGCGGACGGGAAGAAGGCGCGCGACTGAGCCGGACCGGGGGGACGCGAACGAGCGCCGCCCCGGGAGAGACGTGAACGAGCGCGTCCGTGAGGCCGGATCCCCGGGACCCGGGAGCCCGGGCCGGGGGCGGGCACGGCGTGCCGGCCCGTGACGCGGGCGACCTCGCCGACGAAACCGTAGGGCTCGCCCCGCCCGGGACGCGAGACGTGAAGGGCCCGCCGTCACCCCGGCGGGCCCTTCACGTTCCTCGCCCGTGCCTTCATGGAGTTCTCCGCCGGCCGAGGCGCGCGGTCACCCCGTCAGGTGGACTCCCGGATGACCAGCTCCGTGGGCAGGATCGTCGAGGACACGGGACCGCCGTCGATCTGGCGGAGAAGCAGGCGCACCGCCGCCCGCGCCTGGTCCTCCCGGGGCGCGCGCACCGTGGTGAGCGCGGGCACGGCGTAGGAGGCGGCCTCGATGTCGTCGAATCCCGCGATCGCGACGTCGTCCGGCACCCGCCGCCCCGACTCGCTCAACACCCGCAGGGCACCGATCGCCATCAGGTCGCCGGCCGCGAAGACCGCGTCGAGCGCCGGGTCGTCACGCAGGAGCTGGCGCATCGCGTCCGCGCCCGAGGCGAGGGTGAGATCGCCGACGGCGATGATCGACCGGTGCCCGGTGTCGCGCAGGGCCTCGCGGTAGCCCCTGAGCCGGTCCTGCGCGGCGACCATGTCCGGGGGGCCGGCGATCGCGGCGATCCGCCGCCGTCCCCTGGCGATCAGGTGCCCGACCACCGAGGCGGCGCCGCCCGCGTTGTCGACGTCGGCGTACGCGGCGTGCGTCGCCACCGCGGGCCGGCCCAGTGACACGACGGGGATGCCCGTACGGGCCAGCGCGGAGGGCAGCGGGTCGGCGCCCTGAGCCGACACGAGCACCACCCCGTCCACGTGCCCCGAGGCGGCGTACTGCTCCACCCGGAGCCGGCCGGCCGTCGAGTCGGCGAGCATGAGAGTGACGCGCTTGCCCGACTCCTCCAGCTCCCGGGTGGCCGAGCGGACGGTCGCCGAGAACAGCGGGTCGTCGGAGCGGACCCCGGCGGGGGAGCCGGAGACGACCAGCGCGATCGAGTCGGTGCGCCGGGTCACCAGGCTGCGGGCCGCCGAGTTGGGAACGTAGCCCAGCTCGTTGACGGCGTGCATGACGATCGCGCGGAACTCGTCGCTGACCGTGCCCTCACCGTTGATCACCCGGGAGACGGTCGACCTCGACACGCCCGCGCGGGCGGCGACCGCCTCCAGGGTGGGGCGCTTGGCGCGCTCGCGGTGCAGCCCGTTGTGCCGGATCACCTCGCGGTACCACAGCGCGCTGTCCTTGGGCAGCCGCCGCTGTGTCTCGAAGTCGACGTGCACGATCCCGAAGCGCTTGTTGTAGCCCTCGGCCCACTCGAAGTTGTCCAGCAGCGACCAGACCAGGAAGCCGCGCAGGTCGGCACCGGCCTCGATCGCGGCGTGCGCGGCCCTCAGGTGGCCCTCGAAGAAGGCGGTCCTGTCGGCGTCGTGCACGCGGTCGCCCGCCACCACGTCGTCGAACGCGGCGCCGTTCTCGGTGACGATCAGGCCGACCTCGGGGTAGTCGCGCGAGAGCCGCGTGAGCAGCTGGGAGAGCCCGGTCGGCACGATCGCCCAGCCCATCGCCGTCGTCGGGGCGTGGGTGCCGCTGAACCGGATGCCCTCGCTGCCGGGGTAGGCGGCGTTGGCCGGCTCGCCCGGCTCGGACCGTACGACGCAGGGGGTGTAGTAGTTGATCCCGAGCAGGTCGATGGGCTGGTTGATCGTTTCGAGGTCGCCGTCGTGGATGTGGTCGGTCCCGCCCATGCGCTCCATGATCGCGAGCACCGTGTCGGGGTACTTCCCGCGCAGGGCGGGGTCGAGGAACTGCCGGTTGATGAGGCAGTCGATCCGGTTCACCGCCTCGGCGTCCTCGGCGGACGGGACGAGGTCGGGGTCGCTCAGCTGGCCGGGCGTCATCACCGGCGTGAGGTTCAGGGTGAGGGCGATCTCGCGGGCGCCCGCGTCGCGCAGCACCCGGGCGCTCAGGCCGTGGGCCAGCAGGAGGTGGTGGGAGGCGCGGAAGGCCTCCGCCGCCGAGGCCCGGCCCGGCGCGTGGATGCCGATGCCGTACCCCAGCACCGCGGCCACCCACGGCTCGTTGACGGTCATCCACGTCCCGACGCGGTCGCCGAGCCGGTCGTGCACGAGGCGGGTGAAGTCGGCGAAGCGGTGGGCCGTGTCGCGGTCGGTCCACCCGCCCAGGTCCTCCAGCGCCTGGGGGAGGTCCCAGTGGTAGAGCGTCACGTAGGGCGCGATGTCGGCCGCCAGCAGCTCGTCCACCAGCCGGTCGTAGAAGTCGAGCCCGGCGGCGACGGCGGGCCCCGAGCCCGACGGCTGGATCCTGGGCCACGCCACCGAGAACCGGTAGGCCCCGAGGCCCAGCTCCGCCATCATGCGGACGTCTTCGGCGTAGCGGTGGTAGTGGTCGCAGGCCACGTCGCCGGTGTGGCCGTCGGTGGTCCTGCCCGGCGTGTGGGAGAAGGTATCCCAGATCGACGGGCCCCGCCCACCGTCTCGCGCCGCGCCCTCGATCTGGTACGAGGCGGTGGCGGCACCCCAGACGAAGCCCTCTGGAAAGGCCAGGGTCTCGCCCCGGGCCGAGATGGTCGTTGCGGTCATCCTTCGAAAACCCCCGTCGGTTCTCGCGACTGCCAGGACGCGCGGGGCGGTGGCGGGGTCGCCGTCGTCCCGGTCGGTGGAAGTGTCCCACCGACATCATGGGCCGGTCGCGGCCTGGCGTCGAGAGGATTTCCCGACCCGCGTGGGCACGCTCCCACCCTGCCCGCCTTCATGATCGACGCCACAGTAACCGATGCCACCGACAGCGGGGACGGGGAGCCGGTCGCCCCCCACCGCGCCGGTGGGCGGGTCTGATGCCGGGGGACGCCTGAGCGTCGTCCGCCGGCCCCGCCGGCCTCCCCGGACGGCACGGGTCCGGCGGGCAGGCCGCTCTCCGGGGCGGAGAAGGTCTCTCGGAGGCCGTTCTCAGGCCCCGGGGAGTCTCAGCATGCGGTCGAGCAGCTGGCGGTGATGGGCCAGGAGGCGTTGCCGTGCCCCCGGGTCGGCGGAGATGGAGTGCTCCGCCTCGGCGATCGCCTCGCCGTGCAGGAACCCGTACACGCTCCAGATCAGCGTGCGCAGCAGCAGGCTCAGGTCCACCTGGTCGTCGATCAGCCCGGCCCTGGCGGCGGAGCGCATCGCGTCGCGGGTGAGGTTGATGAGGGGGATGGAGTAGATCTGCTCCAGGTCGGGGAGGTCGGCGGCGTCGCCGAGCCAGCGGTGCATCCACAGCGCGGGGATCTGCGGGTTGTCGAGGCAGAACTCCATGTAGCGCTCGGAGAGCTCGTACATGACGGCGGCGAATTCCTCGGGGCCGGCGGCGGGGAGCGCGCTGAGCACGTCCTCCACGAGGGCCCGTTCCGCCCGGCCGGCGTGGTCGATGACGGCGAGGTAGAGATCGTGTTTGTCGCCGAACCGCTGTTGCACCCACCTCAGGTCCTGCCCGGCCGCCTCCGCTATCGCCTGCAGTGACGTGCCGTCGTGACCGAACGCCGCGAAGAGCCGTGCCGCGATGTCGATGACCGCTCGGCTCTGCGGGTCGTCGGCGGGAATCATGACTCGATTCAAGTCCTCCGTACGGGTGGAGACGCCCTGGCGTTGGTTTTGACCTGGTCAAACCTGTGTGCGACGCTCCGCCCCGCCCGCGCCGGGAGGGAGGCGCGGGGTTCGCGGGACGGCGGATCACGGGTCAGGACGGAACAGGCCGCGGATCAGGACGGCACGGATCAGGACGGGAGGACGCTCAGCTCGCCCGCCCCGGTCAGGGCGGTGATCCGCCGTGGGGCGGCCGGGTCGCGCCGCACGTCGACGGTCGCGTTCCCGGTGTTGGTCCGCACGTCGTAGCCCTCCTTGTACTCCTCGCCGTCCGGCACCCTGACCTTCACGTCCCCGGACGCCCTCACCACGGCGCTGACGTCGCCCGGCGGGACCGCGAACCTCAGGTCGACGTTTCCCGTACCGGTCTCGACGTCGGCCCCGGCGGACCCGAGGCCGGTGCCGATCACGTTCCCCGTCTGCGCCCGCACCAGCAGCGCGCCCCTCGTGCCGTCCGCGACCACGTCGCCCACGGCGGTGGAGAGGCGCAGGTCGCCGTGGATCCCGCTCACCGAAACGTTTCCGAAGCGACGGGACGCCGCCTCGACGCCGGTGGCCGCGGGCACGCTCAGGACGTAGTCGGCCTGGCAGGCGGGGCCGCCGGGAGGTTCGCCGCCGGGGCAGCGGACGTCGATTTCGAGTGTCCGCCCGTCCCACTCCTCGGTGACCACGGGCCGGTCCCGGGTCCAGAAGAGCGTCCTTTCCAGGCCCAGCCGCTTCGCCGCGCCCGGCACGACCGAGATGTTGACGTGGCCGGCGGCCTCCACGACGATCTTCGGCGAGGTGAGCGCCCAGGACTGCGTCATGATCTCGGAGGTCGGGGGGACCGTCATGATCTCGGCCCACGCCGCCAGGGCGGTGAAGGCCACGGTGAGCGTGGTGAGCGTCCCACCGGTGATCAGCCAGGCGGTGCGGGCGTTGTTTCGTGTCGGCATGCTCTCTCAAACCTTCAGGAATCGCAGGACGGCGAGCACCCGGCGGTGGTCCTTGTCGGCGCCGGAGAGGTCGAGCTTGGTGAAGATGTTGTTGATGTGTTTGCCGACCGCGCTCTCGGACACCACCAGGGCCTCGGCGATCCCGGTGTTGGAGCGGCCCTCCGCGATCAGCGCGAGCACCTCGTGTTCCCGGCGGGTCAGCCGGTCCAGCGGGTCGCTGTGCCGGCGCAGCAGCAGCTGGGCGACCACCTCGGGATCCAGGGCGGTGCCTCCGGCGGCGATCCGGCGCAGCGCGTCGAGGAACTCCTCGACGTCGGCCACCCGGTCCTTGAGCAGGTAGCCGATCCCGCTGGTGGCGGTGGACAGCAGCTGGGTGGCGTAGCGCTCCTCGACGTACTGGGAGAGCACGAGGATCGCGAGCGCCGGCCGCTGGCGGCGCAGGACGAGCGCCGCGCGCAGGCCCTCGTCGGTGTGCGAGGGGGGCATCCGCACGTCGGTGACGACGAGGTCGGGGACGTGCTCGTCCACGGCGCGCAGCAGCCCCTCCGCGTCGGACACGGCGGCCACGACCTCGATGCCCGCCGAGCCGAGCAGGCGGACGAGTCCCTCTCGCAGGAGTACGGAGTCCTCGGCGAGCACTACGCGCACGGCAGCTCCACTCTGATCGTCGTCGGCCCGCCGAGCGGGCTGTCGACGTACAGGATGCCGTCCACGGAGCCGACCCGGCGGGACAGGCCGCGCAGGCCGGTCCCCCGGTCCGGGTCCGCGCCGCCGCGGCCGTCGTCGCTGACGGCCACGTGGAGGCGGTCGCCGAGGCGGTCGACGACGACCTCGGCGCCGGACGCCCCCGCGTGCTTGGTGATGTTGGTCAGCGCCTCGGACACGACGAAGAACGCCACCGCCTCGACCGTGGGGGAGACCCGTTCGAAGATGTCGACGCTCAGCCGTACGGGGAACGGCGCCCGCGCGGCCAGGCCGGACAGGGCCGCGTCCAGGCCCTGGTCGTTGAGGACGGCCGGGTGCAGCCCCCGGACGAAGTCGCGCAGCTCCTTCAGGGCCTGCTTCGCCTCCTCGTGTGCCTGCACGATCACCTCGCGGGCGGGTTCCGGCAGGTCGGTGAGGGTGGCGCGGGCCATGCCCAGGTTCATCGCCAGCGACACCAGCCGCTGCTGGGTGCCGTCGTGCAGATCCCGCTCGATGCGGCGGCGCTCGGCGTCCGCGGCGTCGACCACCTCGGCGCGGCTCTCCCGCAACGTCTCGACCCGCTGGACCAGCTGGTCGCTCAGGCTGGGGCCGAGCAGGGCCTCGGCGGCGATCACGTCCAGTACGGCGAACCCGCGGGCGACCCAGGGGGCCGCGACGAACAGGGTCCCCGAGACGAGGACGAACGCCATGCTCGGCCAGGTCTCCTCCATCGCCCAGTACCGCACGGCGAGCGCGGCGGTCACCAGGCCGCCCGCCCACGCCCCGACGACCGAGACGGCGCCGATGCCGCTGATCAGCGGGGCCAGCAGGTGGTACCCGAGCCGGCGCCAGGTGCTCCGCGTCCTGGCCTCCTGGAGCAGCCGCCTGAACGGGTTCATGCTCATGGGGCGGCGCGCGACCGGCGGGATGTCGACGTCGAGGAAGGCGGCGAACCGGGACCGCTGCACCAGGGTGAGCAGCCGGACGACCACGAAGAACAGCAGCAGCGCGATCACCGGGACCACCACGGTCCACATCAGCAGCAACGACGCCATCACCAGCGCCGAGATCACCGCCGTGCCCAGCAGGGCGATCGGCACGCCCGTCACCAGGTGCGCGGTGCGGAGCCAGGCCCGCGCGGACCAGTGGGCGCTGATCCTCTCCCAGGGGGTGGTCATCTCGATGCCGGTCATACGACCACCGTAGGGACCGCCGCGGCCGGGGCACAGGGGCGAGGTATCCCGGAAAAAGGTGGGGCAAACCCCACCTTCACCGCCGGGCCGGGGTTCTCTTCACGGGGCACCCCTGGCGTCACGGTCGTACGGTTCGCCCTCTCTGGAGGGTAAAGACATCATTTGTCGGCTTCACCTAACCTTGAAGGATGGGCCCCGCGAGTATGCCTGACGGCATGGCGCGGGAGGGGTGACGGACCGGCCTCCCTCCGGCCGGGCCTCGCCCTCCGGCCTCCCCCGTGCCCCCGTCCCCTCCGCAGTTCCAGGTCCACTCATGATCCCCGTACTTCCCGGCCTCCCCGGCGCCGCCGATCCTTCCCGGCTTCTCGCCGACGACCCGATGTCCGAGCCCCTGACCTACCCGGGCCGCCTCCCCTCGGGAGCCGGTCTGCTGGCCGACGGCCGTTTCCTGCCGATGTCCGAGGAGGCCGGTGCCCTCGGTGACCGGCGGGTCCGGTCCGGAAGCCGGGTCGTGCGGCTCGCCGACCACCTGGCGAGCCTCGGCGCCGGCCCGATGGAGTCCCGCCACCCGGTGGTCGCGGTGGGGTCCAACGCCGCGCCGGGCCAGCTGCACCGCAAGTTCACCACTGCCGGGATCCGGCCCGTCGTCCCGCTGACCCCGGCCATCGCGCACGGCGTCGCCCCGGGGGTGTCGGCGCACGTCAGCCGGAACGCCTACCTGCCCGCCGCGCCCGTCAGGGTGGCGGGGGCGTCGCTCCTGTTCGTCGTGTGGGTGGACGACGCCCAGCTCGCCGCGCTGGACGCGACCGAGCCGAACTACCTCCGGCTCCCGCTGCCCCCGAGCTCCTTCCCGGTGAGCCTCTCCTCGGGGGAGGCCCTTCCGTCGTGCCACGTCTACGCGGGCAGGCACGGATGCCTGGTGGACGAGGAGGGCGAGCCGCTGCGGCTCGCTCCCCAGCCGGAGCTGATCGGGCACCTGCTGGCCCGCTCCGCGAAGCTGCGGCGCCTGTTCGGGCGGACACCCGAGGAGTTCGTGGCCAGGGCGCGGCGGGACGACGGGACGCGGGAGGCGGCCCACGCGCTGTTCAGGAGCGACGGGCTCGCCGACCCCGGAGCCGGGCTCGCCGGAGAGCTGTCACGTCCCCCGGCTCGCGAACGGCGCCGGCGCTCCTGACCGAGGCTGTTCCTGATCGAAGGCTGCTCCTGACAGGAGGCCGCCTCGGCCCGCTCCGGTCCGCTTCGATCTATAGATAACCCCAATGGGGTTAGTCATGGGTTATAAATAGAGGGAGGCCTGAAAGCGGCCGACGGAAGGGAGCGTCTCCTTGAAACGCGTGCTGCTGCTGGCGACCGGTGACGCCATCGCCCACTCCTACGCCCCGGGCCGCCCGGGAGTCGCGTCGGGGGCCGAACTCCTGAGGGCGCTCCCGCCCGGCACGATCGCGGCGGACGCGGTGGACGTGGTGGCCGAGGACGTGATGGCGGAGCCCAGCTGGGACATGTCGCCCTCGACCATGCTGGAACTGGCTCGCAGGGCGCGCTCGGCCATCCTGGACCGCGGATTCGACGGCGTCGTGATCACTCACGGCACCGACACGATCGAGGAGACGGCGTACCTCGTGGACCTCCTCGCGGGACGGGCGGCGGAGCGCGGCACCATCGTGCTGACCGGCGCGGTCCGCTCCATGGACGAGCTGTCCTCGGACGGCCCGCGCAACCTCGCCTCCTCGCTCGTGGTGGCCGCCGACGGCGCGCTGCGCGGTGCCGGGGCCGTCGTGTGCGTCAACGACGAGGTCCACGCGGCCCGCTGGGTCGCCAAGGTCGACGCCACGAGCGTCGCGGCGTTCTCGTCGGCCCCCTTCGCCGTGCTGGGCCGGGTGACCGGCGGCCGGGTCGAGACGATGTCCGCCCCGCCACCCCGGCCGCCCGCGTTCGGGGGGGAGCCGGCGTCGGACGTCGCTCTGATCAAGACCTATCCGGGGATCGAACCCGTGCTGCTCACCGCCGTCGTGGACGCCGGGGCCCAGGGCGTCGTGCTGGAGGCGACCGGCATGGGCAACGTGCCGGTCGGGCTCTTCGTGGCGATCGCCGAGCTGACGGAGTGGGGGATCCCGGTGGTGGTCGCGTCGAGGTGCCGTACCGGCGCGGCCCCGCTCGACGGGATGCGCTTCGGCGCGGGGCTCTCCGCGAGTGTCGGTGCGATCGGGGCCCGGGGGCTGGCGCCCTCGAAGGCGCGGTGCGCGCTGATGGTCGCCCTCGGGACCGGCGGGATCGACGCCGTACGCGACTGGTTCGGCAGGCTCTGACGCACTGGTCCGGCAGGCTCTGATGCCGGTTCGGCAGGTCCCGACGCGCCGCGAGGCGATTTATGGATAGGTAAAAACCGCGAAAAGGGGAGTATCGGCGAGCTGTGCGGGCACGTCGGTGGAGGCCGTGATCCGGCGAAGGGCTGGGGAGGCCTTCGCCGGATCACCCCCCTCCTCCCCGCCTCGGTGCCCGTACGGCCGGTCGCCCGCCGCGTAGCGCCGGGGCGCGGGGGACCGGACGGGCCGGACGCCCGGAATGATCAGACGGGGATCGAGACCCCGAGGCCGCCGCGGGTCTCGGCGCCGTACCGCTCCTTCTCCCTGGCGATGTCGAGGGGCTTGATGCCGGAGCGCCCGTTCAGCACCTCCTCGGTGAGCAGGTCGGCGGGGACCAGCCAGGAGACCTCGAACTCCAGCCCGTCGGGGTCCTTGGCGTACAGGGCCTTGGTGGTGGAGTGGTCGGAGGCGCCGACGAGGGCGTCGAGCTCGCCGAGTTTGAGGGCGATCCGCTCCAGTTCCTGGAGGGTGTCGACCTCCCAGGCCAGGTGGTAGAGGCCGACGGCCGAGCGCCCGGCCTCCGAGGGACCCGCCTGCGCGCCGATCTCGAAGAGGCCCAGGTCGTGGTCGTTGCTGGACCCCGAGGCCTGGAGGAACGCGGCGCCCGGCATGCCCATGACCATCCTGAAGCCGAGTGCCTCCCGGTAGAAGGCGACGCTGCGCTCCACGTCGCGCACGAAGAGAACGGCGTGGTTGAGCCGCTGGACCGGCATCGTTCCTCCTAAAACTTGAACTCTCAAGTAGATTACCCTCGTTTAGTTGATAGTTCAAGTAAGCTGAGCGCGTGACGCGATGGCTGGACGATGACGAGCAGCGCACCTGGCGGGCGTTCCTGGCCGTCTCGCAGCTCGTCCAGGAGGAGCTGGACCGGCAGCTGCAGCGGGACTCCGGCATGCCGCACGCCTACTACGCCATGCTGGTGAAGCTCTCCGAGGCGCCCGGGCGCACGATGCGGATGAGCGAGCTGGCGGCGGAGGTCAACTCCTCGCAGAGCCGCCTGTCGCACGCGGTGAAGCGGCTGGAGGAGCGCGGCTGGGTGCGGCGCGAGCCGTGCGCCGCGGACAGGCGCGTGAGCTGGGCGGTCCTCACCGACCAGGGCCTCGCGGTCCTCACCGCCGCCGCCCCCGGCCACGTCGAGGCGGTACGGCAGACCCTGTTCGACCGCCTGACCCCCGACCAACTCCGCCAGCTGGCCGAGATCTGCGCCGCCGTTCTCCCCACCCCGGACCCCTCGACCCCCTCGTGACGTCGCGGGTCAGGAGCCCGCGCCGCACAGCGTGTCGTCGATCAGCTCGCGAGCGGCCGTGTCCTGCCGGAGCTGTCGTTCGTCGGTCCGCTGCGTGGAGACGAACATCGCGATCGCCGTACGGCCGTCGCCGGTCACGCCGTTGCGCGAGCCCATGCCGGGGGAGTTGCCGTGGTGGCTCCAGACGCCGCCCGCGCAACCCGGGACCGGGCGCCAGGCCAGTCCGAGCCCGTACCGCGTGCCGGGCGTCCCGTCGTAGTCCTCGGCCGCAACGGTGTCCTTCATCTCGGCCAGCTCCGACGGGCGCAGCAGCCGTCCGGCGAGCAGGGCGCGGAAGAACGTCGTCACGTCACCCGTCGTGCTGATCATGCCCCCGTCCCCGGAGCCGCCGTCGGCCATGACCGTGGTGTCGGTCAGGTCGGTGCGACCGGGGAACTGCAGGTAGGCGCGGGCGTGGGGGTACGGCACGTAGGCCGTGGCGCCGGTCGTGGTGTGCCGCAGTCCCAGGGGCGCGATGATCCGCTCGTGCACCTCGTGCTCCAGTGGGTTGCCCGTCACCTTCTCGACGATCATGCCCGCCAGCGTGTAGTTGGTGTTGGAGTAGGCCCACCGCCTCTCCCCGGCGGGGTCGCCGGGGTCGGGTGTCCACATGGGCGGCTTGCGCGTCGCGAGCTCCACCTGCCGCTCCGGCCGGTAGAGACGGAACCGTTCCGCGAGATACCTCTGCGGGGTGGGGTCCTTGGCGATCGGCACCTCGCCGTTCCAGTCGTTGAGGCCGCTCGTGTGGCGCAGCAGGTTCTTGACGGTGATCCGGCGGCCGTCGTTCCCGTTGCCGCCGACCACACCGGGCAGCCAGTGCTCCACCGTGTCGGTCAGCTTGAGCCTGCCCTCGCCGACCAGTTGCAGCAGGACCACCGCGGTGAAGGTCTTGGTGGTGCTGCCGATGCGGAAGTAGCCGCCCCACGGCACGGGCGTCCGGCCCTTCAGTTCGGCGACCCCGTTCCGGGCCGCCGCCCGGCCGCTCCCGTCCCGTACCTCGGCGAGCACCCCGACCGCGCCGGCCCGGTGAACGGCGTCCACCCCGGCCTGCAACGAGGCTCCGGCCCCGTCGGTCACCACCGGCTGCGCGCCCCCCGAACCGATCACCACGGCGATCATCACACCGGCGAGTACTGCGGTCATCTCTGCTCCGTACGTCGTCCTCCAGGTCAGTTGGAAGCGTAGGAACACGGGCCGCGAGGAAGATCGTCCGAATGGCGACATCGGCGCGACGCCCATCGGCCGTTCGGCCATCGCGGCCGGGCCCGTGCCGTGGCCAGGTGGCTCCAGATGTGCGTTCAGACCGCTTCGGCGTCGTGGCCGGTGGCGATCGCGTCGATGTGGCGGGCGAGTTCGAAGTCCTTGGCCGTGAGACGGTCTCCGGCGTCGTGAGTGGTGATCGCGAACCGGATCCGCTGCCAGGTGATGTGCATGTCAGGGTGATGGCCGACCTCACGGGCCTTGGCCGCGACATACACGGCCAGGTGCACGCACTCGTGGTAGGTGTGCTTGAACGTCCGCGTTATGGTCTGCCCCTCGCGCTCCCACCCTGGCAGCTCGGCCAGATGGGCGACGATCTGCTCCTCGGACAACGGCTGAGGGGACATCGGCATCTCCGTGTCGTCGCAGTCAGTTGAACTGGGAAAGGATCTCACCCAGTTCCCTGCCGTACGAGGTGTTCGCCCACGCGGTCGCGCGACGAGGAATTTCCTTCAGTTCCTGACGCAGCCGGGCGGATCCCGTCTCCTCAACGATCGCCGCGGTGGCCGACACGATTTGGACAACGCGTTCCGGTTCGGGAACCGCTGCCAGAGCGCTTGCCTGACGCATCCAGAACATCCCGTTGTCGCGCCGCGCCGTCTCTGGCGCGTTGCCGAGAATCCCATCCCAGAGTGCAGTGGCCTCCCAGTAGAGGCCCAGCCGGAGATAGGCGGTCGCTCGCTGGACGTCGATGTATTTAAGGGTGCGACGGCAGGCGTTGCCCCAGGGGTGTTCGTCGTCGACCTGATCCACGAGGTCAGCCGCTCGATCCAGCAGCCGGTCGACCAGTTCCTTGTTTTTGACCGGCATCATCGACTGACCGTGTGCTTGGTGGACCAGTGCAAGTATCCGTACCTTCGGGCACAACTTGCTCTCATCATCCAGGGCGGCTTCGGCGTAGTCGACGACGGTGCGCCCGTCGCCCACGTCAATGGCGAGCATGGCTTTGTTGGTGAGGGCGTAGCTGATGAGTTGTGGGTCTTGAGATCGATGGGCCATGTCCAGTGCGATGGATCGCCAGCCCTCTGAACGGTTGATGTCACCGGCATCTTGGTGCAGCCAGCCGAGGAGTGCTGTGTACGCGACGCCGGCACCCAATAGGCCGCGTCGAACAGGCGCGTCAGCCGCATGGACGAGTTCCTTGATGAGCTGCGCCTGAGTCGTGACGGTTGGGATGAGATGGCGAGGGCCGAGCCACATGTCAGCTTTGTAGTGGCCGGGAAGCTGTTCGAGGAAGTACATGACGAGCTCCGGAGCTACAGGACCCTGGTGAGGTGGATAGGGAGTGATGGCGATCGTGCTGAGATCGATCTCCGAGTTGCCGCACCGATCCTGCTCCTCTGCGGCGAAGAGTTCGTTTTCGGAGATGCCGAAGGCTGTTGCGTAGGCAGTGGTCCAATCGCGGGGAAAATGCTTTCCTTTCTCCCAGTCGCGAATCTGCCTGGTCAGAGAGTCGACGGATCCGTGGTTGTGGCCGGCGGCGCGGATGAGCTGGCGTGCCATTTCGTACTTGTTCCAGTGCTGTGCTTCACGCTGGTTCTGTAGCCGTACGGCCCATGCTGGGCGTTTTTTCGGAATCATTGCTGCACCACCTGACCGGAGCACCCGGAGACTTTAAGTCTCCGGGTCATTCTCCGCCACTCTCCGTCTCCCGCTACGGGATACGCGCGACTTCACTAAAGGTGCGGCCCTCAAACAAAAACGGACCCGCCCGGCGCTTGCGACGTCCGGACAGGTCCTTGATCAGGAAGAGAGTCCTGACCCGTGAACAACCCTAGTGCTCCGGTTCTCGACCGGACCGTGGCGAGCGGCTGCGGCTGTTTCGCCGAAAGCCCGCCGCTGCCTATGGGCTGTGCCGACTGCGGGCACGCCCCCTACGCGCACGGCTGCCCCGGCCGGGCCGCCGACCACGAGTACGCGCAGCCGTCCGGCGAGCTGATGAGCGCCCGCCTGAAGGCGCGCCGCCGGGCCGGCCTTGGCCGTGGCCTGCCGACCTTTCAGCCCGCTCACGAGGTCACCACGCGGCCCGTTCCGGTCGTGCCCGCGTCTCGCCAGGCCGAGGACGAGACGGCGTCGGCCCGCACCCGGCCCGCCGGGCGTACGGACGGGCGGCGCCCGGAAACGCCCGGCATGGGCCGCCCGTACTGGCCGGTCGAGCCCCGCGAGGAGCGCGCGACCCGTCTGGCGCTCGCCCGGGATCCACTCACCCGGCGGCGAGCCCTGATCGCGGCCCGTGCAACTGGACATCCGCCTCGGAACGCGGCCCGTGCCGAACATCCACCCCGGGACGGGGGAGGCTGGACGCGACACACGCGGCCCGGAGAACCGGCCACTCAGCTGACATTTAACGTCCTGTCGGACATATCAGGCCCCCGCGACCAGTATCGGACCCAACGGATTCATCAGACTTCCCGGCCGGGGCTCGCTGTCGTTCCCGGCCCGGATCGTTCACCGGACACCCCGCCCTCCTGGCGCCACAACCCGCACCGGCAGGAGATCGCGGCATGAGCACGACCCCGAAGCGAGGCGACAGGTGCGGGTGCGGCGTTGGATCCGCTGTCTCGGTAACTGCCGCCGTGCGGCACGCCGAGGATTTGGCCGCCGCACTGGCCGAGGTTCACCACATCGACGCGGACGTCCACGAACTCGTCTCCGGCAATGCCATCGTGTCCGTCCACTACGGGCTGCTGGCCTACACCGACGGCGAGAGGTTCTGGTGGACCGGCCCCGAGCTCAGCGACGTGGGCAGTCCGCTGCTCAGCTCCGCCCTGACACTGCTCGCAGCGGCCGAACAGCTCGCCGAGCACCACGCCGTCCTGCGGGCCAGGGACGCCGCCGACGTACTGCGAGCAGGGTCGCCTCTCCTGGCCGACGTGATTCTGGCCGAGCATGTCGACCCGCGCTGACGCCGACGCGGCCCGAGCCGCCCGACCGGTGCGGCGGCACGCACTCATCAAGGAGTCAGTCGTGATCCCGTCCCATGGCACCCCGGCAGATGACCAATTGAACGCGGCCACCTGGCATCCCGGTGCCATCTCCGCGCTCAAGCACCTGCGTACCGAACTGCACACCCACCGGATCTACCCGGAGATCTCCTACGACCAGGGCCAACCTCGCCTGGTGATCAGCGCCGAACTGACCGTGTGGGCCGACTCCGCAGGCATGTTCTTCTGCTGGGGCACCACCTGCCTGGAGGAACCCGCCGACCACGCTCCCGCGGACGACGTGTCACAGGCCGCGCACCGCATCGCCGCACGACTCGGAAAGCATTACGTCGAACCGGTGGCCCCTCCCTGAGCAGCGCGGCGGATGGCGATCCCCTCTCCTGTGCCGCCGTCCCCGCGCCTCGTGGTTCCACCGATCCCGCAGCGCAGGCCTTCCCACGACGCGACCGGCTCCGACGGACCTCGTCACCGCACTGGATATGCTTCCCCATCATGATCACAGACGCCGTTGTGACGTGTTCCTGCTGCGGCACGCAGTTGTCCGGCACTGACCAGATCGACGTGCGGTTCGGGCTGCCCGACGTCGCCCTGGAGGTCGCGGAGACCGCGCGACACCCGGTGAACCCCGGCCTGCTACGTGTGGACGGTCACGGATGCTTCGCCAGGTGCCTGCTGCCGGTGCGGCTGTCAGGTGGGGTGACGTTGATGCTGGGCACCTGGATACGGATCAGTGAGGACGATCTGGAACGCGCCCACTCGCTGTGGGACGAACCCGCGTACGCCGGCCTGGTCTTCAGCGGCACCTTGGCCAACGCCATCGAGCCCTGGGGCCAGGACGTGATGGGCGCCGATCTCACGGTCGTTGTCCGCGACGTCGACGAGATCCCCTACGTGGACGCCAGCTCTCACCCTCTGCTCAGCCGGGTTCTACGCGCAGACTGGGACCGGGACGAGGTGCTGAGCCATTTCGGCCACGCGCTCCCCGTACCGGTCAGGACCTGGCTGAACGACCACTGGAGCATTGAACGCAGCGCGGGGATGGCGGCACGCGTCGTCGAGGGAATCTCGCAGTTCGCCGGTCCAGGCCGGACCGTATACGCCGACCTGCGGACCGCTTCAGGCCCGGGGACGCCGGATGAGTTTCTGGCCTCGCTGACCGAGGGTGCCCCCGTCACCGACGCGGCCCATCAGCTGACCGAGCACCACCAGGGCGGTCTGCGGCACGCCTTCTGGCTGACCTCCACCGGGCCTGAGCAGCCAAAACACGAGCTGTACGGCTTCGTGATCCACCACGATGAGGCCGTCGCCCTGGCCTGCTTCCACGACGACCCGCAGGACCTGTCCTGGGCGCAGCACGTGTGGCGGTCCGTCATCCACCTGGACCACCTTCCGGCCACCTGATCTCGCCGGGCGCGTGAAGCCGGCCATGGGACGGCGGCGGACCTTCCCGGCTGGAAGGCCGGGCCTACCGTGGCGCGCGGTGTCGCGGTCAGGTCCGTGCCGTGGACAGGTGGCTCCAGGGGTCGGCGATGACCCGGTGGATGACCTGCCCGGCGGCGCCCAGGGTCGCGGCGTCGCCGCCGAGCCGCGAGACGGTCAGTTCGGGGACGGCCCGGCGCATCACGCCCAGCCGGGAGGCCATCGTCTCGTGCGCCGGACCCCGGATCCACGGGAACAGCGGGGCGAAGACCCCGCCCAGCACGATGGTCCCCGGGTCCATCAGGTGCACCGCGGAGGTGAGGGCGACGCCGAGTGCCTGACCGGCGCGCTCGCAGGCCTCCAGCGAGTCCCGCTCGCCCGCGTGGAGGCGTGCGAGCAGCGTGGCCACCCCGTCGGGAACCCCGGCGAGTCCGGCGGCCCTCAGGAGCGCGTCCTGCCCGGCGTACTGCTCCAGGCAGCCCCGGCCGCCGCAGCGGCAGGCCGGGCCGTCGGGGGAGACGACCACGTGTCCCAGCTCCCCGGCGAGGCCGCGCGCGCCGCGGAACAGGGCGCCGCCGACCACCAGGCCCGCGCCGATGCCGATCTCCCCCGACACGTGCAGGAAGTCGCCGGGCACGGAGCCGAACCAGAGCTCGCCCAGGGCCGCGAGGTTGGCCTCGTTGTCCACCTCGACGGGGAAGCCCAGCAGGTCGGAGACGCGGACGTCGTGCCAGCCGAGGTTGGGGGCCGTGTGGACCAGCCCGCCGTCCACGGGGCCGGGCACCGCGAGGGTCGATCCGGCGACGGAGAGGCCCTCCCCGCGCGCTTCGTCCACAGCCCTGTGGGCAAGTTCTTCCAGGTGGGACAGGGTTTCCACAGGGGAGGACGTACGGTTGTCCACAGCCTGTGTATATCTGAGCCGCACCGCCAGGGTGAGGTCGACCACGCAGGCGGACAGGTAGTCGACGTTGATCTCCAGGCCGAGCGCGGCGACCCGCCGCCCGCTGAGCGCGACGGCCGTGCCGGGCCGCCCCCGCTCGCCGTCCCTGAGCGCGCCCGACTCGGTGACCATGCCCGCCTCGATCAGGTCGCCGACCATCTTCGACACCGTCGTCTTGGTCAGTCCGGTGATCTCGGCCAGCGCCGCCCGGGTGACCGGGCCGCTCCTGCGGACCTCGCCGAGGACCACGCCGAGGTTGCGGGCGCGCATCGAATTGTGGCGTACGGCCTGTGTCATGGAACACCCACCTCTTGACGATCCCACCACCTCGATCCATATTAAGTCCATAAAGTGGATTAAATCGGAGGAACGCAGATGAGCGCCTACACCCCCAAGCCCGAAGACCGTTTCACTTTCGGGTTGTGGACCGTCGGCTGGCAGGCCCGCGACCCCTTCGGGGACGCCTCACGGGCCCCGCTGGACCCGGTGGAGAGCGTCCACCGGCTCGCGGAACTCGGCGCGTACGGCGTCACCTTCCACGACGACGACCTGCTCGCCGTCGAGCCCGACCGTGACAGGGCCATCGCCAACTTCAAGAAGGCGCTGGCCGAGACCGGGCTCAAGGTCCCGATGGCGACCACGAACCTGTTCACCCACCCCGTCTTCAAGGACGGCGGCTTCACCAGCAACGACCGCGACGTCCGCCGCTACGCGCTGCGCAAGGTCATCCGCAACGTGGACCTGGCCGCCGAGCTCGGCGCGACCACCTATGTCTGCTGGGGCGGGCGCGAGGGGGCGGAGTCCGGGGCCGCCAAGGACATCAGGGCCGCGCTCAGCCGCTACAAGGAGGGCATGGACCTGCTCACCTCGTACGTGATCGAGCAGGGCTACGACATCAGGTTCGCCATCGAGCCCAAGCCGAACGAGCCCCGGGGCGACATCCTTCTCCCGACCATCGGCCACGCGCTCGCGTTCATCAACGAGCTGGAGCACTCCGACCGCGTCGGCCTCAACCCCGAGGTGGGCCACGAGGAGATGGCCGGGCTCAACTTCGCGCACGGCATCGCGCAGGCGCTCTGGCACGGCAAGCTCTTCCACATCGACCTGAACGGCCAGCACGGCCCCCGCTACGACCAGGACCTGATCTTCGGCCACGGCGACGTGAAGAACGCCTTCTTCCTGGTCGACCTGCTGGAGAACGGCGGCTACGACGGCCCCAGGCACTTCGACTACAAGCCGCTGCGCACCGAGGACTCCGAGGACGTCTGGGTCTCGGCCGCGGCCAACATGCGCACGTACCTGATCCTGAAGGAGAAGGTCGCGGCGTTCCGCGCGGACCCCGAGGTCGCCGAGGCGCTCGCCGCGAGCAAGGTCGCCGAGCTCTCCGAGCCCACGCTGGCCCCCGGCGAGACGATCGCCGACCTGAACCGCGACGAGTTCGACCTCGACGCGGTGGCCGCGCGCGGCTTCCACTTCACGCGCCTCAACCAGCTCGCCATGGACTACCTCCTCGGAGTCCGCGGATGACGCTGGTGGCCGGGGTCGACTCGTCGACCCAGAGCTGCAAGGTGGTGATCAGGGACGCCCGCACGGGCGCCCTGGTCCGCCAGGGGCGCGCCACCCACCCCGAGGGCACCGAGGTCGACCCCGGAGCCTGGTGGGACGCGCTGCAGGAGGCGATCGCGCAGGCGGGCGGGCTGGACGGCGTCGAGGCGATGAGCGTCGGAGCGCAGCAGCACGGCATGGTCTGCCTGGACGAGTCCGGCGACGTCGTCAGGAAGGCGCTGCTGTGGAACGACACCCGTTCCGCCGGAGCCGCCGCCGACCTGGTGAAGGAACTGGGCGGTCCCGAGGTCTGGGCCGAGGCGGTCGGCAGCGTGCCGGTCGCGTCGTTCACGGTGACCAAGCTCCGCTGGCTCGCGGAGCACGAACCCGACTCCGCCCGCCGCACGGCGAGGGTGTGCCTGCCGCACGACTGGCTCACCTGGCGGCTGGGCGGGGAGTTCGTCACCGACAGGGGCGACGCGTCGGGCACCGGGTACTGGTCGCCCGCGACCGGGGCCTACCGGACCGACCTCCTTCAGGCGGCCTTCGGCGCCGTACCCGGGCTCCCCGAGGTGCTGGGTCCCCGCGACTCCGCGGGCGAGGTGCGGCCCGCAGCCGGCGTCTCCGGCGCGGGCGCGGTGCGGCTCGCGCCGGGCACGGGCGACAACATGGCGGCGGCCCTCGGGGTCGGCGCCCTGCCCGGGGACGTGGTCGTGTCGATCGGGACGTCGGGGACGGCCTTCGCGGTCGCCGCCGGCCCGAGTGCGGACCCGACCGGTTCCGTGGCCGGGTTCGCGGACGCCACGGGACGGTTCCTCCCGCTGGTGGCCACGCTCAACGCGGCCAGGGTGCTCGACGCCGCCGCGCGGGTGCTCGGGGTCGGTCTCGACGAGCTCGGCAGGCTGGCCCTGCAGGCGCCCTCGGGGGCCGGAGGGCTCGTCCACGTCCCGTACCTGGAGGGCGAGCGCACCCCGAACCTGCCCACCGCCACGGGCTCGCTGCACGGGCTGACGCTCGCCACCTCCACCCCGGCGCACCTCGCCAGGGCGGCGGTGGAGGGCATGCTCTGCCACCTCGCCGACGCCTTCGACGCGCTCGGGCTCGACCCGGCCAGGGTGCTGCTCATCGGGGGAGGCGCCAGGTCGGAGGCCGTACGGCGGATCGCCCCCGCGGTCTTCGGGCGGCCGGTGGTCGTTCCCGAGGCCGGCGAGTACGTCGCCGACGGGGCGGCGAGGCAGGCGGCCTGGCTGCTCGGCGGCGACGCCGAGCCCCCGGAGTGGGAGGCGGGCAAGGCCGAGCACTACGAGGCCGATCCCGCACCGGAGGTCAGGGCCCGCTACGCCGAGGTCCGCGGCCTCCGCTGAGCCGCGGCCGCCCCGGCGCGCGCTCCCGCCGGGGCGCGCGCCGGGGCAGGTCGTCTCAGGGGTGGCTCAGGGTTGGATCAGGGGTGCCGCCGGATGTCTGAAACATCCTCTGGCGGACAGTCTTAGCGCATGCTCGCGTCGAAGAGGCTCTACCCCCTGATCGCATGTACCGGCCTCGTCGTGGCCGTCGCGGCCGCGGCCGCCGGACAGGCCGACCCGGTTCCCTACGCGAACCCGCTCGATCTGACGATCAGTGAGTACGCCGCGCTGGACCGCACCGGAGCCACCGGGCTCGCGATGGCGGCGCTCGGGATCGCGGCCTTCGCGGTGGTCGCCGGGCTGCGGGCCGTGGGGGCGCCGGTGGGGGTCCTGGCCGAGCGGCTGATGCTGGCCTGGGGCGTGGGGCTCATCGTGCTCGCGGTGGTGCCCGCGGCTCTTCCCGGTACGGGGACGGACCTGATCTCCCAGACGTACCGCTACGTGTCGCTCGCCGTGCTGGCCGCGGTGCCCGCGGCGGGCGGCCTGACGGTGGCGCGGTTCGGCGAGGACGAGCGGTGGCGGCCGGTGGCCAGGCCGCTGGAGTGGCTCACGCTGGCCGGGGGTTTCGGGCTGCTGGCGCTCACCTACGCGACGCTTCCCGGGGACGGGGTGCTCGCCGGTCTCGTCGAGTGGACCCTGCTCGGCACCGAGGTCGCGCTGGTCGGAGTGCTGGCCGTCAGGCTCGCGCGACTGACCTGGACGCGGGGAACCGCTCCCGCATCACGCGCCGCTCTCGGCTGACGGACTCACTTTTGAAAACTCTTTCATGACATGTCACAAATAGGCTACAAATAACAGGAGCCGCCAGTGCTATTCTCGTCGGCGATCTAGAGATCGTCCGGGGCTCCCCCGGCGCTCCGAGAGCGAGCCGTTGAGGTGACATGGCAGCGAGCAGGTCCATCCGCTTCAAGGTCTCGGTGCTGCTGGTCATCCCGCTCGCCTCACTGGTCGCACTGTGGGGTTTCGCGACGGTCGTGACGGTCGGCGACTCGATGAGCCTGCTCTCCGTCGGCACGCTCTACGACACCGTCGCCAAGCCCGCGGGAGACCTGGGCACCGCGGTCCAGCGCGAGCACCTCCTGTCGGCCGAGTACCTGGCCACCCGCTCGGACGCGGACCGCGAGACCCTCGTGGGGCAGCGCTCGGTCACCGACCAGGCCCGTGCCCGGCTGCGCCAGCAGACGACCGGGGACGCGGCGCAGGCGGCGATGACCGAGGAGATGAGGACGCACCACGACGAGCTGATGCGGCAGGTGGGCGCGCTCGACGCGATCCGCGCCAGGGTCGACTCCGGGCGGATCGGCCCGGTGGGCCTCTCCGAGGAGTTCGCCCGGCTGCCGGACGCCCTGCGCCGGCTCTTCAACACCCTGAGCCTCAGCAACGACCTCTCGCTCTACCGCCAGTCGCGCGCCATCACGACGATCAACCACGCCATGGACCTGCTCAGCCGCGAGCGGGCACTCGCCGCGGGCTCGCTGGCGCTCAGGAGCGCGATGACGCCGAGCGAGATGCGGCTGTTCACCCGGCTCTCCGCCAACCGGATCTTCCTCATGGAACAGGCGCTCCCCGAGCTGGATCCCACGCTGCGCGCCCCCTTCTCGGACATGATCGCCTCCTCGACGTACGCCCGCTTCATCACCCTGGAGAACCACCTCCTGACCGGCGCCGAGGTGCGGTCCACCGACTGGCGCGCCGCCGGCGACGCGCTGGACGCCGTCTACCAGCGGTCCCTGACGGCGGTCGCCCCCGCGCTCATCGACCAGGCCGCGCCCGCGGCCGTCAGCGTCTTCGTCCGCGCCGGTGTGATCGGCGTGCTCGGCCTCATCGCGGTCGTCGCGTCGCTGCTGGTCTCCTACCGGGTCGGCAGCGGGATCACCAAGGAGCTCGCCGCCGTGCGGCGGGCCGCCGCCGACCTCGCGCAGGCGCGGCTCCCGAGGGTCATGGAGAAGCTGCGCCGCGGCGACGTGGTGGACGTGGCGGCCGAGGCGCCCGCGCTCAGGCCGTCGGGCAGCACGGCCGAGATCCACGACGTCGCCGACGCCTTCAACAGCGTCCAGCGCAGCGCCGTCGACGCCGCCGTGGAGCAGGCCAGGCTGCGCGAGGGCGTCTCCCAGGCCTTCCGCAACCTCGCCCGCCGGAGCCAGTCGCTGCTGCAGCGCCAGCTCAAGATGCTCGACGGCATGCAGAAGCAGGCGGAGGATCCCGCGGCGCTGGAGAACCTCTTCAAGCTCGACCACCTCACCACCCGCATGCGCCGCCACGCCGAGGGCCTGGTGATCCTGTCCGGCGGGGCGGCGGGCCGCAAGTGGCGCTCGTCGGTGCCGATGGAGGACGTGCTGCGCGGTGCCGCCGCCCAGGTCGAGGACTACGCCCGGGTGCGGATCTACCCGACGGGCGGCACCACCCTGGTCGGCAACGCCGTCGCCGACATGATGCACCTGTTCGCCGAGATCCTGGAGAACGCCACCGTCTTCTCCCCGCCGGGCAGCCAGGTCTCGGTCCGGGGCGAGCTCGTCGGGCGGGGCTTCGCGGTCGAGATCGAGGACAGGGGACTCGGGCTGACCGACGACAAGCGCGCCGCGATCAACGAGCGCCTGGCCAGCCCGCCGGAGTTCGACCCGGCCGAGACCGACCGGCTCGGCTTCGCCGTGGTCGGGCTGCTGGCCGCCAGGTACGGGGTCGAGGTGGTGCTGCGCGCCTCGCCGTACGGCGGTACCGGGGTGGTCGTCCTCATTCCCGAGAAACTGCTCGGAGACCCCGAGCCCGTCGAGCAGCCGATGGAGCCGCCGGTGCTCACCGTCATCAGCGTGCGGCCCGAGTCCGCGGAGCGGCGGGCGGAGACCGTCGTGGAGCGGGCGGACCGGCCGGGCGACTCCGGTGAGGTCCCGATCCCCGCGGACCTGTGGAAGCCGCTGCGGCGCGGCGGGGACGGCCTGCCCCGCCGGGTGCGGCAGGCGAACATGCCGCCGTCCCAGGCGAACATGCCGCCGCCGCGCCAGGCCCGGGAGTCGCGCCAGGCCCAGGAGCCCCGCTCGCCCGAGGCCGAGGTCGGGGGACGCTCGCCCGAGGAGGCGAGGGCGCTGATGAGCGCCCTGCAGTCCGGGTGGCGGCGCGGGCGCGGCGACGACGAGGACGGCGGTGCCAAGCGATGAGCCGGGACCGTGAGCGCCGCGGAGGATCTCCGGGACCGGGTTCGCCGCGCCCCGGCCCGCGGCCGTGCGCGCGGCCCGGCGACACCCGTGGGAGCGGATTCGCGGGAACGGATTCACCGAGCCGGCGGGGGCCGGCGACCAGCGAGATCATCAGAGGGGAAGGGGTTTAACCACGTGCCGGGTGAGCTGTATTGGCTGCTGGATGACTTCGTCACGAGTGTGGCGGACGTCTCGCACGCGCTGATCCTGTCCAACGACGGGCTGATGATGGCCTCGTCCCGAGGGCTGAGCAAGGAGGACGCCGAGCACCTGTCCGCGGTCGCCTCCGGCTTCCAGAGTCTCGCCAAGGGCACCAGCCTGCAGTTCGGCGGCGGTGCCGTACGTCAGACGATGGTGGAGATGGACTCCGCGTTCCTCTTCGTCACCTCCGCCGGTCAGGGAAGCTGCCTGTCGGTCATGACCACCGGTGCCGCCGACGTGGGCCTGATCGCCTACGAGATGGCCCGCCTGGTCACCCGCGTCGGCCAGCACCTGGCCACCGGACCCCGGGTGGCCGGCCAATGAAAGACGACGTCGAGTGGGTCGACGAGGAGGCCGGTCCCGTTGTCCGCCCCTACGCGATGACCGGCGGGCGTACCCGGGCGTCGTCGTCCTCGTTCGACCTGCTCGCGATGGCGGTGGCGACCGGAGCGCCGGTCGGCCCCGGGGCGAACCTGGGCTCCGAGCACCGGCGGCTGCTCAACCTGGTCAGGCGGGCACGCCCGATCGTGGAGATCGCCTCGGACGCGGGACTGCCGGTCGGCGTGATCAAGGTCCTCCTGGGCGACCTGCTGGACCAGGGCCTGATCCAGGTGCGGTCGCCGCTTCCCGCCGCCTCCATGCCCGCAGAGAGCCTCCTGAAGGAGCTGATCAGCGGCCTGCGGGCGCTGTGACGCCTCCCACGACCCCGCTGTGACGCCTTCCGCGACCCCCGTGACGCCGCCCGCGATCCCGGCGGCGGGCAAAGGCGCCGAGGGCGCCGTGCCCATGCTCGCGAACCCGGCCGTGCCCATGCTCGCGAACCCACCGGCCGGCGCGCCCGCCCCCCGCTGTAGCGCCCGAGCCGTCCCGCGACCCGGTGTACCCGCTTCCCCGCTGTAGCCCCCGAGCCGGTGTCCGGCCCGGACGGGGGCCGGGAGTACCCCGGCCCGCTCCTCCGGCTCTCAGCTCTGGCTGGCCGTCAGCACCCTCAGGGAGTGCTCCACCAGCGTCACGAGCACCGTCTTCGCCGAGACGCGGCGTCGTACGTCGCAGAGCAGTACCGGAACGTCCATGTCGAGGTCCAGGGCGACGCGTACGTCCTCCGCATCGTGCTGCTCGGCACCGTCGAAGCAGTTGACGGCCACGATGAACGGCGTGCCGCGCTGCTCGAAGTAGTCGATCGAGGGGAAGCAGTCGGTGAGCCGCCGGGTGTCGGCGAGCACCACCGCGCCCAGCGCGCCGTAGGACAGCTCGTCCCACATGAACCAGAACCGCTCCTGGCCCGGCGTGCCGAACAGGTAGACGACCAGGCCCTCCCTGATCGTGATGCGGCCGAAGTCCATCGCGACCGTGGTGGTGGTCTTGCCCTCGACGCCGTCGACGTCGTCGATGCCGATACCGCGGTCGGAGAGGACCTCCTCGGTGCGGAGCGGCCGGATCTCGCTGATGGCGCCCACCAGCGTGGTCTTGCCAACCCCGAAGCCACCCGCGATGAGAATCTTGAGGGCGACGGGTTCGTCAGAGGGCCCGAAGTCCATTGATCACTTCCTTGAGAATGCGCTCGCTCGCGGAGGCGCGCCCGATCGAGATGAGCTTGTGGTCCTGCAGGTCGCCGAGAAGGACCCTGACCACGCCGAGCGGCAGGTTGAGGTCCGAGGCGACGTCGGCGACCGAGGTCGGAGTGGTGACCATGGCGAGGATGCGTTCCTGTTCGGGGCCTGGGACGAACCCCCCGGACGGAGCGCCGCGAGTCGAGGTGACCATCGCGACCAGGTCCAGCTTGTCACCGGAGGAGCGGGTGCGACCCCCGATGAGCGCGTACGGCCGGACGACCGGTCCGGCCTCCTCGTCCATCCAGTTCGTCATCCAGACCTCCAGCACCGGGCTCGGGGATCTAACGGTCCGTCGACGACGCGGCCCCCCGTTCCCTCGCTCACGAGAGACCCTGGCGCGGATTGGTGGAGATGTGCTGGCCGACCCGCTTGACCAGCATCGCCATCTCGTACGCGATGTGGCCGACGTCGGCGTCGGCACTGCTCAGCACGGCCAGGCAGGTTCCCTGCCCCGCGGCGGTGACGAACAGGAACGCCGACTCCATCTCCACGATGGTCTGGCGCACCTCGCCACCGCCGAAGTGGCGTCCCGCCCCGCGCGCCAGGCTCTGGAATCCGGCGGCGACCGCGGACAGATGTTCGGCGTCCTCGCGCAGGAGTCCCTTCGAGAATCCGACGGCCAGCCCGTCGGTGGAAAGGATCACCGCCTGGCGCACCGCGCCCACCCTGGTGGTCAGGTCGTCGAGGAGCCAGTTCAGCTCGCCGGTGTTGGTCAATTTTCCGGTCACTTGTCCCCCTTGTCGCCTGTCGTATGGTGCGCGAAGTCATTGTCCTGTTCCTCGCGTCCGCGTCGCGCCCCCGCCTGGAAGGCGGAGAACAGCGCGCGGACCTCGTCCGGCGAACGCTCCTCGCTCGGTTCCGCCCTCGGCTCCGGCTCGGACTCCTGGCGGAGCTGAGGCGCCAGGTTCGCCTGCCGGACCCGGCGAGGCAGACCGCCCGGCCCCGTGGGGGGCTGTACGGCCTTCTGGCGCGTCGGACCGCCGTTGCCGCCCTTGTCCCGGGCCTGGGTGTCGCGAGGCGCCTCCTGGGTCTCACGAGGCTCCTGGGGCGATCTCTGCGGCGGTGCCGGGGAGGGCGCGCCGGGAGGAGCCTCGCGCGCCGCGCCCCAGCCCGTCTCCCAGCCCGCGGGTGGCTGCCCCGCCTGGTCCGGGGACGGGGTACGGGCGGGCAGGTCGGTCACCACGCTGAGGGACGGGGCGGCGGCGGGCTGGTCCGGCTGGAGGGGGTGGCCCGGCTGGGCCGGGGAGGCCTGCCTCGTCCTGCGCGGGAGGCCGTTGCCGTTGGCCGGAGGGGCGAGCGCGCCCGGCGGAGTGGTCTCGAACGTTTCCTTCTGGCGCGCGGTGGCGCGCTCGGCGGCGAAGGACGTCCGCTCCGCGGTGAGGGCGAGCGGCGAGTCCTGCTGGGCGATCACCGAGCGGGGGATGAGGACGATGGCCGTGGTGCCGCCGAACGGCGAGCCGCGCAGGATGACCTGGATGCCGTGCCGGGAGGCGAGCTGGCCCACCACGAACAGGCCGAGCCGGTCGCTGTCGGCCAGGTCGAACTCCGGCGGGCTGGCCAGCCGCTCGTTGATCGCCGTGTACTCCTCGGTGCTCAGGCCCAGGCCGCGGTCCTCGACCTCGACGGCGAACCCGTTGGCCACCACGTCGCCGCGCACGGTCACCGCGGTCTGCGGCGGCGAGAAGATCGTGGCGTTCTCGATCAGCTCGGCCACCAGGTGGGTGATGTCGGCGACCGCGGCCCCGTCGAGCGAGACGTCGGGCACCGGCACCACGCTGACCCGGGTGTAGTCCTCGACCTCGGCGATCGCGGCCCGCAGCACGTCGACCACCGGAACCGGCTTGCGCCACGTCCGGCCGGGCGCCGCGCCGGACAGGATGATCAGGCCCTCGGCGTGCCGCCGCATGCGGGTGGTCAGGTGGTCCAGCCGGAACAGGTCCTCAAGGCTGTCGGGGTCGGTCGCCCGGCGCTGCATGCTGTCGAGCAGGGTGAGCTGGCGGTGCAGCAGGCTCTGCTTGCGCCGGGCCAGGTTCACGAAGACCTGGCTGACGCCGCGCCGCAGGTTGGCCTGGCCGACGGCGGCCTCCACGGCGGTGCGCTGCACCGAGCCGAACGCGTGGGCCACGTCGTGCACCTCGGTCGAGCCGCCCGCCTGGATCGGCGGTGCCTCGGCCCGCACGTCGACGTCCTCGCCGCGCCGCAGCCGTTCCACGACGCGGGGGAGCCGCACGTCCGCCAGGTCCAGGGCGGCCGAGCGGAGCCCGGCCAGCTCGGTGGCCAGGCGGCGGCCGAAGCGGACCGAGATGATGATCGACGCGACCACCGCGATCAGGCCGACGCCGCCGGCGATCAGGATCCGGACCATGACGCCGGTGGCGACGTCCTGGGCCCGGTCCGCCAGCTTCTTGGAGGCGGCGAGGTTGACCTGGTCGAGCCAGTTCGAGATCGAGTTCGTGGTCGTCTTCCACGAGCTCGCCTCGGAGGCCAGCCGGCCGCCGGTCGATCCGACGATGGCCTTCTCCAGGTCGGTGAACTTCCCGAAGGCGGCGGAGGCGAAGGTGTCGCGGTACTGCGCGCCCAGCTCGGAGTCCAGCGAGGCGGCGCCGCGGGCGTGCAGGAAGCGCCGGGTGGCGACGTACTCGCCGAAGGCCTTGCGCTCCGCCTCGGACAGCCGGTAGTCGATCAGCGCCCCGCTGATCAGCGCGTTCTCCCTGGCGATCATCTCGTGGGCGTTGCCCATCCCCTGCATGGCCGCGGCCTGCTGGAAGATCGAGAAATCGGGCACCGCGGCCATCTGGTCGTACACCAGGAAGACCGCGTCGAGGATCTGGTTGTAGTTCGACAGCACGTCCAGCCGCGTGTGCTGCCCGCTGTCGACGCCCGAGCGGACGCTCGGGAGCTTGTCGAGCTGGCGGAGCAGCTCGTCCAGCGAGTTGCTCAGTTCCGGGCTTCCGGAATCATCGCTGACGGCGGCTTTCCTGAACTCCTCGACCGCGCGGTCGGTACGGATCCGCTGGTCGCCCATCCCGCTCGTGAGGACCCGGGAGCTGATCGCCACCGACGACTGCGTCCGCTCGGCCTGGAGCTGAAGGCCCAGCTCAGTGGAGGTGACGCCCACCGTCTGGTAGAGGGCGTTCGCCTTCAGCAGGGCGATCCCGTCGCCGACGGTCAGGTTGAGCACGAAGCCCCACAGCGCGCTCAGCGACAGCAGCGGCAGGAGCAACAGCAAGAAAATCTTGAACCGAATCGAGCGGTTTCTAGAGCTCATGTCCACTCGTTCCCAACCCCTGAGCGTGTGGAGGCTCGTGCCGGTTTAGGGATGGATACGCCTCCGAAGATCGCACAGGAGACTAGCACCGAATAAGGTTTTTGCGCAGTGGAGGATCTGATGATTAGTGTGATTACCGGGGCTAGTGCCGGAATTGGCGAAGCCGCCTCGGTGGAGCTCGCGAGGCGCGGGCAGAAGGTAGTTCTGGTCGGCCGTAATCCCGACAAGACGGCGCGTGTGGCGGAAAGGGTGAAGGCGGTCTCCGGGGTGCTTCCGGATACGTTTACCTGCGATTACACCCTTTTGGATGATGTGCGAAGGTTGGCGGCGGAACTGCTGTCCCGCTACGAGCGGATCGACATCCTCGTCAACAACGCGGGCGTCATGACGACCGAGCGCACGCTCACGCGCGACGGCCACGAGACGATGATCCAGGTCAACCACCTGGCCCCCTTCCTGCTGACGAACCTGCTGCTCGAACGGGTCGCGGGGCGAGTGATCACCACCACCTCCCGCGCCGGCAAGACCGGGCGCCTGGACCCGTCCGACCTCGACCGCGAGCGGCGGCGCTGGAACGGCTGGCTCCAGTACGGGGACTCCAAGCAGGCGAACGCCCTGTTCACGGTGGAGCTGGCCCGGCGCCTCCAGGACACCGGGGTGACCGCGACCTGCTTCCATCCCGGCGTCATCAAGACCGAGTTCGCCCCGTCGACGTTCATGATGTGGATGGTGAAGAACGTTCCCGGCATGGGCCAGTCCGTCGAGGAGGGCGCGAGCACCCTGGTCCACCTCGCCACCCACCCGGACGGCGCCGCCCACCCGGGCCGCTACTTCGCCAGGAGCGCCCCCGCGGCCGTTCCCCGGGGGATGAGCGATCCCGCGCTGGCCCGCGCCCTCTGGGACGCCAGCGCCGCCGCCGTCGCGTGACCGCCCGCGCGGCGCGGTGACGACGCCGGGCGCCGCGGACACGCACAGACGTCCGCGGACGCCCGGCGCCACGGTTCGCGGCGGGGATTTCCCCGCGTGTCACCGGCCGTTCGCCCGGTGTTGGGCGGCTCCGGTTACCGTCCGGGGCTGTGAGCGTCGCAACCCCGCTGCGGGTCGTCCTCCCGGCCGCCGCGGGCAGGGACCCGTTCTTCGACAACGCCAAGTTCCTGGCGATCACCCTGGTCGTGTCGGGCCACCTGGTCGAGGACCTGCGGGACGTCCCGGTCGCGCACGCCGCCTACTTCTTCGTGTACACGTTCCACATGCCGCTGTTCATCGTGCTCAGCGGCTACCTGTCGCGGAACTTCACCTTCTCGTCGGGCAAGGCGCGCAAGCTGATCAGCACCCTCGCCGTCCCGTACGTGATCTTCGAGTTGGTCTACTCGCTGCCCCGCCTCCTGCTGTACGGCAAGCTCGACATCAGCCTCCTCGACCCGTACTACCTGACCTGGTTCCTGATGTCGCTGTTCCTGTGGCGGCTGTCCACACCGGTCTGGCAGCAGCTGCGGTGGCCGCTGGCGGTCGCGGTCGGGCTGTCGCTGCTGTCGGGGATGAGCAGGCTCCCCGACGAGCTGTCGATGAACCGCACCCTCGGCCTGCTCCCGTTCTACGTGCTCGGGCTCATGCTGCGGCCCGAGCACTTCGAGTGGCTCAGGAGGCGGTGGGCCCGGGTCGCGGGCGCGGTCGTCCTGGTCGCCGGCGCGGCCCTGGCGCTCGCCGTGCACACCTCCGTGAAGACCGAGTGGATCCGCTGGCGGCACGCCAACGACGTGATCGGGGTGGACGACCTCACCGGCAGCCTGATCCGCCTGGGCATGCTGGCCGCCGGGACGCTGCTCGTCGCCGCGTTCCTGGCGATCACCCCGTCCCGGCGCACCTGGTACTCCGGGCTCGGCATGGCGACCATGTACGCCTACCTTCTCCACGGCCTGGTGGTGAAGGTCGCCGAGCGGTTCTACGGCGACTGGTCCCACACCGTGCCGGGGGTGGCGGCCGTGGCGCTCTTCGGGGTGGGGCTCGCCGCCCTGCTGTGCACGGCGCCGGTGCGGCGCGTCACCCGCTGGGCCGTCGAGCCCGGCATGAGCTGGGCCTTCACCAGGCTGAGAAAACCGGGCTGAGCGAACCGGGCCGGGCGGTCCGCCAGGGGGTGGCGGCCGGAACGGGTGCGGTCCGCCAGGGGGTGGCGGCCGGAATGGAAGCGGTCCGCCAGGGGTGGCGGCCGGCTTCGGGATCGGTTCAGATCCGGATCGGCCCGCCGGAGGGGCGCGGCGGCCGGCTCTGGAGCTCCGCGACCGCGCGATAGGCGGCGGTGACGGCCGCGTCGGCGCGGGCGGCGGGAACGGAGTCGGAGTTGGCGATCGCGATCCGGCCGTGCGGCCTGCGGGCGACGGCCGCCGGAGGCTGCCCGTCGGGGTAGAAGTCGAGGTCCCACGGGGTGGCGTACTCGGGCGCGTAGCCGTGTCCCCACCGGTTGACCGTGATCGCCTCGATGTCGCGGGCCGCGTCGAAGCCCCCCGGGCCGAGCAGCCGGGTGAGCTGGTCGCGGATGCTGTACTCCAGGTGCTCGTACGGCGTCTCGATCAGGGCGTACCGTCCGGCGACCGAGCCGTGCGCGGGTGACACGCCGGGGGTGACGGGGGTGCTGACCATGTGCACGGCGATCGGCTCCTCGGGGCTCCTCGGGGACCGGTAGCCGCCGAGGTCGGCCGGGTCGTCGAGCTCGGCCACGCACCAGCGGGCGCCGGTGAACCGGACGCGCCTGATCCCCAGCTCCCGCCAGGCCCGCCAGTCGCGGAGCTGGACCGTCGCGTACAGCAGGGGCACCTTGACCGACCGCCGCAGCGCCGCCCGTTGCGCGGGCGGGAGGTCGCCGACCAGGTAGGGGATCATCGAGTTCCAGCAGGCCAGGATCACGCTTCCCGCCCGTACGGTCCGCACCCGCTCGCCGTCGAAGTAACCGACCGTGGCACCGGCGGCCGTGCCGGGGGCCGCGCCGGGGAGGCCGTCGTTGGCGGCCGAGACCACCGGGCTGGACAGGCGCACCCGGACCCGGTTGCCCGGCCGGTCGAGCACGCCGTAGTCGAAGCTCGCGGTGGTGATGTCGTTCACGCCGGCGGCGGTGGCGAAACCGGGGATCATCCGGGCGGCCATCATCCGGACGATCGCCTGGTTGCCCTCGGGGAAGCGGCAGGCGCGAGGTTCGCCCGCGTCCCACTCCTTGATCACGGTCGGGGAGTTGTACCTGGACGGCTTGGACCTGTCGAGCCCGAGCCCCTGGAACCCCGCGTACCGGTGCTCGTCGGCACGGCCCCAGGCGTCGATCGCGCCGAAGGCGTCGGAGCCGTAGGCCCACTCGTCGCTCGGCATGGTCCTGACGAACGCCAACACGTCCGGGTGGACCCCGCAGACGTCCCTGAGGAAACCCGTGTAGGTCAGCCGGGCCAGCCGCTCCTGTTTCTCCTCGGCGGACAGGCCGGGGAACCAGTCGGGCGGATCGCCGTACAGCAGGAGCAGGTCCTTTTTCGCCCGCTCCGCGACGGGCAGCTCGGCGATCCACCGGGCGGCGCTCTCGCCGGGCGTGAGCACGACGAGCTTCTCCGCGTTCCCGGCCGGGAACGCCTCCCGGTCGCAGAAGACGCCCTCGTGCATCCCCAGGCTCGCGTACAGTCCCCGGCCGGCGGGTTCGCCGAGCCTCTCGGGGTGGATGCCCAGCTTGGCGAGCAGATCCCTGCCCTCGGGGGTCCACGCCGACGGGTGCTCCATCGACCGCGAGCCGCCGTACGCGACCAGCGGCCCCTTCCTGGCCGCCGGACGGAACTCGTTGCGCAGGGCGTGCCCGCCGATGTCGTCGTGGTTGTCGAGGATCAGGATCCGCGCGGCGGGGTCGCGCTCCAGCCACCGGTGGGCCGCGCTGAGGCCGCTGATCCCCGCGCCGACCACGACCAGGTCGTAGTGCTCGCCGGTGGGCTCCGGCGTGCCCGCGTGCGGCCAGAACCGCTGGTCGCGGAGGGCGTGGGGCACGCTGAGCGCCTCCGCGGTGTCGCCGCGCAGTCCCGTGAGAGACGGCGGATAGGACATGTCAGGTGAAAGCTCCAGATTCTCCGGGGGTGCGGGAGGGGTGTCGTTCCCACCGCCGGCCCCGGTCAGCGAGCACGCCGCCGCGATCCCGGTGGCCGCGATCACCCCATCGAAGAAGTCTCGACGGGAGATGGGGCGGTCCATGCCGAGTTCCAGGGCATTACGGGGATTGATCTCGTGAGGATCGGTCATGGGGCGATCCTCACGATGTGAATGGATCGGCGGGGCCGCCTCGCTGCGTTTTCGGGAAGTTTTTACCCGGGCCATTAACGCGCTGTCGTGACATCTCCTACATGAGAGTCATGTCATGGTGGCTGGGAATTAAAGGGGGAGAGGGGGTGATGCGGCTTCGGTGTCGCCTGGGTTTATCCGATCCGGGAAAATCCGGGAAAAGACGCCCGCGCCGCGAGTGGCCCGGTACGCGCCCCACGCCACCCTCGGGCCGGCCTCACCGCGTTCCCGCTGCTCCGCGCCCTTCCGATGCCGCTTCCCGGTGATTCCGCGGGGCGGGGAAGACGTGTCCTCCGGATTACCGGATAATCCGGAACGTTATGGCCACTCGGCTCGTTACCCGTATAAAATCAAACCAGGGGATTCGTGATGGATCCGGCGCCTCCGTGTGTGTCGCCGGGCGGTGAGGCGCGGCATGCCGGGGGGCGGCCTCCGCATTCGCTTTTTCCCTTTTGACGGATGTCACGGGGAGTATCGCGTGATCGGTAAGCAGGGAAGAGTCACCGGAAGGATCGGCCCGGGCCTGGTCGGGGAGGTGATGGTGGCGGTTCGCGGGGGCGTCGAGGCGTTCTACGCCCATCCGACGGTCCCGGACGAGGAGATCGCCCCGTCCTCGATCGTCGTGGTCGTCGAGTTCTTCCCACCGCGCACGATCTACGTCGCCCGCGCGCTCCCCTGACCCCTTTGCGACCCGCCCCCGGCCCCCTTCACCCCGGTTCCCTTCACCTCGGCTCCCCTGAGCCCTCCAACCCCCGCTCCCTCGAACCCGATCCCCCTCGCTCTCCCCTGTTCTCCCCCACTCTCCCCTGCTCTCCCCCACACCGCGGAGGCCGAGATGCCCACGGAGTACCTCGTCATAGGGGGCGTAGCCCTTGTCGCCCTTCTCATCATGATCCTGCTGTTCAAGACCGTCTGGCGGGTGGCGGAGCCCAACGAGGCGCTGATCATCTCCGGTCTCGGCGCCCGGGGTAACTCCACGGACGCCGACAGCCTCGGGTTCAGGATCGTCACCGGCAAGGGCACCTCCGTGCTCCCCGGTTTCCAGACCGCGCGCCGCCTGCGCCTGGACAGCCGCGCCGCCAACCTCCAGGTCTCCTGCGTCACCCAGCAGGGCATCCCGGTGGTCGTACGGGGCGTCGTGATCTACAAGGTCGGCGACGACCTGCACTCGATCGCCAACTCCGCCCGGCGCTTCCTGGACCAGCAGGACTCGATGAACGGCGCCATCCACGAACTGTTCACCGGTCACCTGCGCTCGATCATCGGCAACCTCACCGTCGAGGACCTCATCCTCAACCGCGAGCGGCTGACCGGCGAGACCCGGGCCTCGGCCGCCGACGAGATGATCAGACTCGGTCTGATCGTCGACTCCCTGCAGATCCAGGAGATCGAGGACGGGACGGGCTACATCACCAACCTCGGCAAGCCGCACGCCGCCAGCATCGCCGCCGCGGCCCGCATCGCCGAGGCCCAGCGTGACCAGGAGGCCACCCAGGCCGAGCAGATCGCCGCCGCCAACAAGGCCGCGGCGTGGCGCGACTCGCAGATCAAGCAGGCCGTCTACCAGGCCGAGATCGACGAGGCCCAGGCCAGGTCCCGCCAGGCGGGGCCGCTCTCCGAGGCGTCCGCCCGGCAGGAGGTCGTCGTCCAGGAGACCCGCGCGGCCGAGCTCGAGGCCGCGCTGGCCGAGCAGCGGCTCCAGGCCCAGGTCCGCAAACCCGCGGACGCCAGGGCGTACGAGACCGTGACGGTCTCCCGGGCCGAGCGCGACGCCCGCATCGCCCAGGCCGAGGCCGAGGCGCGCGAGACCGAACTCCGCGCCGCCGCGCAGGCGTCGCAGGTCAAACAGGCCGCCGCGGCCGAGGCGGAGTCCGTGCGGCTGCGCGGTATCGCCACCGCCGAGGCGACGAAGGTCACCGGTTTCGGCGAGGCGGAGTCCGCCAGGGCCCGCGGCCTGGCCGCCGCCGACGCCTCCAAGGCGCAGGGGCTCGCGGAGGCCGACGCCGCCAGGGCGAAGGGCCTGGCGGCCGCCGACGCGATCCGGGCCCGCGCCGAGGCCCTCGCCGAGAACCAGGAGGCGGTCATCGCCCAGCAGCTCGCCGAGAAGTGGCCCCAGATCGTCGAGGCGGGTGCGAAGGCCTTCGGCAACGTCGACCACATGGTCGTCCTCAACGGCGCCCAGGGTGTCGAGGAGATGCTCGCCAAGGCCCTCACCCTCGGCGGCGCCGGCCTCGGGCTCGTCCGCTCCCTCCTGAACACCGTCACCCCCGCGGCCACCCCGGACACTCCCGCCCCCGTCAAAGCCGTCCCCGCCACCCCCGCTTCCGGCGCGGCCACCTCGGGCACGGCCGCCCCCGGTGGAACCGACGGGACCACACCCTCGGAAAGAGGAGCCACACCCCCCGAAAAACCTGCCACCTTCGCCCCCTGACCCTCTGTCCTCGCCGTCTCCTCCAGATTTCTCCGGCGGATTTCTCCGGCGGATCCCCCGGGGAGCGGATGGGGGCGGTGGGGCTTTCGGGGCAGGCGGGACCGGGTTTCCCCCGAGTACGGTCGCGGGTCAGGACCGGCCTGAGACCTCCGCGCGACGGACTCGTGACCAGCGGCCACTAATTCGGGGCACCCCGTTATGTGTTGTTCCTTTTTTCCAGGGCATACGCCTGGCAGCTGAGCAGACAGGGAGCGTGGAACATGACAGTCACCGGCATCATTACCGCCATTGTTATCGGCGCCATCATTGGTGCCCTGGGTCGGCTCGTCGTGCCCGGCAAGCAGGGCATCCCGATCTGGCTGACCATCGTGATCGGTATCGTCGCCGCACTCATCGGCACCGCGATCGCCGGAGCCCTGGGGGTCTCCGCTACGACCGGTATCGACTGGATCGAGCTGATCATCCAGATCGCCCTGGCCGCAGTCGGCGTCATCCTGGCGGTGAGCCTGTACGGCAGGCGAGGCGTCCGCTAGTCCGTGCCCCGGGGTGGCCGGTTTCCGCGGGGAGACCCGAGGAAATCCGGAGACCACCACCCCTGGCACCTGCGACGGCTCCGTCCCGGATCCTTCCGGGGCGGGGCCGTCGTCGTTCTCCGTACCGCCCTCGGACGCGCCCCCGGCCAGGCTCAGTCGTTCCCCGCCGGGTGGCCTTTTCCCGTGGAGAAGCCCGTGGAGAAGCCCGTAGAGGGGCCCGCGGAGGGGAAGGCGCGCCGGTAGTCGGTGGGCGACACCCCGAAGTGGAGCGCGAAGTGGTGGCGCAGGTTGTTCGCGGTGCCGAGCCCGCTGTGTTCGCTGACCTTGTCGACCGGCAGGTCCGTCGCCTCCAGCAGGCTCTGCGCGCGGGCGAGCCGCTGGTTGAGCAGCCATCTCATCGGGGTGGTCCCGGTGGTGGCACGCAGGCGCCGGTGGAAGGTGCGCGGGCTCATCCCGGCACGTTCGGCCAGCGCCTCGACCGTGAGCGGGCGGTCGAGGTTCTCCACGGCCCAGTGCAGCACGGGGGCGATGCCGTCGTCGTCGGTCACGGGCACCACCTGCTCCACGAACTGGGCCTGACCGCCCGGCCGGTGCGCGGGAACCACCATGAGGCGGGCCAGCTGGTTGGCCACCCGCGCGCCGAGATCGCGCCGGACCAGGTGCAGGCACAGATCGAGCCCGCCGCTGAGACCGGCGCTGGTGAGCACGTCGCCGTCGTCGACGTACAGCACCGACTCGTCGACCCGTACCTTCGGATAGCGCCTGGCCAGGGTGGGGATGTGCGACCAGTGGGCGGTTGCGCGACGGCCGTCGAGGAGTCCGGCCGCGGCGAGCGCGAAGGCGCCGTTGCAGAGGGAGACCATGCGCGCGCCGGCGGCGGCGGCCCGGCGGAGCGCGCCGAGAAGTTCCCCGGGGAGTTCCAGGTCGCCGTCGATGCAGGCCTCTGGCACCGCGGGAACGATCACGGTGTCGGCGTCGGCCAGGCGGTCCATCCCGTGGGGGGTGTTCAGGACGAAGCCGGGGCCGGTGCGCGCGGTGCCCGGCCGTATGCCGCACAGCCACAGGTCATACCACGGGTCGGCCAGGTCGGTGTGGGGCACGCCGAAGACCGTGCAGGCGATGCCCAGCTCGTACATGTCCCACATCGGGATGGAGTCGTCGTTGATCACGGCCAGGGCGACGGAACCGGCTCTCATGATCGCCACCCTATGGCGGGAATTTGGCGCATGTCGTCAGTCCTGCCACTTTCAGGCCGTCACGGGCGCTGCGAGGCTGATCGCGGGCCGGAACCACCGGCGCCGTATCGTCGAATGGGGAACGAGCGGATGACTCGCACGACAAGCAGTGACGGAAACGACGGCCGCCCCGCGGTGACGGTCATCGGACTGGGCCTGATGGGCCGGGCACTGGCCGGGACCCTCCTGGCCGGGGGCCACCCGACGACGGTGTGGAACCGCACCCGCGGTAAGGCCGACGAGCTGGTCGCCGCCGGAGCGGTGGAGGCGGACACGGTCGCGGAGGCGATCGTCGCGAGCCCGCTGGTGATCGTTTGCGTACGGGACTACGACGCCGTACGCGAGGTCCTCGACCCGGTGGGCGACGCCCTGGCGGGCCGCGTCCTGGTGAACCTCACCTCCGGTTCCTCGGACCAGGCCCGTGAGACGGCCGGGTGGGCCGGCGACCGCGACGCCGGGTATCTGGACGGGGCGATCATGATGACGCCGCCGGGTATCGGCAGTCCCGGCGCCGTCATCCTGTACGGCGGGCCTCACGAGATCTTCGCGGCGCACCGGCCCACGCTGGAACTGCTCGGGGGCGGGACCGCCCATCTGAGCGCCGACGCGGGCATCCCGTCGCTGTACGACGTGGCCCTGCTCGGCATCATGTGGGGGACCTTCAACAGTTTCCTGCACGCCGTGGCGCTGGTCGGCACCGAGAAGATCGCGGCGACGACGTTCCTGCCGTACGCGACCGGCTGGCTCGCCGCCGTGGCCTCGTTCCTGCCGGAGCACGCCCGTCAGATCGACGCGGGGAAGTATCTGGACAGGGAGGCCACGCTCGAAACCCACCTGTCCCCGGTCGAACACCTCATCCACGAGAGCCGGGTCCGGGGCGTCGACGCCGCGATGCCCGAGTACACCAGGGCTCTCGTCGAGGAGGCGATCGCCGGAGGCCACGCGCTCGACGGCTACGCGCGCATCATCGAGCACTTCCGGGGAGTCCCTTCCCCGGCCCTCGCCGTGATCGAGGATCGCCGCCCGTGACGAACCTCTGATCCCGCCTCGCCGCCGGATGCGGGCCCGCGCCGTCCGCGGCTGCCGTACCGCCCTCGGACGCGACCCCGGCCGGACGGTCACCCGGTCACCCGGACGCGCGACTCCGGAAGCCCGGCACGCGCGGCCTCTCTCCCGGCCCACCGGTGGGCCGGGGTCCGCACACCCGCGGAAGGGGTGGTCAGCCGCCCGTGGACGGACCGAGGGGAGCCTCGGTGCTGTCGACCAGCTCGCAGTCGGCCACGGGTCCGTCGGAAACGCGCGCCCAGATGCCCGCGACCGTCAGGTGCGGCTGCCCGGAGACGCTGAACTCCAGCACCGCGACCTGGCCGTTTTTGACGGCCCTGGGGTCGATCGTGAAGCCGGACTCCTGGGCCTCCGGTCCCGGCCAGACCAGGAGGGGAACCTCCTCCCTGGCCAGGAAGCTCCGGCTGCGGGGCTGCGGGCTGCACTTCTTGCCCCTGGGGATGTAGTCCACCACCGCGTTGAGCCCCATGGCCCGCAGATCCGCCTGCAGGCTCTTGGGCTCCCTGGCCTCGTTGATGGTGACGAAGATGGTGCCGTCGTCATTCTTGGAGATGGCATAGGCCGCGCCGCCGCCGAGGGCGAGCGGGGCGGCGATCGCCGCGGCGGCGGCCAGCGCCAAGGTCAGGAGGGCAGGGCGCGGTAGCCGCCACTTCGGCGTGGCGGGCCGGGCGTCCTGGCGTATCTCGCTCATCAAGAACTCCTTGAGCGGCCGGTGACGGCCCGCCGGAAGGTCCCGCTCCACCGGGAGCGGCAGCAACCGGGCCAGTTCCTCGATCTGATCGCGATCGGGCCGGGGCTTGGCGGTATTCACAGGGTTTTCTCCCGAACGAACCGGACCGCGTTCTCGCGGTCACCTTCTACCTGTCCGGACCGCCCTCGCGGTTCCCGGTCTTCTCCCACCGCCGCCGTTGTGACCGCGTCCGCGCCCGTATTCACGACCGCGCCCGTGGCGACCTTCCGCAGCCTCTTCCGCGCCCGCGAGAGCCGGGAGCGGACCGTGCCCACCGGCACGCCGAGAGCCTCCGCCGCCTCGGCGTACCCGAGCCCGGCCCACACGCACAGTGCGAGCACCTCCCGCTCTGGCCTGCGCAGCGCGTCCAGGGCTGTCCGCACCGAGGCCAGCAGCTCGCCGTCGTCGACGCGGGCCGCGACCTCCTCGGCGATGTCCGGCGTCGCCTCGCCCGGAGGCAATCTGCCCAACGCGTCCGCGTGCCGCCGGGCGGCACGCCTGATGTTGCGGGCCACGTTGGTCGCGACGCCCAGCAGCCAGGGCCGCAGCGAGCCGCCGTCCGTGTCGACCCTGCTCCGCAGCCGCCACGCCTCGAGGAAGGTCAGGGACACCACGTCCTCGGCGGCCGACCAGTCGCCGGTCAGCCGGAAGGCGTGGTTGTAGACCGAGCGTGCGTGGTCGTCGAACAGCTTGCTGAAGGAGTCCGGATCCCCGGCGCGTATCCGGGCACGCATAGTCGTTTCCACACACATGTACTGTCCGCTCGAACCCGCTGGTTCCTGAAATTCCAGGACATCATCTTCAGACGCTCGTGGCACCCGTACGACCCCGGCCGACGGCCGGCCAGGTCCGCGACACCGGAAAATAAGACTTCCTTGACAATATAATTTGTCGGTCATAGTCTGTGGTCATGCAGGACATCGCCGTGATCGAGGACCCGGCCGCCGCCGAGGCCTCGCTGGACCCCATCCGGGCCCGGCTGCTGGCCGAGCTGAGCGAGCCCGGTTCCGCGACCATGCTGGCGGCCAAGGTCGGCCTCCCTCGCCAGAAGGTCAACTACCACCTGAAGACGCTGGAGGCGCACGGGCTCGTCGAGATGATCGAGGAGCGGCGCAAGGGCAACGTCAACGAGCGCATCATGCGCGCGACCGCGGCCTCCTACGTGATCTCCCCGACCGCGCTGGCGTCGGTCGAGCCCGACCCGGCACGTTCCCCCGACCAGCTGTCGGCGGGCTGGCTGCTCGCCGTCGCGGCCCGGCTGGTCCGCGACGTCGGGACGCTCATCACCGGCGCCGCCAAGGCGCGCAAGCGCGTCGCGACCTTCGCCATCGACGGTGAGGTGCGCTTCGCCTCGGCCGCCGACCGGGCCGCGTTCGCCCAGGAGCTCGCCGGAGCGGTCACGGTCCTGGTGGCCAAGTATCACGACGAGTCCGCCGAGAAAGGCCGCGACCACCGGATCGTCGTCGCCGTCCACCCGAGCGTGAAGGAAACCCGATGACGCACCCGTTCGAACTGAGCCAGGAGATCGAGCTCGCCGCCACCCCCGAGCAGGTCTGGGACGCGATCGCGACCGGGCCGGGCGTCGACTCCTGGTTCATGGGACGCACCGAGCTCGGCACGTCCGCCGGCGGCCCGGCCCATCTCACGGTGATGGGCCACACCCAGCAGGCCACGATCACCGCCTACGAGCCCGGCACCCGCCTCGCGACCCGCGGCGCGGAGGCTCCCGACGGCCGGTTCATGGCGATGGAGTATCTCGTCGAGGGGCGCGGCGGCGGCACGACCGTGCTGCGGCTCGTGCAGCACGGCATGCTCGGTGACGACTGGGAGACCGAGTTCGAGGCGATGAAGGCCGGCTGGCCCATCTACCTGGAGACCCTCCGGCAGTATCTCGTCCACTTCACCGGCCGCACCCCGTCGTCGCTCACGGCGGCCTTCCGGCCGGGAGCGGGCGGTCCGGACGCCGTGTGGAAGATCGTCACAGAGTCGCTGGGCGTCACGCCGGGCGTCGAAGAGGGCGACGACGTTCGGCTCCCCGACGGCTCCACCGGGGTCGTCTACTACGCGAACCTGCCCGTCAACCTGGGCGTCCGGACGGACGAGGGCCTGTACCGGTTCATCTACTCCGGCGCCGCCCGCGGCGACGCCCTCGTCCTCGGCCACCAGAAATTCGCGGGCCGCGACGAGCAGGCCGCCTGGGACGCCTGGATGGCCGAGAACTTCGCCTGACCGGCCACTCCCGGCCGGCTCGTCCAGAGCGCGGTAGTGCCACACCTCACCGATACACCCCCTTCCGATACACCCCCTCAAGGAGCGAATCCCATGCGTATCGTGATCATTGAGTTCATGAGCCTCGACGGCGTCGTGCAGGCGCCGGGCGGACCCCAGGAGGACACCGACGGCGGCTTCGCCCACGGCGGCTGGTCGGCCCCGTTCTTCGACCCGGAGGTGGTCGGCGGTGCCTTCGACGACGCGATGAGCGGGGCCGAGGGGCTGCTGTTCGGGCGCCGCACGTGGCAGACCATGGCCGCGGCGTGGCCCGGGCGAGCCGGCGACCCGTTCGCCGACCGGATGAACGCCATCCCGAAGTACGTCGTGTCCCGGACGCTGGACGACGACGAGCTGACGTGGAACAACACCACCCGTATCCCCGGTGACGAGGCCGTCGCCCACATCCGGAAGCTGCGCGAGACCGACGGCGGCGACCTGGTGGTCATGGGAAGCCCCACCCTCGCCCGTACCCTGCTGAGCGAGGGTCTGGCCGACGAGCTCCGGCTCACGGTCATGCCGGTGATCCTCGGCGGCGGAAAGTCGATCTTCCCCGACGACGGTGGCCTGCGCACGCTCGAACTGGTCTCCACGGTCACCAGCGCCGCGGGCGTGAACGTGTGCGTCTACCGGCCGATCGGCTAGGGACGGTTCGGGGTTCGGGTCCGGACGAGGCCCGGTGCCGCCCTCTTTTCCCGGGCGAGCGCCTTCAAGCTCGACCCATGGCCGGTGTCGGCCGTATCTCGTCTGGAACCGGACCCCGGGCCGCTGTACCACCCTGCGACCCACGCCGGCCCGCCTCGTCCTCGTGATCGCCGGATGCCGCGGCGTGTGCGGCCGAGCCCGGAATCCGCCGGCTCGGCCAGGCAGCACGACGGATCACGGGCGTTGTCGCACCTCATCGGCTCGCCCGGCGGAGCGTGGAACAGGTTCACCGTCACCGTGTCGGCCCCGGCGGCGGTACTCGCGCGGGGACGCGCCGGTGACCCGCTTGAACGCGTTGCTCAGCGCGCTCTCCGAACCGTAGCCGACCTCACGAGCGATCGCCGCCACCGTCTCGTCGCCGCGGCGCAGGCGCTGGGCGGTCAGTTCGATCCGCCAACCGGTCAGGTAGTCCAGCGGGCCCTGCCCGACGGCCTGCTTGAACCGGGCGGCCAGCGTCGACCGGGAAACCGCCGCGACCCCGGCCAGCTGGGCCACCGTCCAGGCGTGGGCCGGACGGGCGTGCATGGCCCCCAGCGCCGAGGCCACGATCGGGTCGGTGAGCCCGGCCAGCCAGCCGGACGCGGCGCCCGGCCCGGCGACGGCCAGGTGCAGGCGCAGCAGGTGGATCAGCATGATCATGGCGAGATGCTCGGTGACCAGTGTCGAGGCGAGCGGCCTATCGCGCAGCTCGGCGTCGATCTGCTCGAGCGCCCAGCGCACGGTCGCCGCCTCGGCGGTGCGGCCGGGCACGTGGATCACCGGCGGCAGCACATCGAGCAACAGTTCCCGTGCCCGCTCGCCGAAGTCGAATCGGCCGCCGATGAAGACCACGTCCTCGCCGGTTCCCACCCGGGCCACACCGTCGGTGGCCGCCGCGAAGACCGGGTGGGCCGGAACCGGCCGCACCCCCGGCCCGCTGGCCAAAATGAAGGCGCGTGGCCGGGTGAGCAGGAAGCAGTCGCCCTCGGCCAGATCGATCGGCTCCGGCACGCCGTCGACGGTGAGCAGGCCGTGGCCGCGGCGTACCGCGTTGAACTTGACCGCCGGCGGCGGCTCGAACGACAGCGCCCACTCGCCGCCGGCCACCAGCCCGACGGACAGGCGGCTGGTCGTGCCGACAAGGGTGAGGACGTCGTTGAGGGGATCGACTTGCTGGACGCTCACGCAACTATGTTGCACTCTGGATCATTCCAAGTCCAATCCTTGGAGCTTAGAGTTGCGGGCATGCCATGCGTCGGCACCCGTCCAAAGGCGTATCCCGCCCGCGTCGGGTTCGCCGACGGCCATCGGACCTTCCTGGCGGGCGGGTCGACCGAACTTCGCAAACGAGAACCTTGGAGCACCGTTCATGACTACCGTGATGCTCGTCCACGGCGCCTGGCACCGGCCGACCTGCTGGGCGAAGCTCGAGCCCGAGTTGCACGCCCTCGGCCATGACACGCGTTCGCCGGCGCTACGCAGCTCCGGCGAACATCCCACCGCGGGCATGCATGAGGACGCCGCCGTGCTGGCCGAGGAACTGGCGTCGATCGAGGGGCCGGTCGTGCTGCTCGGTCACTCCTACGGGGGCATCCCGATCACCGAGGCCGCCGCCGGAGCGGGCAACGTCGTGCGGCTGATCTACCTTGCCGCGTACATGCCGGACAAGGGACAGTCGCTGTACACCCTCCACGGCGCTCCCGATCCTGACGACATGAGCGGCCTGTTCCCGCTCATCGACGACCCGCGCACCTCGCTCTACGGCGACCTGACCGACGCCGAGGCCGAACAGGCGATGAGCGAGCTGGTCCAGCAGACCGTCCGATCGTTCGCGGAGAAGGTCGACGCCGCCGCCTGGCGGGACATCCCGTCCACCTACATCGTCGCCGAGCACGACAAGGCCATCCCGCCCGCGCTGCAGGAGCAGATGGCGGTCCAGGCCACCGAGATTCACCGGATCACCAGCGCTCACTGCCCGCTCCTGTCACAGCCACGCCGGCTGGCCGCCCTCGTCGACGAGATCGCGCGGCCGGCCTGAGGGGCGTCGCAGGCGAGAACGGACACCGATCGTCAGTGAGCGGACATCCCGGAGATCAGAAGGTGACCGGGGTCGCCCGTTCGAGGCGGGCGACCTCGTCCTCCGAGAGCCGCAGCGCACCGGCGGCCACGTTGGCGACCAGGTGGTCGGGGTTGCCGGTGCCCGGGATGGCCAGCACGTGCGGCCCGTGCCGCAGCGTCCACGCCAGCCGGACCTGCGCGGGCGTCGCCCCGTGGGCGCGCGCGACGGCGAGGACCTCGTCGTTCTCGGTGCCGCTCGCGCCCGTCTCGCGCCCGTCCCCGGCGATCGCGAAGAACGGCACGAACGCGATGCCCTGCTCGCCGCAGGCGTGCAGGAAATCCCGGCGCTCGGGGCTCGCGCCGAGACCGTACCTGTTCTGCACGCAGACCACCGGGGCGATGGCCAGGGCCTCGGCGAGATGCTTGGGCCTGACGTTGGAGACGCCCAGATGGCGGATCAGCCCGGCGTCGCGCAGTTCGGCCAGCGCGCCGAAGTGCTCGGCGATCGAGTCGGGTCCGTGGCCGCGCAGGTTCACCACGTCGAGGTGGTCGCGGCCGAGCTGGCGGAGGTTCTCCTCGACCTGGCCGCGCAACTGCTCCGGCCTGGCCAGGGGCAGCCACGCCCCCGAAGGGTCCTTGCCCGGCCCGACCTTCGTGGTGATCACCAGATCATCCGGGTACGGGGCCAACGCCCGGTTGATCAGCTCGTTGGCGGAACGCAGCGACGAGAAGTAGAACGCGGCGGTGTCGATGTGGTTCACCCCGAGCTCGACCGCGCGGCGCAGCACGCCGATCGCCCGGTCACGGTCGCTCGGCGTGCCGTCGGCGTTCGCCGTCAGCCGCATCGCGCCGAATCCGATCCGGTTGACGACCAGGTCGCCGAGCTCCCACGTACCCGCCACCGCCGCCGTGACGCTCTCCGAATCCATGGACGAAGTCTGCCACCACCGTCCAACCGCCCAGGAACGCCGACCAGCGGGTGCGGATCCTTGCGAATCCGGACAGCTTCGGAGAGAGGCGATCGCGAAGGCTCCTCGAGGCCCCTGTTCGCGAGGTCGACAACGCGCCGCTCGTCCGAGGGGTCAGGAAGGTCGCGGGCAGGGGTCGCCGGCCATGCCCGGGCCGGGCACCTCGGGCCGCTTGGGTATGGGCGTGACGAACAGGGTGGCCTTGCCCGCCTCGCTCATGTGGCCCTCCTGCACGTACCAGGTGCCGGGCACCGAGGAGCGGGAGCCCTTGCCGTCGAAGTACGTGCCCACGGTCACCCCGCGTTCCCGCAACAGCCCGCGCACGAGATCGACGGACCTGCCGAGGAAGGGCACGCAGTGCAGGGGCTCGCCGACCTCCTGGAGCGGGCGCAGCACGGTGTACCGCTCGCCCTGGTTGGCCTTGCGCCCGAGCGTCACGGTCGCCGACCCGGTGAAGTCGACGGGGACCTTCAGCCCGATCGGGCACTGCCACTGGACGGCGCAGGCTCCCGGCTTCCGGATCGCGGAGACATATTCCTCGCTCCGCTCGATCTCCTCCATACTCCGGCCGTCCATCCTCGTGTCCCAGGTGAAGATGCCGCCCTCGACGGCCGGAGGCACCGGTTCGACCCGCATCCGGATGTCGAGACCGCGCTCGCGGAGCTGGGCCTCGTACAGCTTCGGGTCGGCGAACAGGTCCTTGACGGTGACGACGTAGAAGGCTCCCCGCCGCTCGATGTCCAGCGCGTCGGCCTGGCTGGGGGTCACGCCCAGACCGCCCGGCAGCAGCCCGCCGACCATCACGACGGCGGCGGCGGACCCGGTGACCAGCAGGGCGGCCGTGCGCGGGCGGAGCGGTCCCCGGGAGAGTCGCCGGGTGACGGTGGCGGGCTCACGGGGGGTGGCCGTCAGCTCGTCGAGCAGTTCCAGCGCCCCGGCGGTCAGACCCGGGCCGGGGCCGGGGTCGATGTCGGCGACCATGCGGTCGATCCGGTGCCTCATCACTTCGCCTCCATCAGTTTCGTGGCACGCGAGCCGTACCGGGCCAGGTCGAGACCGGCTGAGGCGAGCTCCTTGGCCAGGCGTTTGCGCGCCCGGTGCAGCCGCACCCGTGCGGAGGGCCGGGAGCAGCCGAGCACGACCGCGATCTCCGTCGCGCCCAACCCCTCCCAGCCGGCGAGTGACAACACCTCGCGGTCGTCGGGCGACAGCCGTCCGAACGCCGCGCGGACCGCGTCCGGGTCCTGCTCCACCGCCGACTCGGCCAGCACGGTCAGCTCCGCGCGCAGCCGTACGGCGAGCGCGCCCTGCCGCTTCTCCCCTCGGCGCTGGTTCGCCAGCACCCGCCGCGCCACGCCGTACAACCACAGCCTGGCCTCGTCCGCCGGAGGGATCTCGCCGACCCTGCGCCAGGCGGTCGCGAATGTCTCGGCGATCGCGTCGGCGGCGTCGTCGGGCGAATCGGTCCGGCGCCGTACGTAGCTCGTCACCGTTTGGTAGTTGGTCATGTAGATCTCCTCGAACTGCTGCTTCGAGTCGGGCGGGGCCACACGGATGTCCTTCCCCCGGGGGTCTGCATCAGAGGAGATGTCCGGATATGCCACGTCGTTACAGCAGAAATCCGAGGATCGTGAAAACGTCGCCGCTCGCCCGGGAGGGGCACGGCCGACGCAGGAGACGGCAGCCGAAACCGGCGTCCTTGGGGAGAGTAGAAGTTCGGCTCAGTGACGACCTGCCAGGACCATGACCCGGTCACCGCGCTTCGGGCTCACGCCGAAACCCCCACCGGCCCGAAGTCGCCGCGTGTGGCCTTACGAGCATGGGCGTAGCGGGCGGGATCGGCCTTGATCCGAGCGCTCGCCCGCCAGCCTGCGATGACCTTCTGTGTGGTGACGTCGACATCCGGTTCCGCGGGAAACGATGGCCACCGGATGGGGCGTTCACCACGACACCGAGGCGGGCACCACCGTCTGGTTCCGTCTGCCAGCGGGCGACGTACTCCCCGACGGAACCCCATAAGCCACCCACGGCGAGCGAGCCCTGGCGAGCGCCCCCTGCGCTCCTTTCCGCGCTGGCGCTTCAGCTACGGTGCCTGGCCACGAACGTCGCCGTACGGATTGCTTCAGCGGCAAAGAGCCCGATGGGCGGCCCGTCGCAAAGCAGCTACGGTCTGCATGGCCTACGGCGAGACGAGTCGTGTGCGGAGGTGGGTGGGTGTTCCGGGCGGCTTATAAGAATCCGCAAGCAGCGCGCCCGCCAGGCCGGAGGCCTGACGCACCGGACGGTCACCAACGACGGCCGCCCGGAGCACCCGCCCACCGGAGCGCGAACCCACCTGACGCGCCGGTTCTTACCTGTCGGGAAGCCTGGCAGAGCAGCCGTCGTGCCCATACCTCAGAAAAACTTTCGGGAACCGCTCCACAACGTCAGATCATGACGTGCGCCTCAGGATGCCCGGCGAAGGAGAACTGGGCGTTGCGGGTGAGCTTGATGTCGTCGGCCTGCCACGTGTGCATGGACTTGTCGCCGCTGCGCCAGTAGACGAAGTTGAACCGGTCGGCCGAGTAGATCTTGACGCGGTCCTCCTTGAGGCGGCGGACCAGCCGGGTGTCCTCGCCGCGCGTGACGTCCTCGAACCCGTAGTGCCGGAACATGTCGGCCTTGCCGAGGAAGGTGCCGCCCTGCACCAGGAAGGCGTACCGGTGCTCCAGCCCGGGCAGGCGCAGCATCGTGGTGTTGCTGCCCTCGAAGTAGGCGTAGTGCGCGCCCTTGCCCACCAGTTCGGCGTCGGAGTAGTCGAAGGCACGGGCCAGATCCGACAGGTAGTGCTCGCCGTACAGGTTGTCGTCGTCCATCTTGGCGATCAGCTCGCCCTCGGCGGCGGCGATGCCCATGTTGAGGCAGGCGCCCAGCGACAGCGACTCGTCGGCGGGCAGGACCACCACGTCGGTGATCCCGGCCATCCGGGCCTTGTCGGCGACGACGACGGGGTCGATGTCGAGGCCGTGCAGGACCATGACGAGCTGGACGGGCCGGTGGATCTGCCGGGCCACCGAGGAGATCGCGTGCTCGATCTGGGAGGCGCGGTTGGTGGGCAGGACCACCGAGATCGACCGGGTCCGCTGCTGCACCGGCTTGCCGAGGATCCCCAGGATCTGGTCGACGCGGTGCGAGAACAGGTGCTTGTCGAAGACCTCGCGCATGGCCAGGTGACCCTGGCGGGCGCGCAGCTCCGGGCTGTTGATCAGGTGCAGGACCTGGTTGTACGACTCCAGCTCGTCACGGGCGATCGGGATCAGCGACCCGAAGGTCTCCTCGATGGCCCGGGACCAGCCGGAGACCATCGACGTCGAGCAGGCCGACAGCTCGAAGACGCGGCGGGCGCACATGGTCGGCGAGTCGAGCACCGAGTTCACGTTGAGGAAGACCTTGTACATCTTGTACGCGGCCAGCATCTGGTCGTACGGCAGCTCGCCCACGATGTGCGGGACGTACTCCTTCGGCCAGGCGTACTTCTCGTCCACGGTGCCGTTGCGGGCGAAGATGTGCAGCCCGAGCTCGCGGATCGGGGCGAGGACGGTCTCCATCTGCTCGCGGCGCTCGGGGTGCTTGTCCCGAAAGTACATGCCCGCGAAGACCACGTCGTTCACGCGCCCGCGCTTGTCCTGGATGGGGTTGTGCACCCGGGGCTGCGCGGCGAACTGCAGGACGTCGACCCGGTCGTGGCCCAGCACCTCGCGGTAGCGGGGGACCATGTCGCCGTCGCAGGTGAAGACGTAGTCGAACAGCTTGGCCGTGTCGATGAAGAAGTCGAAGTTCGGCGGGTCCTCCTTGTTCCAGAAGACCGTGGGGATCCCCTCGGCGCGGCACCAGTCGATGAGGGCGAGCAGCTCGGGCTTGGGAGCCTTCGTGCCGGTCATCTGGTAGCGCCAGCGGCCCTGGTTGCCGTGCCAGGCCGACTCCACGAACAGCAGCTCCGGCCGGCGCTCGGCGAAGATCTCCGGCCAGTCGCGGAGCCCGAACTCGATCTGGTCCCACTCGTACTTGAACGCCATCCGGGAGAAGTCGTCCAGGATGACCGCGACCTTCATGTCGGGGCGGACGATCGGCCCCGCGGGCCACTTGACCTGCGGCACGTCGACCACGGGCCCCTGGTTCTTGAGCTCCTCGACCACCTCGGCCACCGGGCGGGGCGGCTTGGGCCCCTTGCGGGCCTGCAACGCGGAGCGCAGCTTGCCGGGCAGCGCGGTGACCCCAGGACCCTTGGCCGCCGTCAGCGCCTCGGCCACCCGGTAGGGGCGCTGCACCTTGGTCGACTCCAGCTTCCACTGCGCGTAATCGGCCCGCGCCTCGGCGATGGCGAGCCGCCGCTCCAGGTCCTGGACGCGCTCCTCGAGGCGTTCGACGACCTTGCGCTCCTCGGGCAGCCAGTTGATCGGCCCGAGACGCTGGAACTTCGGCTCTTCTGGGGTCTCATCGCTCATGGGGAATCGCCTTTGTCAGGGGTCGTGCCAGCGTACGACCATAGCCGTACCGAAATAGTCGTTTTAAAGGGATTTGGGCGATACCGATTGTCCGGCCGGTGAGAGGTTGCCACCGCGCAGCCAGCTCTCGATCACCCGGGCGATCCGGGGGCCCGCCTTGCCGTCCCAGAGCGGGGGCAGCTCGCCGGACGGCGTCGCCGCGCCGTCCGCCAGCGCGCGATCGGCCGCGGCGGGCAGCTGCGCGGGGGTGACGAGCCGGTTGGTGCCGTGCGTGATGGTGATCGGCCGCTCGGTGTTGGGCCGCACCGTGAGGCAGGGGACGCCCAGCATGGTCGTCTCCTCCTGCACGCCGCCGGAGTCGGTGACGACCAGCGTCGCGCCCCGCACCAGTGACAGGAAGTCCACGTAGCCCAGCGGGTCGACGATGAGGAGGTTGTCCCCGTTCACCAGTCCGGCCTCCGCCAGACGGATCCGGCCGCGCGGGTGCAGCGGCACCACGACCGGGAGGCGCTCGCTCACCGACAGCACGGCGTCGACCAGCTCCTTGGCGGAGGCCGGGTCGTCGACGTTGCCGGGACGGTGCAGGGTGGCCACCGCGTACCGCTCGGGGATGCCGAGCCGGGAGCGGACCGGGGCGGGGTCGAGGTGGTCGAGCGCGGAGAACAGGCTGTCGATCATCGGGTTGCCGACGAGGTGCACCCGGGCCGGGTCGACGCCCTCGGCGGCCAGGTGGGAGAGCGCGTCCGGCGAGGTGGCGAAGAGGATGTCGGACAGGCCGTCGGTGACGACCCGGTTCACCTCCTCGGGCATCTCCCGGTCGAAGGAACGCAGGCCCGCCTCCACGTGCGCGGTCGGCACGTGGAGCTTGGCGCAGACGAGGATCGCGGCCAGCGTCGAGTTCACGTCGCCGTAGACGACGACCAGCGTGGGACGGTGCTCGAGCACCACGTCCTCCAGACCGACCAGCAGCGCCGCCGTCTGGCGGGCGTGCGAGCCGGAACCGACGCCGAGGTTGGCGATCGGCTCGGGGAGACCGAGGTCGGCGAAGAACACGTCCGACATGAGCGCGTCGTAGTGCTGACCGGTGTGGACGATGCCCTGTCGCACCCCGAGTTCGGTGAGCGCGCGCACCACGGGCGCGGCCTTCACGAAGTTGGGACGCGCGCCGAGCACGTGCAGGACGAGGGGATTGTCGGGGCCCTGAGCAGCGCCCGGACGGGCAAAGTCCCTCATTGACCTCGCCTTTCATGCGGCAGTGGGGCAAACGTTGCCTATGGTACGGTCACGGCGTGGTATCCGATGCCAACAGGCCAGACTCCCCCTCGGTTCCAGCGAAGGTTCCGGCGAAGCCCCCGGGTCCGGCGACATCCTCGGTGCCGGCGACACCCTCCCCCTCGGTGACGCCTCCGGCCGTTGAGACCCCCGCCGTCGAGCCCGCCGCTTCGGTGACCCCTCCAGACGTCGAGGCCCCCGCCGAGACCTCGGCTCCGGTGACGCCTCCGGCGGCCGGGACCTCCGCCTCCGCGGAACCGGAACGGTCCGAGACGCCCTCCGTTCCGAAGACGTCCCCCGTCCAGGAGACGCACTCCGTCCAGGAGACGACTCCGGTCGTGGAGGAGCCCGCCGTGGACACGCCCACGGAGCCGCCACCCCCGCCGAGCGCGGAGACGTCCCCGGCCCCGGACACGCTTCCCACCCCGGACACGCATCCCACTCCGGACACGCATCCCACCCCGGACACGCCTCCGGTCTCCGACATGCCCGCGGTCACGGCGAGGCCCTCGGACGAGGACGAGGAGAAGGTCCCCGCGTCGCTCCCGGCGTCGTCCACGCCTCCGGCGGCCCCGGTGTCGGCGAAGTCGGCCAGGGCGGGACTGCGCGGGCTGATCAAGGGCTTCGTCCAGCACCCGGTCATCGTCTCCCGGGTCGTGGCGACCAAGGTGAAGTCCGACCCGGTGCGCGTGGCGCAGGCGGCGGCCGAGACGCTCCCGCCGAGCGTCCGCCCCGTCGTGGGCCGGTTCGCCTGGCCCGTCGCGCGGCGCGCCAAGATCGTCGTGCGCAAGCTCGGCATGCGCCTGGTGAAGGGCCCGTGGAGCGAGGCGAAGGAGCACTTCGACTCCGGCCGGATGAGCGAGGCCGCCGCGGTGCTGCAGGCCCACACGCGCTACCCCTTCATCAAACGCCGGCACGCCTACTACGCCGGAGAGCTGGCCGCGATCCAGCCGAACCCGATCCCGCCCAAGGCGAAGGTGATCGTGGGCGAGCGGTTCCAGGGCCGGGTGCTGCACTGCGTGACCAACGCGCTGCCGTACACGCAGGCCGGATACACCGTCCGCACCCACCGCATCGTCACCTCGCAGAAGGCCGCCGGGCTCGACCCGCACGTCGTGACCAGCTGGGGCTGGCCGATGATGCAGGGTCACGCCGACGCGACGCCGTACGAGGAGATCGACGGCATCCCCTACCACCGGCTGATCCCGAGCGGCGAGGTGCCGTTCGAGAGCCAGGGGCGGATGATCCGCGGCGCCGGAGAGGTGACCGAGCTGGTCAGGACGCTGCGACCGCAGGTGCTGCACGCCGCGACCGACCACCGCAACGGATCGGTGGCGCTGGCGGTGCGCGAGCGCACCGGCACGCCGATGGTCTACGAGGTGCGGGGCTTCCTGGAGGAGACCTGGGCCTCCCGCGACCCCAAGCGCATCGGCAGCCAGCGGCACGTGCTCCAGCGCGACCGCGAGGCGTTCATCATGCGTTCCGCCGACGCCGTGGTCACCCTCGCGGAGACCATGGCCACCGAGATCGTCGAGCGCGGGGTGCCGAGGGAGAAGATCTATCTCGCGCCGAACGCGGTGGACGACGCGCTGCTCACCGCCGAGTACGACGGCGCGGCGTTCCGCGCCGCGTACGGCATCGAGCCCGGTGAGATCGTGATGGGCTCGGTGTCGAGCATCGTGGCCTACGAGGGCTTCGCCACCATGATCAACGCGGCCGCGCTCCTGCGGGACGAGGGCGCGCCGGTCAGGGTGCTGCTCGTCGGCGACGGCGTGGAGCGGGCGGCGCTGCTCGAACAGGTCGAGGAGCTGGGACTGGGCGACATCGCGATCCTGCCGGGACGGGTCGGCCCCGACGAGGCCCTGCAGGCGCAGGCGGCGATCGACATCTTCGTCTGCCCCCGTGAGGACCTGCGCGTCTGCCGACTCGTTACGCCATTGAAACCCGTCGAGGCGATGGCCCTCGGCAAGCCGGTCGTGCTGAGCGACCTGCCCGCCCTCTCCGAGCTCGTGGGCTCCGAAGGGGCCGGGCTTCTGGTGCCCGCGGGAGACCCCGAGGCGCTGGCCAAGGCGATCGCCGGGCTGCGTGACGATCCGGAGCGGAGGGCCGAGATGGGTGAGGCCGGACGGGCCGAGGTGGCGGCGAAGCGTACGTGGAGCCGCATCGCGGAGACTTACCGTGATATTTACCGATCGATTGCTGGTTGATGGTCTCGTGTTGGTAACGGGGAACCCAGTCGTTTGCGATGCGTTCAATCGCATTAGGCGTAGCTCGTTCGGACTTGAGATAGCCTTTGCGACCATGAAGTGTTGTTTCCGGCGTTCCAAGGTCATCCAGTGACTGCCTACGACCTGGCCATCATCGGTCTGGGCTACGTCGGCATGCCCCTGGCCAAGGAGGCCACGGCGGCTGGTCTGCGGGTCGTCGGCTTCGAGGTCGACCCCGTCAAGGTCGAGGCCCTCAACGCGGGCACGTCCTACATCGACGACCTGACCGACGCCGACCTTGAGCACATGCTGGCGGGGGGCTTCACCGCCACGCTGGACGAATCGGTCCTGGCCGACAGCCGGACCATCGTCATCTGCGTGCCGACCCCGCTGGACGAGGACCACCGCCCCGACCTGTCGGCGGTCGAGGGTGCCACCGGCACCGTCGCCCGCAACCTGCGCGCCGGCTCGCTGGTGGTCCTGGAGTCCACCACCTGGCCCGGCACCACCGACGAGGTCGCGCGGCCCATCCTGGAGAAGGGTTCGGGCCTGGCCGCGGGCACCGACTTCCACCTCGCCTTCTCGCCCGAGCGCATCGACCCGGGCAACCCCAAGTACGGCCTGCGCAACACCCCGAAGGTCGTCGGCGGCTACACCCCGGCCTGCAAGGACCGCGCGGTCGGGTTCTACTCGCAGTTCATCGAGCAGGTCGTGCCGGTCAGCGGCACCCGCGAGGCCGAGATGGCCAAGCTCCTGGAGAACACCTACCGCCACGTCAACATCGCCCTCGTCAACGAGATGGCGATCTTCTGCGACGAGCTCGGTGTCGACCTCTGGGAGTCGATCGAGGCCGCGGCCACCAAGCCGTTCGGGTTCCAGAAGTTCCTCCCCGGGCCCGGCGTCGGCGGGCACTGCATCCCCGTCGACCCGTCCTACCTCTCCTACACGGTGCGCAAGCTGGGCTACCCGTTCCGCTTCGTCGAGCTGGCCCAGGAGATCAACGAGCGGATGCCGTCGTACGTGGTGGCCCGCGTGCAGCGACTGCTCAACCGGCAGCGCAAGCCCGTCAACGGCTCCAGGGTGCTGCTGCTCGGTGTCACGTACAAGCCCGACATCGCCGACGAGCGCGAGACCCCGGCCCTGCCGGTCGCGCGGGCGCTGCTGGAGCTCGGCGCGGAGCTCGTCTTCGCCGACCCGTACGTCAAGGAATGGCGCGTCGACGACGTCGAGGTGCCGCGTGAGGAAGACCTCGCCACGGCAGTGGCCGAAGCCGACGTGACGCTGCTGCTGCAGCAGCACGCCGCCTTCGACCTGTCGGTCGTCGAGGACCAAGGCAAGCTCGTGCTCGACACCCGAGGCGTGCTCGCCGAGGGTGAACGCGTCGAGCGGCTCTAGCGACGGAGGGCTGCGCGCAGTGCACGTGCTCGTCATGACGGTGGTGCATCACCCCGAGGACGCCCGGATCCTGCACCGGCAGATCCGCGCGCTCGTGGACGCCGGTCATGAGGTCACGTATGCGGCCCCGTACACGGCGCGGGGCGTGATGGCCCGCTCCTGGGTGAACGGCGTCGACCTCCCCCGCGCCGCCGAGCGCAAGCGGTTCGCGGCCGTGCGCGCCGCGCGCAAGGTGTTCAAGCGCATGCGCGGGCAGGTCGACCTCGTGGTCATCCACGACCCGGAGCTGCTGCTCGCGGTGGTGGGCATGCGCAAGCGGCCCCCGGTGGTCTGGGACGTCCACGAGGACACTCCGGCGACGCTGTCGCTGAAGCCCTGGCTGCCCGCGTTCCTGCGCCCGCCGGTGCGGTTCCTGGCCCGCCTGCTCGAAGGCACGGCCGAGCGGCACCTGCACCTGCTGCTCGCCGAGACCGCCTACGCCGGACGGTTCCGCCAGGCCCACCTGGTGGTGCCCAACGAGACCTGGGTGCCCGACGAGGTGACCCCGCCGGGCGACGACCGCGTCGTCTACCTCGGCTGGCTGTCGGGGGCGCGCGGGGTGCGCGAGGCCATCGAGGTGGCCCGGCTGCTCCAGCCGTACCGGGTGGCGGTCGAGCTGATCGGCTACGCCGACCCGCAGTCGCGGCCGACGCTGAACGAGGCGGTCGCGGAGGGCGTGCTGGAGTGGCGCGACTTCATGCCGAACGACGAGGCTCTCAAGCGGCTCGACGGCGCGCTGGCGGGGCTCTCCCTGCTGCACGACGAGCCCAACTACCGGCACTCCATGCCCACGAAGATCGTGGAGTACATGGCCCACGGCATCCCGGTGATCACCACGCCCTCGCCTCGCGCGGTGGAGCTGGTCGAACGCTACGACAGCGGCATCGTCGTGCCCTGGCAGGACCCCAAGGCCGTGGCCCAGGCGGTGCTCTTCCTGCGAGACGACGCCAGGGAGCGGTATGGCCGGGGCGCCCGGGGGTATGCGGCGGCTCGTGCGAACCACCACTGGCCCAACTCGGCCCGCCGTTTCGTCTCCCAGCTGGAGGCGTGGGCGGGCGTCAAGAGCTGATCTCCGGTACGGAGGGGCTCACGGTGCTCGCCCGGCTCCTTATGTCTGCCTGATCACAAGAACGGTAGTGTCCTGAACGTGCGCTGGCTCATCGCTTTCCTGGGGGTGGCGATCCTCGCAGGGGTGGCGGCGTTCGTGGTGACCACCCCCGCCGGGAACGGCTCCCCGACGGCGGGGAGCTCGTCGCTCGCGGCCTCGCCCTCGCCCTCGCCCTCCGCCTCCCCCCTGGTCCCGGTGCCGGAGGTGGCCGAGTTCACCGACCCGTGTGGAACGTTCGACACGACGATGCGCTGGCCGTACGCCATCACCGGCTACTGGCTGATCCCGACCGCCGACCACTGCACCTGGCGCCGGCAGTTCGGCGCGATCCACGAGGTGGGCGGCGACACGGTGATCCGGATCGGCTGGGGCCTGCAGGCGCGCAACGTCGACGACGACGGCCGGATCCTCGACGGCGACGGCAACGTCGACGCCCGCTACGAGCCGTGCGAGGAGGACGGGGTCCCGTGCGCGCTGGCGGCGGAGAACGACCTCAGGGCCGCCAACCCCGGCAACCGGGTGAGCTGGACGTTCGTCTACCGCACCGACGAGGCGTTCGGGCCCGGCCTGTTCCGCTGCCCCGAGTTCGAGCGGAAGATCGTCACGGAGAAGACCGTCTTCTACCGGATCGTCGCCCCCGACGACGGCACCGACGACCCGAGCTGCTCGAACATCCGGGCCAGGGGGCGCGGCTACCACGTGATCCTGGTCGCGGCCGCGCACGAGGACAGCCTCACCGAGTTGCTCGACCTCGGCGACCGGTTCGGGGTGAAGGTCTACCCCGCGCTGCCGCTCGCCCCCCGCGACCCGGCGCAGAAGACCCGGGCCGCCAAGCAGGGCACGGACACGCTCACCACGCTCACCCGGCGGATCATGCAGGACTACGGGGCGCGCTTCCAGGACCGGGAGTCGCTGGGCGGCTTCTACCAGCCGTTCGAGCTGCAGATGCGCGAGATGAAGTACATCGGCGATTCCGAGGACGACCACCCGACGCTCAGGGTCTACGCCTCGCAGCACGAGATCGTCGAGCAGGAGATGCCCGGCAGGCCCGTCCTCGTCAGCCCCTATCTCGACGCCCGCAAGGAGCGGCCGTTCAGCGCCACCCCCAAGCAGGTCGCCAAGGGCTTCGAGGCCCTCGCCAGGACCGGCGTCGGGATCATCGCCCCGCAGGACAGCCGGGGTACGGGCAAGGTCGGGCTGTTCTGGCCCGACCAGCGCGAGGACGAGGTCGACGAGCGGCTGCGCCCGGCCGTCGACGAGAAGACCAACGGCGACGCCTACCACGGCTCGACCCGCGACTACTACCGCGAGATGTCCCTGGCCAGGACCAGGATGGTCGAGCAGGGCTTCAACGTGCAGCTCTGGGCCAACGTCGAGGCCTTCGAGCCGACCGGCGAGGAGCGGTGCGCCGCGGGTTCGGAGCGGGGGCGCACCGACAAGGAGCGGCTCGACACGGCCGTGGCGCAGGTCGGGCGCTACGTCTCCAAGGTCGTCTCCTACATGTGGAGCGACTTCTACACCTGCGGCTCCCCGTCCCTCGCCGAGGAGATCGCCCGCGACCACGACCGGCCCATCGCGGCCGACGCGATCCGCATGCAGCGCGACATCCAGGACGGCGTGGAGATCCGCGGCTACAACATCCCCATGGGCTCCAAGGTCACGCTCACCTGGAAGGGCCAGAAGGAGCCCCACGTCGTCGACGTGGCCGGGGTGAACCTGACCGAGCCGCCGCCGGACCTGCCGGTGCGGATGAGCACGGCGTGGATCCCGTTCGACTGGTCCAAGGTGCCGGACGACACCTGGGTCCAGGTCTCGGTCGCGGCGGCCGACGGACGCGCCGCCACCGAGCCGCTGCACGTCCGCGTGCGGGTCTGACCGGTGTAACGTGCCTGCCATGGTGCCGCGCATTCCCGTCAGCGTGGACCTTGTCGTCCTCACGGTGCGCCGCCAGGTGCTGAGCGCGCTCGTCTGGCGGCGCGACAATCCGCCGTACGAGGGACGCTGGGCCCTGTCAGGCGGCTTCATCCAGCTCGACGAGGACCTGCCCGCGGCCGCGGCCCGGGTCCTCGCGGAACGGGCGGGCCTGCCGGGCGCCCCCGTGCACCTGGAGCAGCTCCAGACCTACGGCTACCCCGACCGCGACCCGCGCCAGCGCGTGCTGAGCGTGGCCTACCTCGGTCTCGCCCCGCACCTGCCGACCTCCACCGAGGCGCACATGAGCTGGCAGCCGGTCTCCGCGCTGCTGCGCGAGATGGCCTTCGACCACCGGCGCATCATGGTCGACGGGATCGAGCGGGCCCGCGCCAAGCTGGAGTACACCCCGCTGGGCGCGGCCTTCTGCCCGCCGGAGTTCACCGTCGCCGAGCTGCGCCGGGTCTACGAGATCGTCTGGGGCCGTCCCCTCGACCCGCGCAACTTCCACCGCAAGGTCACCAAGGCCGAGGGTTTCCTGGTGCCCACCGGCGGCACCACCACCCGCGACGGCGGCCGCCCCGCCAAGCTCTACCGCCGCGGCCCCGCCGTGGCGCTGCACCCCCCGATGCTCCGCTCCCTGAAGGAGTAGCCGGCACCCGGCCGCTGGGCCGATCGCACCGCGCTCGCATGATGTTCCAGGAACACCGGCCGGTCATCGATCAGGGCCTGTACCGGCACGGTCGCCAGACGTGGCTATCGACCGCGAGGGTTGGCGATATCCGTCAGATCGATGTCGATGTCGAAGGGAAGACTGAGCTTCAGGCGATTCTGATGGACACCGGTGAGCGCGTACACCCTTGTCACCGGGTTCAGTTCGTGGACGTGGACGCTGGGGCGGCCCTCGATGTTCTCGACACGCCAGAAGTGGGGGATGCCGGCCTCGGCGTACATCTGGGGCTTGCGGTTGCGATCGCGCTCCTCGGATTCCTCGGAGACGACCTCGACGGCGAGCAGCACGTCCGCCGCCTCGTAGAAGGTCCGTGACATCTCGGAGGGTGCGTGTGCGTGGAGGATCACCAGGTCGGGCTCCGGCCGTTGACGTCGCCCCAGCTTCACCGTCATCTCCTGCTCCACCCGAAGATGGGCGGGAGCAGCCTGATCAAGCTCTTTGTGCAGGAGGAACAGCACGAGAGCGTGAAAACGGGTCTGGGGGCTCACGAACACGAGAGTGCCATCGATGAGTTCCGTGTGAGGGGGGATCCCCGGAAGCCGATCGAGGTCATCGGCGGTGAAGCCCTCTATGGGAGGAATTGCCCAGTCGGGAATGGGCTCGATGTCGGCCAGCGGTGCGATGCTCATGTCGTCCTTCCGGTCGGGCATGCCTCTCACCTCCAGTGTTACAGGATGCCCCATCCGCCCGCTGCTCATAAAGTAAGGCCATGCCTCGTTTCCGCGCGATCCTGGACACGATGCCCGCCTACCGGGCGGGCAAGGCCGTGGTGTCCGCCGACGGCCGGTCCTACAAGCTCTCCTCGAACGAATGCCCCTACGAGCCGCTGCCCTCGGTGGTCGAGGCGGTCGCCAGGGCGGCGACCCAGATGCACCGTTATCCCGACCCGGCGGCCACGGAGCTGACCGGGGCGATCGCCGAGAGATACGGCGTCCCGGCCGAGCACGTCGCCCTCGGCGCGGGCTCGGTGACGGTGGCCCAGCAGCTCTTCGAGACCGTGAGCGAGCCGGGCGCCGAGGTGATCTACGCCTGGCGGTCCTTCGAGGCGTACCCGCTCCTGGCCGACCTGGCAGGGGCGACCTCGGTGCGGGTCCCGCTGCTGGGGGAGACGCACCACCTGGAGGCCATGGCCGACGCGATCACCCCCCACACCCGCATGATCTTCGTCTGCAACCCGAACAACCCCACCGGCACGGTCGTCCACGCGGCCGAGCTGGAGGCCTTCCTCGACCGGGTGCCGGAGAGCGTGCTCGTCGTGCTCGACGAGGCCTACCGCGAGTACGTCAGGGACGCCGGGGTCACCGACGGGCTCACCGTCTACCGCGACCGGCCGAACGTGGCCGTGCTGCGGACCTTCTCCAAGGCGTACGGCCTGGCCGGGCTCCGGGTGGGTTACCTGATCGCCAACGAGCCGGTGGCGTCCGCCGTCCGCAAGACGACCGTGCCGTTCGCGGTCAACCACCTCGCCCAGGCCGCCGCGGTCGCCTCGCTGGCCGCCGAGGACGAGCTGATGGAGCGGGTCGAGGCCGTGGTCAAGGAGCGCGACCGGGTCCGCGAGGCGCTGATCGCCCAGGGCTGGGAGGTGCCGGTGAGCGAGGCCAACTTCGTCTGGCTCCGGCTGGGGGAGCGCACGCTCGACTTCGCCGGGGCGTGCGCGACCGAGGGCGTCGCGGTGCGGCCCTTCGCCGGGGAGGGCGCCCGCGTCTCCATCGGCGACCCGGAGGCCAACGACACCTTCCTGGCCGCCGCGTCGGCCTTCCGGAGCGCCTGACCCGGCTGAACCCGCCTGACCTGTCCGGCTCGGCCCGGCCGCGCGCCGGGCCGTCCCCATTCCGGCCCCCCTGTTCCGGCCCCCGCGCCGGACCGCCTTCGCGCCGGGTGCCCGCGGCCTGCACGGCCTGCACGGTCGCGGGCTGTACGGCCTGGACGGTCGCGGGCTACACGGTCGCGGGCTCCGGCTTCGCCTCCGGTGCGGGCTCCGGCTTCCCGCGCCGTTCGGTGGAGACCACCAGGGCCACTCCGATGACGATCACCACGCCGGCGGCGACCATCGAGCCGGTGACCGGCTCGCTCAGCACGAGGGCGCCCAGCACGACCGCCACGACCGGGTTGACGTAGGCGTAGGTGGAGACCAGCGAGATCGGGGCGTTGCCCAGCAGCCACACGTACGCCGTGAAGCCGACCAGCGACCCGATCAGGATCAGATAGGCCAGCGCGGTCCACGACCGCGCGGAGACGGTGGCGGCGTCGAGGCGCTCGCCCACCACGGCGGCGGTCAGGGCGAGCCCGACGCTACCCGCCGCCATCTCGACGGCGCTCGCGGAGAAGGGGTTCGCGGGCATCGGGATGCGGGAGGCCAGGAACGAGCCGATCGCCCACGACAGCGACGCCAGCAGGATGATGGCGATCCCGGCGCCGTCGGCCGCGTTGCCTCCGCCGCTCAGCGACAGCACCGCCACGCCGCCGAACCCGACGAGCACCCCCACGAGCGTCAGCATCCGTGGCCGGTCCCTGAACAGGATCCTGAAGACGACCAGCCAGAGCGGTGTCGAGGCCACCAGCAGCGCCGCCAGGCCGCTGGAGATGTGCTGCTCGGCCACGGCGACCATGCCGTTGCCGCCGGTCAGCAGCAGCAGGCCGACCAGGGCGGCCCCGCCCGCCTGCTTCCAGGTCATCCGGAAGGCGTCCCGGCCCTTCAGCAGGTACACCGCGGCGCCGAGGACGAGCGCGGCCGTGACGAAGCGGACAGCCCCGCTGAGCAGCGGCGGGATCGTCTCGATCGTGATCATGATCGCCAGGTACGTGGAACCCCACACCACGTACACGATCGCCAGCGCCCCCCAGACGAGGAGCGCTTTGCGGCTGTCAGTACTGTCTTGACCCATAGCTCATGACAATAGCGGTTGAAACCGACAATCCGCTCGCGGGTTTCGGACCTCGGGATCCGGCGGGGCGGACCGTGACCGGCCGGGTGCGGCGACACCTTCGGCGACACCGCGTCCGGCCGGATCCGGCGGAGCGCGTCCCGGGGAGTCGCGGCCCGGGAGCTTCGCCGCACCGGGCCGGGCGAGCCGTAACGGGCTGGCCGGAATGAACGGACCCGGTGAACAGGACCGGTGAACAGGCCAAAACAAACAGGCCGGAATGAACAAACCGCGGTGAACACGCCGGGCCGGGCGGGCCGTGGTGAACAGCCCGCGATGAGGCGCGCCGCGAGCCGGCGGGTCACGCCACGCCGGGACCGGCGCGCCGTGACCTGGGAGGTTCCGCCGCCCGGGTGCGGCGGAAGCCTCCAGGTCGGTGCGGACCGCGCGCGGGGCTCAGCGGGTGCCGAGCTTCTCCACGATCAGCCGGTACAGCTGCCGGGGGCGCCCCGGCTGCGGCGTCCGGTTCGGCGGAAGCGGCCACGCGAGTCCCTCGTCTACCAGCGTGCGCAGCAACCGCCGTGCCGTGCGCGGGGTGACGCCGAGCATCTTGCCCGCGCCCTCCGCGTCCACCACCGTGTCCCCGCCCTCCAGCTTGGCCGCCAGGCGGGCCAGGACCTCCACGCCCTTCGGCTTGAGCGGTCCGGCGCCCTGAGGGGGCATCCTGGGCGCCGGGATCAGCGCCCTGCCCTCGCGGTCGACCGCGAAGCCCTGGGCCTGCTTGCCCGCCTGGGTGCGCGCCAGCGCGGCCCTGGCGTGCGACTCGGCGTCGTGGGTGGTGCGGCCCATGCCGACGCCCACCTCGACCGCCAGGCCCAGCTCGTCGCGGACCCGCGCGGCGAACGGCAGGACCCGGAAGCCCTCGGTGGCCGCGGCGACCGAACCGCGGGTCGCGGTGACCATGTAGCTGTGGTCGTCGACCGCGGTGACCGACGCGTTGATCCGGTTGGCCTCCTGCACCAGCAACCGGTGCAGCGACAGCCGGAGCTCGTCGCGCCAGTAGCGCGGCGCGGCCCGGCGGACCGGCTCGCGCAGCGTGGGCACCTCCACCAGGACCACGGTGAGCTGCGACTCCTCCAGTCTGTGGTGCGCGCCCAGCAGGGCCGCCGTGTGCAGCGCCGTGCGCACCGCGGCGGAGGTGGGGCGGATCCTCACCACGGGCACCCCCGCGGTCTGGAGGCGGTCGGCGACCGCGGGCAGGCAGGTGAGCGCCCCGCTCGTGCTGCCCTGGCGGGCGAGGCGTTCGTGGAAGGCCGCGATCGTACCGGTGGCGCCCGGTTCGTCGCGGCTCTGCACATCCCCCGAGGGGAGACTTAGATCGTTGTACGCCTCCTCGACCTCTGCCCTGCCCAGGACGTCGATGCTGACCCTGCGCGGGTCTATCCGCTCGTCCAGCGCGGCCCTCGCCAGCGCGGCGATCAGCGCGGCGCCGCCGAGCTGGACATACGTCGCGGGCATCGTCAGCACCCCCGATCGCCGGGCCAGGTCGTAGGGGACCGGGCTGGCGAACAGACATGCGTCGACCCCGGCTCCCAGCCGGGTGACCTTGTCGGCTGCCTCCTGCTCGTCACGGTATGCCGCCGCCACCAGGCGGCAGGGTAACGGGGCAGCCGCATGCCCCATCAACATCACCCGTTCGACGAGGTCATGGGGGCCCACCACACCGATAGTGAGGTCCGGTGTCATGGCACCCGGGCGTGACACTCGTGGCGCTTCTTCGGCCCGCTCGACCAATGTTCGTCCCATCATGCCGTCCGTTTGTTTTCGGCTCTCTTTTGGAACGATCGCTCGCGAGGGCCGTAATGTCACGCCCGATTTGCGGCCAATTCCGGAAGCAACTTCCGGGTTAAAGCCATGACTGGCATCGTTTACACAGGTCAGAGCGGTTTTTGAGCGTCTCAAACCTGCTGATTATGAAGCTGAAATCTCTCGCCGCACATCGGCCCCCAGGGACTGCATACGCTCGGCCAGATAAGAGTGCCCGCGGTCGATGAGATATCCGGATTCGATCACGGTCTCCCCCTCGGCGGCCAGGCCCGCGAGCACGAGCGCGATTCCGGAACGCAGATCGTGCGCGGTCACCTGTGTCCCGGTGAGCGGAGTGGCGCCGCGAACGACAGCACTGTTCTCTTTCACCTCAATATCGGCGCCCATCTTGTTCAGCTCTGAGGCCAGAGCGAAACGCCCATCGAAGATGCGTTCATGAATGTAACTGGCACCGTCGGCGAGACAGGCGACCGTCATGATCGGCGACTGCAGATCCGTGGCGAAACCGGGGTAGGTGTCGGTGATCACGTTGATCGGGCGCAGCGGGCGGTCCCTGCGTACGTGGAGCACCGCGCCGTGGTCGGCGAACTCCACTCCCATCTGCTCCAGCTTGTAGCGGACCACGCCGAGGTGGTCCAGGTCGGCGCCGACCAGGTTGACCTCGCCGCCGGTGACGGCGGCGGCCATGGCGAACACGCCCGCGTCGAGGCGGTCGGGCATCACGGTGTGCTCGACGGCCTGGAGCTCCTCCACGCCCTCCACGGTGATGAAGCCCGTGCCGCCGCCGCTGATCTTCGCGCCCATCCGGGTCAGCATCTCGATCACGTCGAGGACCTCGGGCTCCAGCGCCGCGTTCTCGATCACGGTGGTGCCGCGCCCGAGGGCGGCGGCCATGATCAGATTCTCGGTGCCGGTGTGCGAGGGGGTGTCCAGGTACAGGGTGGCGCCGGTGAGGCCCGCCGACTTGACGTGGATGACCGAGTCGCCCTCGTCCACGAGCGCGCCCAGGCGCTTGTAGCCCAGGTAGTGGAAGTCGAGGTTGCGGCTGCCCAGGTTGCAGCCGCCCACGCCCTCGATGATCGCCTCACCGAGGCGGTGCAGCAGGGCGGGCACGAACAGCACGGAACCGCGGAAGCGGCGGGCGATCTCGGCGGGCAGGACCGGGCTGCTGAGCGTCGAGGCGTCGATCACCAGTGTGCGCTCCGCCTCGTGGAGCTCGACCGTGGCACCGACCGTCTCGGCCAGCTCGACCGCACGGCGGACGTCCTCGATGATGGGGACGTTGCGCAGGACCGTCCGGCCTCTGGACGCCAGCAGCGCCGCGCCGATCATGGGAAGCACGGCGTTCTTGGCGCCCTGGATGAAGGCGGTTCCACGAAGTGGGTTGCCACCGCGCACGCGGTAACGGACCATGCGTCATGCTCCTTGAAGTGGTTCGGGTGATTCATGTGGCGCGGGGCGGCAGCCGAGGTTTATCCGGCCAACAGTAGCCGTTGGATGCCCCTGAAACGGCCACTTCAGGGGGGAACTACCCCTCGGATCGCCGGTAATCATCGGCCCTCGCGGCGGCGGGCGCCGGCGGCCCGCCCGCCCGTGCTCCCCGGTGTCCCCGCGCCCCTTCGACCATGTCTCCCGCACCGCTCGCGGCCGTGCCGCGCAGAAGATCATCTCATGGTCCGGCGGCCGTGGGACATGCAGGGGCGCCGCTCTGGCGGGCGGCGCTACCTGTCCTTCGTGCCGCCCGCGGCGGTGAGCGGTGAGGCGGCCGACAGGAGGTTGTCGGCCCTCTGGTCCACGAAGCGGGTGACGACCTGCTGGCCGTACCCGAACGCCATCGCCCAGACCAGGATCGCGGGCTGCGAGCCCAGCCCCGCGAAACCGGGCACGAAGCCCGAGTTCAGGATCAGCAGCCCGAGCACCGAGGTGGCCACCCCCGCGGGCGCCTTGAGAAGGTTCTGGACGACCGCCAGCGAGTAGCGGGTGGACAGCTCCGAGCGGGTCGACAGCGAGGCCGCGGTGGCCAGCGCCGCGCCCAGCATGCCGATCAGGGCCACGAGCGGGACGTCGCCGTGGCCGGGCTGCAGGCCGCCCGTCGGGCAGATCTGGGCGGGCATCAGCCCCTGGGTGCGGATCACCGACTGGTTGCCGCACATCGGGATGACGTTCGGCCAGATCGCGCCGATGACCACCACGCCCAGCACGATCAGGGTCAGCATGACCACCCCGCCGAGCAGCAGGTTGCGGAAGCTGCGGACCCGCCCGGTCTCCATGGCCTGCGCGGTGTACGCGGCCCGCAGCACCGACTGCATCAGCGGCCTGTCGTTCTCCCCCAGGTCCCCCGCCGCGAGCCTGGCCTGGAGGTGGACCAGCCGGGGGTCGTCGCCGGGCAGGTAGGCCCGGCCGATCGCCGCCACCTCCGGGCCCCGCCCGCACAGCTCCGCCGTCGGCAGCACGCCGTACAGCATCACGGTCGCGCTGTTGACGTTGGACCAGGCGCCCTCGACGGCCTGGCCGGTCAGCCAGCGCCGCACGCCGTGCCTGCTGCGCGCGTACGTCTCCGCGCGGGCCAGGTGCGTGCCGATGCCCTCGCCCACCGAGACCAGCTGGCCCGCCTCGTCGCGCATCGTGAGGGCCCGCTCGGCGTCGGCCCTGATCTCCTCGCTCCGGGTGGCCACGTACACCCGCCAGGTGCCGGGCCAGCGCAGCACGCCGGTGTCGCCGATCCGCTCGGGGGGCATCGCGGGGTCAAGCGACATCGTTCCTCCGGGGGGAGCGGCCTGGGACGGGCATGCCGGGGCACTGCCGACTGCCCCAGGCTTACCGCGACATGCCGATCAAGCGCTACGCCCTCGGGAAAACCGGGGATTCGGGCGCTCGCGGGAAATCGGCACGTCGTCCCCGCGGCCATGAGCATCCCCGGGGAACCGCAGGTCAGGCGCCGCGGCCCGCGATGTCGGTGCGGTGGTGCGAGCCGCGCATCCGGATGCGCTCCACGGCCTCGTAGGCCGCCGCCCGGGCCGCGGGGACGTCGGGCCCGGTGCCGACCACGCTGAGCACCCGTCCCCCGTTGGAGACGATCCGGTCGCCGTCGAGGGCGGTGCCCGAGTGCAGCACGTAGGCGTCCTCGACCGGGTCGGACAGCCCCTCGATCACGTCGCCCTTCACCGGCTCCGCCGGGTAGTTCTCCGCGGCGATCACCACGGTCACCGCGGCGCCGTCGCGGTAGGAGAGCGGCCCGAACCGGTCGAGCGTCCCGTTCGCGCAGGCGAGCAGCAGGCCCGCGAGGGGCGTCTCCAGCCGGTCCAGCACGACCTGGGTCTCCGGGTCGCCGAACCTGGCGTTGAACTCGATCACCTTCGGGCCCTTGGACGTGAGGGCCAGCCCCACGTACAGCACCCCCGTGTAGGGCGTGCCGCGCCTGGCCAGCTCGGTCACGGTCGGCATGACGGTCTCGGCCATCACCTGGTCGGCGAGGTCGTCCGGCGCCCACGGCAGCGGGGTGTAGGCGCCCATCCCGCCGGTGTTGGGGCCCTGGTCGTCGTCGTAGGCGCGCTTGTGGTCCTGGGCGGGCTGGAGCGGCACGGCGGTGGAGCCGTCGCAGAGCGCGAACAGCGACACCTCGGGGCCGTCGAGGAACTCCTCGATCACGACCCGCCCGCAGGCGGCGGCGTGCCGGAGCGCCTCGTCGCGGTCGCCGGTGACCACCACGCCCTTGCCGGCGGCCAGGCCGTCGTCCTTGACCACGTACGGCGTGCCGAACTCGTCGAGCGCGGCGGCGACCTCCTCGGGCGTGACGCAGGTGTGCGACCGCCCGGTGGGAACGCCCGCCGCGACCATGACGTCCTTGGCGAAGGCCTTGGAACCCTCGATCAGCGCCGCCTCCCGCGAGGGCCCGAAGCAGGGGATCCCGGCCTCCCTGACGGCGTCGGCGACCCCGGCGACCAGGGGTGCCTCGGGGCCGATCACGACCAGGTCCGCCCCGAGCCTTCCGGCCAGCTCGGTGACCGAGGCAGGGTCGGTCGGCGCCACCGGGTGCAGGGTCGCGACCTGCGCGACACCCGCGTTTCCGGGAGCACAGTGAACCTCGGTGACCTGGGGGTCCGCCGCCAGCGACCGGCACAGGGCATGCTCACGCCCGCCGGATCCAATCACAAGAACGCGCACTCGTCAGAGCCTATCGTCCCCCCGGCGTCCCCCTCGGGCCCGCGCCCGCCACCCCCGGGTCCCGCGGCCCCGGACGGCTTTCCGAGCCCGCGTCCGCCAGGCTTCCCCCGCTCCCCGCGAGCAGGAGGCCGGCACTTCGGGAGGCCCGCGGCGGACGCGGATCCGCGGCGTCGTCCACAGCCTGTGGACGACGCCGGGCACCCGTACCCGGGGGGAGACGCCGTAAAGGGCGTGTGAATTTTGTCTGGTTGTGCATGATCAACACTTGAACCTGGGAGTAAACTGAGAGACGTCCCCCCGATCGTGTTAACTTTTGGGTGGCTTTGCGTGTCTCTTGCTGATTGGAGGTGGTTCGGGATGTCCTCTGGCGATCCCAGCAGTACGTGCTCGCGCACTCCTGCTGTGCGCACCCTCGACCACCCCATCTCGGTGCCCGACCGGCGCCACACGCATCACCTCCCTCACCGGGGGTGACATCGCATCGCGTGTGGATCCCGCCAGGTTGGGCGGGAAAGGCTCGCCATGCGCTCCTCGCTTCTTTTTCCCCGTATCAAGCACACCCGCACGATCCGTGCCGCGCACGTGCCCGCCGTCTCGCTCCGTGAGCGGATGACCGGCGTCTGCGTCCCGCCGAGCGACTCGCTCGTGGAGTACGCCGCCTACGTCGGCGGCAAGAAGATCGACGCCCTGGGCATCCCCGACGCCCTGGAGATCGTCCGCGCCCACAACGCGGCCCACGACGCGGCCTCCGACGGGGGTTCCGGCAAGGGCTCCGGCGGGGGCAACGCCTTCGTCTGGGTCGGCCTGCACGAGCCCGACGCCCCCGAGGTCGAGTGGCTGGCGGAGGTCTTCGCCCTGCACCCGCTCGCCGTCGAGGACGCCGTCAAGGCTCACCAGCGGCCCAAGGTCGAGCGCTACGGCGACTCGGTGTTCGTGGTCCTGAAGACCGTCGCCTACATCGACCACGACGTGCTGACCGCCACCAGCGAGATCATCGGCACCGGCGAGCTCATGGTGTTCGTCGGCCCCGACTTCGTGGTGACCGTGCGCCACGGCAGCCACTGCCCCCTCTCGGAGGTGCGCGCCCGCCTCGAGGACAAGCCCAAGCTCCTCAACCGGGGCCCCACCGGGGTGCTGCACGCGATCGCCGACCACGTCGTCGACAGGTACCTCAGCGTGGCCGACCGGATGCAGGCCGAGCTGGAGGACGTCGAGGCCATGGTCTTCGCCGACGTCAGCGCCCGCGACATCGGCCGGATCTACAACCTCAAGCGCGAGATGATCGAGATGAAGCGGTCCGTCATGCCGCTCCAGTCGCCGATGTCCACGCTGGCCCAGCGCCGGATGATCCCCTCCGAGATGCGCGAGTACTTCCGTGACGTCGTCGACCACCTCGCCCGCGTCTGCGAGCAGGTCGAGTCGTCCAACGAGCTCTGCAACTCCATACTGCAGGCGGCGCTCGCCCGCTCCAACGCGCTCGCCAACGAGGACATGCGGAAGATCTCCTCGTGGGTCGCCATCATGGCCGTCCCCACGATGATCGCCGGCATCTACGGGATGAACTTCGAGCACATGCCCGAGCTCGACTCCGTGTTCGGCTATCCGGTGGTGATCGGCGTGATGGTCGTCGCCTGCACGCTGCTCTACCGAGGCTTCCGCCGCAACGGCTGGATGTGATCTCCCGCGCTCCGCACCCCGGCCCTCAGGCGCTCAGGGGGTGCGCGGGGGTGACCGGCCTGGGGACGCGCATGCCCCGCCCGGCCCACAGGGCGATCATCCGGTCGGGATAGTCGGTGACGATCGCGGCCGCCCCGAGGTCGAGCAGCTCCGCGGCCCGCTCCGGGTCGTTGACGGTCCACACCGCCATCGGCAGGTCGGCCTTCTCGGCCAGCCGGGCGAACTCCCGGTCGACCATCACGTGCTCGGGGGAGAGCGTGGTGCCCCCGGCCTCGGCGGCGGCGGCCGGGACGTCGCCGTCGAAGTCCTCCAGGCGGAGGCCGTCGAGCCAGACGCTGTCCATGGTGGCGCGCTCGATCAGGGCGTACCGCCGGGTCGCGGGGGCCAGCGAGCGGGCGATCCGCAGGACGCGCCAGTCGAAACTGAGGATCGCCGCCCGGTCGAGCCGGCGGTGGCGGTCGAGCTCGGCGACGACCATCTCGGTGAACTCGGCGGGGTCGGCGCTCAGGTCGGGCCGGGTCGGATCGGATTTCAGCTCCACGTGCACCCGCACCCCGTCGGCGCCGTACGCGTCCATCAGCCCCAGCACGGAGCCCAGGGTCGGCATCCGGGTGTTCGGCACCGGCACCTGGGTCGGGGCGAAACGGTCGCCGGGGTGGCGCGGCACCCGTACCCCGCACTCCAGCGTGCGCAGCTGCGCCAGCGTGAGCGCGCCGACGGGCCGGCCCACGTACGGGAAGGCGGGGTCGCCCGCGAAGGCGGGGCGGACGTCGGCGCTGGTCACCGGGGACACGGTGAGATCGTGGGTGAGCACCAGCCGCCGGTCGGCCGTCAGCGCGACGTCGAGCTCCAGCGCGTCGACACCCAGTTCGAGGGCGTGGGCGAAGCCGGGCAGGGTGTTCTCGGGACGGAGCCCGCGGGCGCCGCGGTGACCGTGAATCTCGGCATGCACACAGGGACCTTATCCACCCCGGGCGCCGATCCTCCGGTACGGCTCGCCCCTCGGCGACGCCGGGCGCGGGCCGTACCGGTGAAAACCGCGGAAACCGTGGAAACTAGAGCATCGAGTGGATCTGGAGCGTCTCGGTACGGCCGGGGCCGACGCCGACGGCCGAGATCCTGGCGCCGCTCATCTCCTCCAGGGCCTTCACGTACGCCTGCGCGTTGGCGGGCAGGTCCTCGAAGCTCCGGGCACCGGTGATGTCCTCCTTCCAGCCGGGGAACTCCTCGTACACCGGCTTGGCGTGGTGGAAGTCGGTCTGGGTCATCGGGACCTCGTCGTGGCGGACGCCGTCGACCTCGTAGGCGACGCAGACGGGGATCCTGTCCAGGCCGGACAGCACGTCCAGCTTGGTGAGGAAGTAGTCGGTGACGCCGTTGATCCGGGTGGCGTAGCGGGCGATGACCGCGTCGAACCAGCCGCAGCGGCGGTTGCGGCCGGTGGTCACCCCGTACTCGCCGCCGGTGGTGCGCAGCCACTCGCCCATCTCGTCGTCGAGCTCGGTCGGGAACGGGCCGGAGCCGACGCGGGTGGTGTACGCCTTCAGGATGCCGATCACGCCGGTGAGCCGGGTCGGCGGGATGCCGGAACCGGAGCAGGCGCCGCCGCTCGTCGGGGAGGAGGAGGTGACGAAGGGGTAGGTGCCGTGGTCGATGTCGAGCAGGTTGCCCTGCCCGCCCTCGAGCAGCACGACCTTGTTCTCGTCCAGCGCCCTGTTGAGGATCAGCGAGGTGTCGGCGATGTGCGGCGTGAGGCGCTCGGCGTAGCCGAGATACTCCTCCAGGACCTTGCCCGCGTCGATCGCCCGGCGGTTGTAGATCTTGGTGAGGATCTGGTTCTTCTCGCCCAGCGCGACCTCGATCTTCTTCTGCAGGATGCCCGGGTCCAGCAGGTCCTGGACCCGCACGCCCATCCGGTAGATCTTGTCGCCGTACGCGGGGCCGATGCCGCGCCCGGTCGTGCCGATCTTGGCCTTGCCGAGGTAGCGCTCGGTGACCTTGTCGAGGGCCTTGTGGTGAGGCATGATCAGGTGCGCGTTGGCGGAGATCAGCAGGCGCTCGGAGGAGACCCCGCGGGCCTCCAGCCCGTCGATCTCGCTCAGCAGCACGCCCGGGTCGATGACGACGCCGTTGCCGATCACGGGGACGACGTTCGGGGAGAGCACTCCCGTGGGCAGCAGGTGCAGCGCGTACTTCTGGTCGCCGATGACGACCGTGTGGCCCGCGTTGTTGCCCCCCTGGTATCTGACGACGTAGTCGACCTGGTCTCCGAGCAGGTCGGTCGCCTTACCCTTGCCCTCATCGCCCCACTGGGCACCAACGAGAACGACAGCCGGCATCGTGAGTCTCCCACCACAAAAACGAAAACCCCTGACGCAATCGCGACAGGGGCTCTTGCGTGGAGAGAATACCCGACGGCGTCCGAAATGGGGATCTCCCACCTCGCGAAAGAGGGGTGCGGTGAGAGATCCCGGGGACGGGCCGGACGCTGACCGACGGCTCAGCGAGGCGGATCAGGGGTGGGACCGGGTGCGGGGCCGGGGGCCGGACAGCGCCTGGTCAGCGGCTGGTCAGCTCCTCGGACGCCTCGGCGCTGGAGTCCTTCAGGAACTGGAAACACCGCTCGGCCTCCTCCTTCTCCCCGATGCTCTGGGCGGCGCGGGCCAGCGCGTGCAGGCAGCGCAGGAACCCCTGGTTGGGAAGGTGCTGCCAGGGAATCGGGCCGTGACCCTTCCAGCCCGCCCTGCGGAGCTGGTCCAGGCCGCGGTGGTAGCCGGTGCGGGCGAAGGCGTACGACGTCACGGCGTGTCCCGCCGCGAAGTACTCGTCCGCGAGTACGGCCCAGGCGGCCGGGTACGCGGGGAAGCGCGCGGCGACGTCGGATGCTTGGGCGCCGGATTCCAGCGCCTCCCGGGCCTCGGGCAGGTCCGGGAGCAGGGTGGGCGGCGGGCCGGCGAGGAGGTTCTCGTGCGATTCCATAACGACAGTCCTACCCGGTGTACCCGCGTCAGGCCAAGATCGGCCCCCGGAGTCTTTCCGGAAGCCGATCTCGCGCGACCTTCCGCCGTGGCGCTTTCGCGGCCTTAGGAGATCTTGGTGCCCGCGGACTTCAGGTGCTGGGCGGCCTCGACGATGCGCGCCGCCATCGAGGTCTCGGCGGCCTTGCCGTAGGAGCGGGGGTCGTACACCTTCTTGTTGCCGACGTCGCCGTCGACCTTGAGCACGCCGTCGTAGTTCCTGAACATGTGGTCGGCGATCGGGCGGGTGAAGGCGTACTGCGTGTCGGTGTCGATGTTCATCTTCACCACGCCGTAGGAGATGGCCTCGTGGATCTCCTCGAGCAGCGAGCCGGAGCCGCCGTGGAAGACCAGGTCGAACGGCTTCTCCGTGCCGTACTTGGCGCTGACCGCGTCCTGGATCTCCTTGAGCACGCTCGGGCGGAGCTTGACGTGGCCCGGCTTGTAGACGCCGTGCACGTTGCCGAAGGTCGCGGCGAGCATGTAGCGGCCCCGCTCACCCAGGCCCAGGGCCTCGGCGGTCGCGAGGGCGTCCTCGGTGGTGGTGTAGAGCTTCTCGTTGATCTCGCCGACGACGCCGTCCTCCTCGCCGCCGACCACGCCGATCTCCACCTCCAGGACGATCCGCGCGCGGGCCGTCTTCTCGATGAGCTCCTTGGCGATCTCCAGGTTCTCGTCCAGCGGCACGGCGGAGCCGTCCCACATGTGCGACTGGAAGAGGGGGTCCTCGCCCCTGGCCACCCGCTCGAGGGAGATGTCGAGCAGCGGGCGCACGAAACCGTCCAGCTTGTCCTTGGGACAGTGGTCGGTGTGCAGGGCGATCGTCACGGGGTAGTTGGCCGCGACGACGCGGGCGTACTCCGCCAGCGCCACCGAGCCGGTCACCATGTTCTTGACCGTGGTGCCCGAGAGGAAATCGGCGCCGCCGGTCGACACCTGGACGATGCCGTCGCTCTCCGCCTCGGCGAACCCCCTGAGCGCCGCGTTGAGGGTCTGTGACGAGGTCACGTTGATGGCCGGGTAGGCGAAACCGCCTGCCTTGGCCCGGTCGAGCATCTCGGCGTAGACCTCTGGAGTAGCGATAGGCATCGTGTCATCTCCCTGGAGACGGCTGTGAACAGCTGGCGCGTGGCTATGAGGACATAGCCCGTGGGCCAGTATCCCGGGTTCATGCCCGGCCGGATAGCTCCAGTACCACTTCGATCCGTACCGATGTACCCCGGCCGTGTCTCCAACCTATCCCCGGCCCCTCCCCGGCCGGAGAGCCCGGGGCGCACGACCTGGGCGGGTGCGGACGATCTTCCGGATCCCCGTTCTTCCCGGCCGATCCGCCGGGACGGTCGTGAAATCTCCTCACGAACCGCTAACCTCCACAGTGTGGGACGCCACAGGTCTGACCCCATGGGTATCGCGCGCCTGGTCCTCGTCGGACTGGCGGTGCTGGCGCTCGTCGCCCTGATCGTGTTCGGAGCCCTCTCGCTGTTCGGCAGCCTGGGCTCCGGTACGGACACGGTCGCGTCGCCCGCCCCCTCGGCCGGCGTGTCGTCCGCCGCCGTCTCCCCGCCCCCCTCCGCCGCCCCCGAGCGCGTCCCGACGGTCCTCGTCGAGTGCATGCGGGAACACTGCCCCACGGTCTTCCTGAAGGTCACCGGTGGCGACGTGCTCCTCGACCGGGAGCTGACCCGCGGCGAGCGGTTCCAGGCCTTCGATCCCAAGGTCGACGTCGTCCTGGCCGACTCCGCCGCCGTCCGCGTCCAGGTGAACGGGGCCGTCCGCTCCCCGGGCAAGGCGGGGGAGCGCCAGGAGTTCACGGTCTCCCGCAAGTAGCCCCGGCCCTCCCGCCGGCTCCGGATCCCCCGCGCGAAAAGTCCTCCGGCCCCTGTACGCGGCTCCAGAGCAGACCGGGCCGGGTCGGGCCTGGTCGGGCTGGGCCGGGCAGATCAGGCCAGGCCGGGCCGGGGGCCGGAGGGCGTGGTTCTAGGCCAGGCCGAGGTCGGCCAGGTCGTAGGCGGTCCGGTACGGCAGTCCCGCCCCGGCGATCGCCGCGGCGGCGCCCCGGTCCACGATCGTGGCGACCGCCACGACCTCGGCGCCCGCCTCGCGCAGCGCCTCCACCGCGGTCAGCGGGGATCCGCCGGTGGTGGAGGTGTCCTCGACCACCAGCACCCGCCGCCCCGACACGTCCGGTCCCTCGATCCGGCGCTGCATGCCGTGGGTCTTCTGCGCCTTGCGGACCACGAACGTGTCGAGCCTCCCGCCGCGCGCGGCCGCCGCGTGCATCATGGCGGTCGCCACCGGGTCGGCGCCCAGAGTCAGGCCGCCGACCGCCTCGTAGTCGAGGTCCTCGGTGATGTCCAGCATGACCCGCCCCACCAGCGGCGCCGCCTGCCCGTCAAGGGTCACCCTGCGCATGTCCACGTAGAAGTCGGCCTCCATGCCCGAGGACAGCACGACCTTGCCGTGCACCACGGCCTTGCCCTTGATCTCCGCCAGCAGGTTCTCGCGATCGCTCATGGCACAAGGTTAGGGCGATCCCGGAACCCGTCCGATCGGACCCCGCCGGGAAACCGGGCCGCCGTAACGCGAGTTTCGGGCCGGAGGTGGCAAAAGTGCGATCCGGGTTTACTCGCGGCGCGTACTGCGGGATTATCCGGCAGGCAACTCCAGGTAATGGTGAGGTCACAATGAGTGTGAAAACATCTCAAGGCGACGCTGAACTGCTGGCTGCCACCAGGAACGGCGACGTGGCCGCCTACCGGGTGCTCCATCAGCGGCACGCCCCCGCGGCGCATGCCCTGGCCCGCCTGCTCCTGCCGGGCGAGGCCGACGTCGAGGGCGCCGTGGAGAGGACGTTCGCCGATGTCCACCACGTGATCGCCCAGGGACACGGCCCTGAACAGGCGTTCCGCGCCTACCTGCTCACCGCCCTCCGCCGTACCGCCGACGCCCGTCCCGCCGACGCCCGTCCCGGTACGACCGGTACGGGGAGCGGCCCGGCGGCCGCCGGGCCGGAAGCCGGCAGGAAAGCGGCGGGGGAGACCGGTGAGCGGGCGCAGGGGGAGGCCGGCGGAAGGACGCGGGAGGAGACCGGCGAGAGCGCGGACGGAGATGACGCAGAGGACGCAGAGGACGCAGAGGACGCAGAGGACGCAGAGGACGCAGAGGAAGGAGAGGACGCGGAGACCGGCGAGCGGGCGCAGGGGGAGATCGACGAGCGGGCGGACGGAGAGTCCCCTTCCGGCCCGCGCGTGTTTCTGGTCGACCCGTCGGTGGCGGGCCTGGAACGCTCGCCGGTGGCCAGGGCGTTCCTCTCCCTGCCCGAGCGGTGGCAGTTCGTCCTGTGGCACGCCGAGGTCGAGAGGCTCAGGGTCGAGGACGTCGGGCTCCTGCTGGGCCTGACGGTCAACGGCACGGCCGCGCTCGCCCACCGGGCACGGGAGGGTACGCGCCAGGCGTGCCTGCGCATCCACCTGGCCGAGACGTCCGCCCCCGAGTGCCGGCCCGTGCTGGCCAGGCTGGGGCCCTACACCCGCGGCGGCCTGCCCAGGGAACAGGGCAGGATCATCGACAGGCATCTGGACGGTTGCTCCGGCTGCCGCGCGGTGCTCGCGGAGCTGACCGGCATCGGCCAGGGCATCCGCTCGGTGATCGGGCCGCTCGTCGCAGGTCCCGCGTTCCCCGCCTACCTGACGGCACTCGCCAGGATGGGCGCCACGGCGGGTGGCGGGCTGGCCGGGCGATGGCACCGGGCTCCCCGGTCCGTACGGCGCGCCGTCGCGACCGGCGCGATGGCGACCGCGGTCGCGGTGGCCGCGGCCCTCGTGCTGGTGTCGGCCGAGGGACCCGCCCCCGGGCCGAGCACGGCCTCCGAGCCGATCGTCATGGCCCCCGCGCCCGGCTCCCCCGCCCCGCGGGAGGCCTCGGACGGGCCGGACACCTCCGGCTCGCCCGTACCGTCACTCTCCGGGCGGACGGCGGGTTCCGGCCGCGAGCCCGCCGGGACCGGTACGACGCCCGGATCCGGTGGGTCGAGTGCCGGTGCGGCACCAGGCGTCGAACTCGGGGAAACGGGAGCCGGGAGCGGTGACCCGGCGGAGACGCCGACGGAGACATTGACGGGGACACCGACGGGGACGGCAGGAGCGGGGCAGGACGGCCGGACGGGTTCCTGGCTCGCCCCCCGCCTGGTGGCCAAGATCGACGCGCTCGGCGCCCTGGTCAGGTCCGAGGCCGGGATCGTCGTGGTGCGTCTCCGCAACGCGGGCCGAGGTCAGAGCGAGGAGGTCGTCGCCGACGTCGGCCTGCCGCGGGGCGTGACGCTGCCGTCCGGGTCCCGCAGGGGAAACGCCGTCGGCGGCGTCACGCCGGTCGGCACGGTCGACGGCTGGTCCTGCCGGGCGAGGAGCCGGGGTGCCCGCTGCGTCCGCGGCCCGCTGCCCGCGGGCCGGGCCACGGCGGTCTTCCTGAGGGTCCTGGTGTCGGGCGACGCGCCCTACGGGGCGGTGCCCTCGGTCACGGTCTCCACCGCGGGGACGCGGGTGGCGGCCAGGTCGCGCGGCGGGGTACGGGCGACGGGCGCCCCGGCCCGGTTCGCCACCGACGGCCGGGTGGCCGTCTCCGCGATCGGCAACACCCTGATGAGCTGCGCGCCCTCGGAGCCCGCGTGCGAGGCCGCCCACTCGCGGCGGGGCGGCAGGCGCGACAACAACAGCTGGGAGATGCGTCCCCTCGACCGAGACGGGGATCTTTCGACGAGCAGTTCGAGCGCCGCCCGGCTCGTCCTGCCGGCGGCGAGCAAGGTGGTCTGGGCGGGACTCTACTGGTCGGCGAGCGCGCCCCCCAGCGGGCGGATCAAGCTCAAGGTGCCGGGCGAGAAGCGGTACCGGCAGGTCAGGGCCACGCAGGTGGTGGAGCGGGAGCTGCCCGCGGGACGCGGCTACCAGGCGTTCGCCGACGTGACGCGTCTGCTGGGCACGGTCCGCGGGACGTACTGGGTGGCCGACGCCTCCGTGCGGTCCGGGGTGGCGCGCCATGCCGGCTGGAGCCTGGTCATCATCGTGGCCGACCCGCGCCGGCCGTACAGCCAGGCCGTCGTCGTGGACACCGCGACGGTGCTGGACGGGGGGCACCGCTCGGCGCGGATGCCGCTCGGAGGGCTCACCCCCTCAGGCTCCGGCGCCCCCGCGAGGCTGGCCCTGGTGACCTGGGAGGGTGACGCGGGCGTCATGGGGGATCGGGTGAGGATCGGCGGACGGCCCCTGCGGCCCGCGGGCGGGGAGCGGGACCCGCGCAATCCCTTCGACGGGTCCGCCGCCGGGGCGCGGGGCACCGGCACGACCTTCGGCACGGACGTGGACCGCTTCCGGACGCCCCTCGGCCGCGACCCGGTGCTGGAGCTCAGCACGCGCCAGGACGTCCTGCTGTTCGGCGCGGCGGCGGTGAGCGTGCAGACCGCCTTCTGACGGCGTGCGCGGGCCGTGTGGTGTCAGGGCCGCGCGGTGTCAGGGCCGCGCGGTGCCAGGGCCGCGCGGTGCCAGGGCCGCGCGGTGTCGGCGGTGTAGACGGTGCCGGCAGGGCCGGGGAAGAGATGTCCTGCCGCTTTCCCGGTGGGCGTCCTCCGTGGTCGAAGAACCATGTCCCCGGTGGTGGAGGAGGGGCGCGCCGTTCGCCCGGGTCCGCCGTGCGGCAAAGGCGCATGCGGGGCGAGGGGACGGCGAAGGCGCATGCGGGGCGCGGGGACACAACGGGGGCACAGTGGGGGCCCAGCGGGGACATACGGGGCGGGGTGGCGGGAAACCGAGCGAGTGGCACCTCGCAGGGGGATCCACGAACGGGACAAACTGGTACGGTCGGCGTGAACGGTCCAGCGTATGGTCGAGCGCGGGTGGAATCGTCGGGATTCACCCTCGGATGGTCAGCTGCTTGATTACCCTGAGGAAGGGCCGTCTGTCCGGTCTCTTAGGGGTTCTTTCAGGCTTGTCTGAACCGAAGGATCGGGCCACGTAGGAAGGGCGGTGTCGTGTGGATCGTTGCGCGCTGTTCGTGGACGCCGGCTACCTGCTGGCCGACGGCGCGATGGCGGTGCACGGTACCCGCCACCGCGAGTCCGTCTCCTGGGATTACCCGGGGCTGCTCCAGCTGCTCAACAAGCTGTCGAGAGAGCGCACCGGCCTGCCACTGTTGCGCTGCTACTGGTACGAGGCGACCGTGGAGGGCCGTCGCACCCCGGAACACGACACGCTGGCCGACATCCCCGGCCTCAAGCTCCGCCTGTCGCGCATCCGCCCCGGCCGCCGCGAGGGCGTCGACGCCCAGGTCCACCGCGACCTGATGACCCTGGCCCGCAACGGCGCGGTCTGCGACGCGGTCGTGGTCAGCGGTGACGAGGACCTGGCGCAGGTCGTCTGCGACGCCCAGGACCTCGGCATCCGGGTCACCGTGGTCCACATCAGCGCCGACGGCAGCTGGGCCGTCTCCCGCACGCTGCGCCAGGAGTGCGACGACCTGATCGAGATCGGCGCCGGTCATCTGCGCCCCCACGTCAGCCTGCTCAGCGGCGAGACGCCCGCCCTGGTGGCCAACGGCCACCAGCACGGCTCCGGCAACGGCCAGTCCACCACCTCCCGCGGCGCCGGCGGCAGCAACGGCGCCCCGGCCACCAGCCCCATCCCCGCGGTCCAGACCTCCCGTGCGGCCCACGCCCAGCCCGCGCTGCCCTCCACCTACCCGAGCTACACCCAGGAGTCGCCGATCACCCCGGTCACTCCCGCCGCACCGCCGCCCTCGCCGGCCCCGCCGTCCTCGCCCTCCTCCGCGCCCTCGCACGCGGCCGCCGGCAACCACACCGGCCCGCTGCCGGCCGCGCCTCAGTACTCGCTGGGCAACACCGGCGGCATGCCGAGTTACCAGTCCCCGCAGATGGGCGCCTACACCGGTCCCCAGCCGGCCCCGGTTCCCCCGCAGAGCTCCGGAACCGGCACCGCGACGACTCTCTCCGACGCGGTGCAGGCCGCACACAAGGAAGGCCACGACTTCGGCGAGTCCGTGGCCAAGGACGCGCCCGCCCTGTGGCTGGAGGCGGTCCTCGCCCGCAAGCCCCGGATGCCCTCGGACCTGGAGGCACGCCTGCTCCAGGGCTCCTCCCTGCCGATCGACTTCCTCCTGCACGACGAGGTCCGCCACGCCCTGCGCCGCGGCTTCTGGGACGCCCTGGAGCGCGCCCGCCGCTGAGACGCGCACAGCGCTCAGAAACGCGAGACGCGCACAGCGCTCAGAAACGCGAGACGCGCACAACGCTCAGAAACGCACCGTGGGAACGTCCGTCAGGTAAGGGCGTCGAAGCCCGCGCGCAGGTGGTCGATGCGGTTGGACAGGTCGGCCACCGGCCCGGCGAGGGCGGGGTCGCCGCTCTTGCGGGCCAGCTCGGCGACCCGGCCGAGCTCCTCCTCGACGGCGGTGAGGCGCCTGGACAGCTCGGGCAGCACGGCTGCCTGGTCGGACGCCTCACCGGACGGCAGCTCCGCGCCGAGGCGCTCGCGGAGCATGGTGGCCTGCTCGGCCAGCCTGCGGTTCATGTTGTAGAGCTCCACGAACACCGCGACCTTGGCCCGGAGCACCCACGGGTCGAAGGGCTTGGTGAGATAGTCGACGGCGCCCGCCGCGTAGCTGCGGAAGGCGTAGTCGGGCGCGCTGTCGACCACGGTCAGGAAGATGATCGGGATGTTGCGGGTGCGCTCGCGGCGCTTGATGTGGGCCGCCGTCTCGAACCCGTCCATGCCCGGCATCCGGACGTCGAGCAGGATCAGGGCGAACTCCGTGCCGAGCAGGGCCTTCAGCGCCTCCTCCCCCGACTTGGCCCGGACGGGTATCAGATCGAGCGAGCTGAGAATGGCCTCGAGCGCGATCAGGTTCTCCTCCCGGTCGTCGACCAGGAGAATCTTGGCTCTGTCCGGCATCGATCACACGCCTTCGTTGGAGTCGCCGGCCGGCTTGCCCCGGGTCAGCCAGCCGCGCAACCTCTCCAGGAGGCGGTCGACGTCCACGGGCTTGGGCACGTAGTCGGAGGCGCCGGACGCGATGCTTTTCTCCCGGTCACCTCGCATGACCTTAGCGGTTAGCGCGATGATCGGCAGATCCGCGAACTGGGGCATCCGGCGGATCGCCGAGGTGGTGGCCCAACCGTCCATCTCCGGCATCATGATGTCCATCAGGACGAGGGAGACGTCCTCGTTGCGCTCGAGCTGCTCGATGCCCTCGCGGCCGTTCTCCGCGTAGATCACCGTGGAGCCGTAACGTTCGAGCACGCTGGTCAGCGCGAACACGTTGCGGATGTCGTCGTCCACGATCAGGATCTTCGCCCCGGTCAGCGGGTCGTCGCCCTTCCACGGCTTGCCCTCGCCCTGCGGGAACTGCGGCAGGGGCATGTCGTCGTTGAACGTCAGCTCCGGCAGGTCCTCCGGCTCCTCCAGCACGCCGACGAGCGCCGGGTTACGGGGGGAGGAGCTGGGGGCGCTCGCCCCGCCGTCGCGCGAGGCCAGCGGCCCGCCGTACGACGGGGGCAGGTAAAGGGTGAAGGTGCTGCCCTCGCCGACCTCGCTGATCACGTGGATCTCGCCGCCGAGCAGGCGGGCGATCTCCCGGCAGATGGACAGGCCCAGGCCCGTCCCCCCGTACTTGCGGCTGGTGGTCCCGTCGGCCTGGCGGAACGCCTCGAAGATGACCTCCAGCTTGTCGGAGGCGATCCCGATGCCGGTGTCGACCACCTCGAAGGCGAGGATGCCGTCGGCGCCGCGCAGGGTGTCGTCCACGAAGGAGACGGCGCGCCTGGCGTGGATCACGCGCAGCCGCACCTCTCCCTTGGGGGTGAACTTGATCGCGTTGGAGAGCAGGTTGCGCAGCACCTGCTGCAGGCGCTGCTCGTCGGTGCGAAGCTCCTGCGGGATCGAGGGATCGACCTCGACGGTGAACGACAGGCCCTTGTCCTGGGCCAGCGGCGCGAAGGTGGCCTCGAAGTAGTCGACGAGCTTGGGCAGGGAGATCTGCTGGGGGTGGATGTCCATCCGGCCCGCCTCGACCTTCGACAGGTCGAGGATGTCGTTGATCAGCTGCAGCAGGGCCGAGCCGGCGCCGTGGATGGTCCTGGCGAACTCCACCTGCTGGGCGGTGAGGTTGCCGTCGGCGTTCTCGGTGAGCAGCTTGGCCAGCACGAGGAGGCTGTTCAGCGGGGTGCGCAGCTCGTGGGACATGTTGGCGAGGAACTCGGACTTGTAGCGGGAGGAGACCGCGAGCTGCTCGGCGCGCTCCTCCAGCGTGCGGCGGGCCTGCTCGATCTGGAAGTTCTGGATCTCGATGGCCCGGTTCTGCTTGGCCAGCAGCGCGGCCTTGTCCTCCAGCTCGGCGTTGGAGCGGCGCAACTCCTCCTGCTGGCGCTGGAGCTCGTCGGAACGCTCCCGCAGCTCGGTGGTGAGGCGCTGCGACTCGGTCAGCAGGTCCTCGGTCCTGGAGTTGGCGATGATCGTGTTCATCGTGACACCGATGGTCTCGACGAGCTGGTTCAGGAAGTCGTGGTGGATCTCGCTGAACTCGCTGAACGAGGCCAGCTCCAGCACGCCGAGCACCTGCGTCTCGAACAGGACCGGCAGCACGACGATCTGCGCGGGCGTGGAGGTGCTCAGGCCGGTGTCGACGGTCAGGTAGCGGGCGGGCACGTTGCCGAGGATGATCCCCCTGCCCTCCATCGCGGCCTGGCCCACGATGCCCTCGCCGGTCGCGAACCGCTGCCGGGGGCCGTTGCCGGAGCGGGCGCCGTACCCGGCGATGAGGTGCAGGTCGCGGTCACCGGTGGGTTCGGCGAGGTAGAAGGCGCCGTAGTGGGCCGACACCAGCGGGGTCAGCTCGCTCATGATGAGCTTGGCGACCTCCATCAGGTCGCGGTGGCCCTGCATCAGGCGGGAGATCCTCGCCAGGTTGGACTTCAGCCAGTCCTGCTCCTGGTTGGCGGTGGTGGTGTCGCGCAGCACCGCCACCATCATGTTGATGTTGTCCTTCAGCTCGCCGATCTCGCCCTCGGCGTCGACGGTGATGGAGCGGGTCAGGTCGCCGGTGGCCACGGCGGTGGTGACCTCGGCGATGGCGCGCACCTGGGTGGTCAGGCGGGCGGCGAGCTCGTTGACGTTCTCGGTGAGGCGCTTCCAGATGCCCTCGGCGCCCTCGACACGGGCCTGGCCGCCCAGCTTGCCCTCGGAGCCGACCTCGCGGGCGACGCGGGTGACCTCCGCACCGAAGGACGACAGCTGGTCGACCATGGTGTTGATCGTGGTCTTCAGCGCGAGGATCTCGCCCTGCGCGTTCACGTCGATCTTGCGGGTCAGGTTGCCGGACGCGACCGCGGTGGTGACCTCGGCGATGTTGCGGACCTGGTAGGTGAGGTTGTTGGCCATGGAGTTGACGTTGTCGGTGAGGTCCTTCCAGACCCCGGAGACGCCGCGTACGCGGGCCTGGCCGCCGAGCTGGCCCTCGGTGCCGACCTCGCGGGCGACGCGGGTGACCTCGTCGGCGAACATCGACAGCTGGTCCACCATGGTGTTCAGGGTGTCCTTGAGCTGGAGGATCTCGCCCTGCGCGTCCGCGGTGATCTTCTTGGACAGGTTGCCCTGGGCGACGGCGGTGGACACCGCGGCGATCTGGCGGACCTGGGTGGTCAGGTTGTTCGCCATCACGTTGACGTTGTCGGTGAGGTCCTTCCAGGTGCCGGAGACACCGGGCACCTGCGCCTGGCCGCCGAGCTGGCCCTCGGAGCCGACCTCGCGGGCCACGCGGCTCACCTCGGAGGCGAACGACGACAGCTGGTCGACCATGGTGTTGATCGTGGTCTTCAGCGCAAGGATCTCGCCCTGCGCGTTCACGTCGATCTTGCGGGTCAGGTCTCCGTTGGCGACCGCGGTGGTGACCTCGGCGATGTTGCGGACCTGGTAGGTGAGGTTGTTGGCCATGGAGTTGACGTTGTCGGTGAGGTCCTTCCAGACCCCGGAGACGCCGCGTACGCGGGCCTGGCCGCCGAGCTGGCCCTCGGTGCCGACCTCGCGGGCGACGCGGGTGACCTCGTCGGCGAACATCGACAGCTGGTCCACCATGGTGTTCAGGGTGTCCTTGAGCTGGAGGATCTCGCCCTGCGCGTCCGCGGTGATCTTCTTGGACAGGTCACCCTGCGCCACCGCCGTGGAGACCGCCGCGATGGCGCGGACCTGGGTGGTCAGGTTGCCCGCCATCACGTTGACGTTGTCGGTGAGGTCCTTCCAGACCCCCGAGACGCCGCGCACCTGCGCCTGGCCGCCGAGCTGGCCCTCGGTGCCGACCTCGCGGGCCACCCGGGTGACCTCCTCGGCGAACGCCAGCAGCTGGTCGACCATGGTGTTGACGGTGTTCTTCAGCTCGAACATCTCGCCGACCGCGTCGACGGTGACCTTGCGGCTCAGGTCGCCTCGCGCGACCCCGGTGGTCACCGCGGCGATGTCGCGGACCTGCGCGGAGACGCGGCTGGACATGGTGTTGACGGCCTCGGTGAGGTCGCGCCAGCTTCCCGACATGCCGCGCACGTTCGCCCGGCCGCCCAGGCGGCCCTCGGTGCCGACCTCCCTGGCCACCCGCGTCACCTCGGAGGTGAACAGCGACAGCTGGTCGACCATGCCGTTGATCGCCTTGCCGAGGCGGCGCACCTCGCCCCTGGCACCGCGGTCGAGATCGATCCGGCGGGACAGATCACCCTTGGCGACCGCGTCGATCACGTCCGCGGCCCCGCTGACCGGGCCCACGAGCGCGTCGATCAGCGTGTTGACCGAATCGACGCTCTCGGCCCATGAGCCCACGCCGGGACCGGGGGTGAGGCGCTCGCCGAAGCGGCCCTCCTTCACCACCTCGCGGCGGACCCGGTGCAGCTCGTTGGCCAGGTGCTCGCGGCGATCGGCCACCTCGTTGAGCAGCAGGCGGATCTCGCTGAGGATTCCCGGCGGGGCGTGCGGCACCCGGCGGCGGAAGTCACCGTCGCGCCAGGTGATGAGCGTCTGCAAGATTGGTCGCAGATCCGATTCGCTGTAACGTCGCTCCTCGACGTCGGGCACGGTGTTGACCGTGGTCATATGACCTCCTTGACTCCCGGGGGCGCAGCCGTGAGTCACCCCAGTCTGTCACGGTGCGCAATGTGTAGTCCCACCTTCGATTCACCCCATGTCAACGGGAAGTGTGGTAGTCACGGAACAGTGACCAGTGCTCCACGCGCCGTCCTGGCGGCGACCTTCGCCCCAGGACACACGGCCGTTCCTGCCGCCAGGCGGTTCACCATCGAGGTGATGACCGCCTGGGCCGCCGCGCCTGTTCTGGCGGTCGCAGAGCGGCTGGCGGCCGACCTGTCGTCGCAGGCGACCGATGCCTCTTTTGAGATCGTCTGGAGCCATCTGGGCGACGGGCTGCAGATCGAGGTGCGCCAGAGACAGGCTCCCGACGCGAGCCCCGGCGCCCCGTCCGTACCGGTGGAGGAATGGGGTGTCACCTTCGCCGGTCAGCAGCGCACGCACTGGGCCAGGATCCGGCTGCCCGGCTCCTCCGGGCGGCCGTCCTCGGAGTGGACCGCCGAGGAACCCAGCCGCGGGCCGATATGGATGGGTTTTCTCGCCGACGCCAGCGACCTGCTGGCGGGCACGCTCGACCCTGACATGGTGCCCGCGATCATCTCGCAGATCGTGGTGCCACGGCTGGCCACCTGGTGTGCCGTCTACACCTGGAGCAACGGCGGCGGCCCGCAGCGTCCAGCCTACCTCTGGCACACCGACGAGCGGCGCATCGACGGGCTCCGGGAGGAGCTCGCCAGCGTCCAGATCCCGCAGGCCGGCGGATCCATGCAGTTCGCCGACTCGCAGGTGCTGGTCATCCCGCTCCTCGCGCGCGGGCGCACGCTGGGCGCGATGTGCCTGGGGCGGCCCGACCGGTTCGCCGAGGACGTCTTCCAGTACGCCGAGGACATCGGCCGCCGCGCCGCGCTCGCCCTGGACAACGCCCTGCTGTACGCCACCCAGGCGGCGGCCAACCGGGCCCTGCAGCGCAGCCTGCTCCCGCCCGACGAGCCCGGCGAGATCCCCGGCCTGGACCCCGCGGTGGTCTACGAGCCCGCGGGGGAGACCAACGAGGTCGGCGGGGACTTCTACGATCTCTTCGCGGCGGGCGACGGCTCCTGGCGGTTCGCGGTGGGCGACGTCTGCGGGACCGGCCCCGAGGCCGCCGCGGTCACCGGCCTGGCCCGCCACACCCTGCGCCTGCTCTCACGGGAGGGGTACGGGGTGGCCGCCGTCCTCGACCGCCTCAACCAGGCCATCCTGGAAGAGGGCGAGCGCGCCCGCTTCCTGACGCTGCTGCACGGGGAGATCAAGCCCGTGCCGACCGGCCTGGACGTGGCGATGGTCTCCGCGGGGCACCCGGAGGCGCTGCGGCTGCGGCCCAGTGGCGCCGTGGAGGCCGTGGTGACCTCGCAGTCGCTGCTGGGCGTCTTCCCCGAGGCGACCTTCAAGGCGGAGCTCGTCCACCTCGACCCCGGCGACGTGCTTCTCGCGGTGACCGACGGGGTCACCGAGCGTCGCAGGGACGGGCGGCTGCTCGACGACGACGGGGGGCTGGCCAAGCTGCTGGCCGAGTGCGTGGGGCTGTCGGCGCGGGCGGTCGCCGAGCGGATCCGCCGCGCGGTCCAGGACTTCGCCCCCGAGCCGAGCGCCGACGACATGGCGATCGTGGTCCTGCGGGCCCGCTGACGAGGGTCGTCCACCCGGTGGACGAGACCGTTGACGGGGCCGTTCACCGGCCAGGCGAGATCGCCCGCACGACCTGGGGACCGTACGGGCGGAGACCGTCACACCTCACCGGGCATGCGGGTCAGACGTCGGTGTTCACGTGCTTCCTGGCGAAGTCCAGCTGGGCCGACATCTGCGCGATCCGCTCGGAGACGACCAGGGAGCCGTGGCCCGCGTCGTAGCGGTACACCTGGTGCTCGTGGTCGCGCTCGGCGAGCCGGGCCACGTACGCCTCGATCTGCCCGATCGGGCAGCGCGGGTCGTTCTCCCCGGCGAGGATCAGCAGCGGGGCCTCGACCTGGTCGACGTAGGTGATCGGCGAGCTGTTCACGTACCGCTCGGGCTGCTCCTCGGGCGAGCCGCCGAGCAGCGCGCGGTGGTAGGAGCGCAGCGCCTCCGTCTCCTCCTCGTAGGTGGCGACGTGGTCGGCGATCGGCACCGTGGCGATGCCCGCCGCCCACATCTTGGGCTGGGTGCCCAGGCCGAGCAGCGTGAGGTAGCCGCCCCAGGAGGCGCCGGACAGCACCAGCCGGTCGGGGTCGCAGACGCCGCGGTCGACCATCGTGTCCCTGACGGCGGCCACGTCGGCCAGCTCGATGTGCCCGACGTCGCCGTGCAGGGCGTTCCGCCAGGCCGAGCCGTATCCGGTGGAGCCCCGGTAGTTGACCCGTACGACCGCGAAGCCGAGGTCCACCCAGGCGGCCACCTGCGGCACGAAGGAGTCGTCGTCCTGGGCGGTGGGCCCGCCGTGCAGCATGAAGACCGTGGGGAAGGGGCCCGAGCCGCGCTCGGGGCGGGAGACCAGGGCGTGGATGCGGCCGCCTGGCCCCTCCACGTCCACGTCCTCGACCGGGACCGACGGGGGTGAGGTGGGGCCGCCGTGGTTCATCACCACGTGGCCGCTGGTCGACCGGATCAGCGGCGGGTGGGCTCCGCTGGACCAGGAGTACTCGACGGAGCCGTCGGGGCGGGGCGCGGCGGCGTCGATCACGCCGTGCTGGGTCTCGATCGGGAAGAGCCCGCCGCCGGGAAGGTCGTAGCGGGTCAGGTAGGTGCGCCCCCGGTTGCCGCGCACGACGAGCAGCGAGCGGCCGTCGTCGTACCAGTCGGCGGTGATCTCGCCCGGGTCGCGCAGCCAGATCTCCCGCTGGTCGCCGGTCTCGGGGTCCCAGACGAGGGGCTCGCGGCGGCCCCTGCGCTCGTGCAGGGTGAGCAGGCGGCGGTCCCCGGACAGCGGGGCGAAGCGCAGGCCGACGACCCCCTTGCCGGGGCCGTCGTGCAGGTCGCCGACGACCTCGCCGTTGCGCCGGAGCACGCGCAACCCGGGGTGCCGGGCGTCGCCGTGCTCGCTGTGGCTGATCGCGATCAGCGAGCCGTCCAGGGAGACCGCGGAGACGGCGGCCGCCTCGGTGTGCTCGTAGATCGTCCGCGCGGGCTCGCCCGGCCGTACGAGATGGATGGTGAAGCCCTCTCCCGGCCTGGCCATGCCGATGACCGCGTCGCCCGTCGCCGAGAGCCCGAGCCCGGCGGGGAAGCCGGGGGCGAGGTCGACCGGCTGGTCGGGACCGCCGTAGAAGGGCTGGCGCATCCACCGGCCCCACTCGTCGCCGTCGGTGTCGTCGAACCACCAGATCCACTGCCCGGTGGGATCGATCGCGCCGTGCGAGGTGCCCTTGGGCCTGGAGGTCGCCTGACGGGCGGAGCCGCCCGCGCGGTCCCAGGCGTAGACCTCCCACGCCCCCGAGGCGTTGCTGCGGTAGACGGACCGGCTGGGAGCCTGGCACGCCCACACGGGCAACGTCGCGCGCGGCGCACGGAACCTGGCCTGCCAGCGCTCCTCCGCCTTCATATGGCGCTTCCCTCCGTCAAGGCGTCAGCTTCACGCGTCCAGGCGCGGGCTCGCCGGATTGCGGTCCAGTATGTCGTCTTCACCGGCTAATTGCTTGAGTAATGTCAGGGAATTTCGGACTAAAAGTCACATCAGTAACAGGTGCCCCGAAGGGGGCTGTCAAGCACACAGCTTGCTCAGAGACGGTGCTTAAAGATAGACATGCGGAAAGAAGCCTCCACGAGGCACATTTCTGGGAGTTCTGCGATCTTTCTTCGCATAACTTCCCTATCCGTGTGCCAGGCGCTGGGCCCCATTCCCACGACCGCCTCGACCGCGTCATGCCCCAGGGCCATCTCGAACGCGAGAGTGCTCCGGCCGGTCTCGACGAAGTACTCGTTCAGGCTTTCCGCCACACGCCGCTCCTTCGAGTCGTCCACCGACAGGAGCCCCAGCCGCTCCACCAGTGGCGATAGGTGCCGCGAGGTCGGTGTTACCACGACGAGCTCACCGTCCCCCTTGAGCACTCGTGCGAACTCTGCCCCATTTCTGGGGGCGAACACATTGAGGAGCACATCTATCGTGTCATCTCCCAGCGGCAGCGGTCTCCACACGTCGGCCACCACCGCCCCCAGCCGGGGATGGGCCCGCGCGGCCCGCCTGATCGCGTGTTTGGAGACGTCCAGCGCCACCCCGGCCGCATCCGGCAGCCCGTCGAGCGCCCGCGCGAGATAGTGGCCCGTCCCGGCACCGGCGTCGGCCACCACCTTCGCGCCGGTACGGCAGGCGCCGGCGACCGCCTCCGCCAGCGGGGCGTAGTGCCCGGCGGCGAGGAACTCGTCCCTGGCCGCCACCATGGCCGCGCTGTCGGCCGTTCCCGGAATCCGGGACCCCGTCAGCAGGCTGACGTATCCCTGCCTGGCCACGTCGAAGCCGTGCCCCAGGGCGCACCGCAGGACCTGCTCCCCGAGCTCCAGGGAGCCGCGGCAGACCGGGCAGGCGAGGTGTTCGACGACATCGTCCAGCATCTCCCCATCATCTCGCGTCCCGCGGAAGCCGGGATGTCGTGCCGGACGGGGGCGGGGGTTCGGGTGGTCCGCTGGATCCGGAGGGGACGGCGGATCAGGCGGTCTGCTGGATCTGCTGGAGGAAGGCCGCGTTGGAAGAGGTCTCGCTGAGCCTGCCGGTGAGGAGTTCCAGGGCCTGCTGCCGCTCCAGGCCGCCCAGCGTGCGGCGCAGCCGCCAGGTGAGCTGCCGCTCCCGAGGGTCGAGGAGGATCTCCTCGCGGCGGGTGCTTGAGGCGTCGAGGTCGACGGCGGGATAGAGGCGCTTGTCGGCGAGGGCGCGGCTGAGGCGCAGCTCCATGTTGCCGGTGCCCTTGAACTCCTCGAAGAGGCTGTCGTCCATCCGCGAGCCGGTCTCGACCAGCGCGGTGGCGAGGATGGTGAGCGAGCCGCCGTCGCGCAGGTTGCGGGCGGCGCCGAAGAAGCGGCGAGGGGGGAGCAGGGCCGTGGCGTCGATGCCTCCGGCGAGGGTGCGCCCGCCGCCGGGGGCGAGGTTGTTGTACGCGCGGGCGAGCCGGGTGAGGGAGTCCAGCAGGAGGACGACGTCGTGCCCGGCCTCGGCGAGGCGCTTGGCGCGCTCGACGGCGAGCTCGGCGACGGCGGTGTGGTCGCGGTCGGGGCGGTCGAACGTGGACGCGGCGACCTCGCCGTGGATGGACTCGCGCATCTCGGTGACCTCCTCGGGACGCTCACCGACGAGCACGACCATGAGGTGGCAGTCCGGGTGGTTGGCGGTGATCGCGGCGGCCAGGTCCTGCAGGACCATCGTCTTGCCCGCCTTGGGCGGGGCGACGATCAGCCCGCGCTGGCCCTTGCCGACCGGCGTGAACAGGTCGACGACCCTGCCGGTCAGCGACCCGGTCTCCAGGCGGAGCCGGTCGCGCGGGTGGATCGGGGTCATGTCCGCGAAGTCGGGCCGGTGCCGCCAGGCGGCGGCGCCGTTCACGCTCTTCACCCCCTCCAGCCTCTCGTACGGGGCCCGTGCGGTGGCCACGACGTGGTCGCCGGGGCGCAGGCCGTACTCGGAGATCTGGGACTGGGGCACGCGGACGTCGCGCGGGGACGGCAGGTAACCGCCGGTCCTGAGGTATCCGATCCGGTCGCGGACGTCGAGCAGCCCGGTCACGGTCACGGTTTCGGCGGGGGCGCCGCGTCCAGGGGGCCGACCGGCCGCGGTCGCGCCGTTCCTGCGGGGGGTCTTCCCGGTGGTGCCCGCGTCGCCTCCACGGGGGCGCGGCACCTTCTTGGCGGTGATGTTCTCGACGGTGGGTTCTTTGAAAACGGGTTCGGCGGTCATGAGTGACCTTTCACAGGGGATCGGAAGATCGGGACCGCACGCCTGAGACAGGGGCGGTGCCGAGAGAAAAAGCGAGAAACGGGGGCGGATCATCGCACGCGGCCTAGCCAGCGGTGCGTCACGCCCGGTATCACGGTAGCACCGTTGCCCCATCCCGAACAGGAGAGCGGATGCTACATCAACCCATAACGGTCGCCGGGGTCGAGGTGTTCCCGCTGTGCGACGCGGTGGGACAGATGGGCGACGCGATCCGGCGGCCGATGCCGCAGATGTTCCCCGGTGGCCGCCACGGCGAGTCGGACGAGTGGATCCTGCACTTCCACTGCTACCTGCTGCGCGACGCGGCGGGCCGTACGGTGCTGGTCGACACCGGCATCGGCCCCCGCGACTCGCCCGCGGCGAGCTGGGCGCCGGTGCCCGGCGTCCTGGGCGCGGAACTGGCCCGGGTGGGGACGGCCCCCGAGGAGGTGGACGCGGTGGTCGTCACGCACCTGCACAGCGACCACGCGAGCGGCGCGGTGGTCGCGGGGGCACCGGTCTTCGCCAACGCCCGGCACGTCCTGCAGCGCGCCGAGATCGACGCGGCGGGCGAGGCGGTCCTCGATCACGTCGTCCGGCCGCTGGGCGAGCGGGTGCAGGCGGTGGACGGCGGGGCGGAGGTGCTGCCCGGCATCCGGGTGCTGCTCACCCCCGGGCACACCCCCGGCCACCAGGTCGTGCAGGTCGGCGATCTGGTGCTGACCGGCGACGTGGTGCTGCATCCGGTGCAGCTGGAGGACCCTCGCGTGCCCTACCTCTACGACGCCGACCCCGAGCTGGCCGCCGCCACGCGCGTGGAACTGCTCGAACGGGTCAGGGCGGAGGGCGGGATCATCGGCACCGCCCACTTCGCCGAGCCCTTCACCAGGATCGTCTGAGCGGGAGCCTCCACAGGGTTCGGTTGACCCGGGGCTTTCGCGACGATCGTCAGGACCGGGATTTCCGGGGATCGGTTGACCTGGAGTTCGTCGCGAGGTTCGTCCGAGCCCGGGTCCTCCGTGAGATGAGCCGGGGTCCGCCGGGCGGCTCGTCCGAACCGGGGTCGTCAGGAGGAACCGGGTCGTCAGGAGCTCGCCTGGACGGCGGCGGCGGCCGGGAGCGGGCGGCGCCGCGCCTTGCCCCGGTAGCGGACGACCTGGACGGCGCCCAGCGCCCAGATCGGGTACTGGGTGGCGAACGCCCAGCGGAAGGCGTCCAGGCCGGTGCCGCCCAGGAGGTCGAGGGTGACGCCGATCAGGGCGATCACCACCACGGACGCGACGAAGCCGCCGCCGTTCACGATGCCGGTGGCCGCGCCGATCCGGGTGGCCGGGTTGAAGGTCCTGGCGTAGTCGAAGCCGATCATCGACCCGGGGCCGTTCGCCGCCAGCACCACCACGAGCGCCACCAGCAGCCACAACGGCGCCCGTCCCGGCCAGGCCAGTACGGCGGTCCACGCCCCGGCGGTGGTGCCGATCACGATGAGCACCATCCGGGAGCGGTGGAAGGGGAACCGCCCGGCGAGATAGCCGAGCAGCGGCCCGCACACCATGCCGCACAGGGTCAGCGTGGTCAGCAGCACGCCCGCCGTCGCGGGCGCCAGTCCCTGGCCCTGGACCAGGAACGGATACCCCCACAGCAGCAGGAACGCCGCGGCCGAGCACTGGGTGGCCGCGTGGGTCCACATGCCCAGCCGGGTGCCCGGCTCGGCCCAGGCGGCCTTCAGGCCCGGTGGCTCCCCCGTACGTTCGGGGCGGGGGTCGCGCAGCACCGTGACCAGCAGGAACACGGAGACCAAGCCCAGGGCGGCGGCGCCCAGGAAGGTCGGCGTCCAGCCGTACGTGTGCAGGGAGTAGATGAGGGGGACCGCGGAGGCGATCGCGCCGAGCTGGCCGAGCAGGCCGGTGAGCTGGACCATCAGCGGGTTGCGGCGGGCGGGGAAGGACAGGCCGACCAGCCTGATCACGCTGATGAACGTCATCGCGTCCCCGCACCCGATCAGCGCCCGCCCGGCGATCCCCGGCAGCAGCCCTCCGGCCAGGGCGAAGACGAGTTCGCCGCAGGCCATCACCGCGGCACCCATAACCAGCATGCGCTTGGACCCGAGCCGGTCGACCAGTATCCCGACGGGCACCTGCATGCCCGCGTAGACCAGCAGCTGGCACATGGCCAGGACCGAGAGTCCCGCCGCGCCGACGCCGAGCCTGGCCGCGGCCTCGATGCCCGCCACGCCCAGCGACTGCCGGTGGAAGACGGCGATGACGTAGGCCACCACGCCCGTGGCCCAGAAGAGAATCGCCATGGACCGTGGTGTCATGGGGGAAATATTACTTTTTACGTGTTTTAGGAATGCGATCGGGTCCGCCGAGGCCCGCCGGGGTCAGCGGCGCGGGTAGCGGATGAGCAGGCTGGCGTGGACGTCCCGGTCACCGAGGACGGCGTACGCGTGCGGGACGTCCGACCGCCAGGAGATGTGCTCGCCGGGACCGGCCCGCAGGGGAGCCTCGACCGGTCCGGCGCTGAGCGTTCCGGCGAAGACGGTGACGTGCTCGGTGACACCCTCGTGGTGGGCGGGCGAGACCTGCGTCGTCCCCGCCCGGAGCACCACCCGGTAGAGCTCGTAGGTGACCTCCTCGTCCTCGAAGACCTGGAGCAGCGTCCCCTCGACGGCCGTGCCGTGGACGACGGGGATCGCCCGGGTCCCGGTCCCGCTCCCGCTCGCGTCCACCGGCGGCGGGGTGCCGACGGCCATCGCCAGGGGGACGCCGAGCTCGGCGGTGATCGCCCAGAGGGTCTCCAGGGTGGGGTTGCGGGTGCCGTTCTCCAGGCCGGAGAGCGTGGCCTTGCCGACACCGGCGGCGCGGGCGAGGGCGGACAGGGAGATGCCGCGCTCCTCGCGCAGCCGGCGGATCCGCCGCCCGATGTCGGGCGTGCCGCCGTCCACGCCGGGCCTGGGGCTTTGTGCTCCGGAGTCCATGGGGTTATCGTGCAGCATGAGGGCCGTTCCGTTTACGGAACGGTCGGCGTCATCCCCCAAGGATCGAACATGACACGCATGCTTCAACCCGTGCTGGCCGGGGTGGTGACCACGGTGGTCGGTTTCGCCAGTTCCTTCGCCGTGGTCCTGGCAGGGCTCAGGGCGGTGGGCGCCGACGAGCGGCAGGCGGCGTCGGGGCTCCTCGCCCTCTGCGTGGCCAACGGCGTGGTGGCCGTCTGGCTGGGCCTGCGGCAGCGCATCCCGATCGTCGTGGCCTGGTCCACCCCGGGGGCGGCGCTGCTGGTCGCGACCGGGACCGTGCAGGGCGGTTTTCCCGTCGCGGTCGGGGCGTTCGCGGTCTCGGGACTCCTCCTCACCGCCGCCGGTCTCTTCCCCGTCCTGGGCCGGTGGATCGCGGCCATCCCCACGCCGATCGCCGGTGCCATGCTCGCCGGGGTCCTGCTCGACCTGTGTGTCGCGCCGGTCAGGGCGCTCGCCGAGATACCTCTGACGGCGGGTCCCGTCGTGCTCACCTGGGCGCTGCTGAGCAGGTTCGCCCGCAGATGGGCGATCCCGGTGGCACTCCTCGTCGCCGTCGTCGCCATCGCGCTGACCGGTCCCGGGCTGGGCGCGGTGGACATGCGGCCGGTACTGGAGGTGACCGCCCCGTCCTGGAGCGCCCAGGCGATGGTCGGCATCGCGCTCCCGCTGTTCCTGGTCACCATGGCCTCGCAGAACGTGCCGGGCATGGCGGTCCTCGCCGGGTACGGCTACCGTCCCCCGCTGCGCGGGATCCTCGTCTCCACCGGCCTGGCGAGCACGCTGGGTGCCCCGCTGGGCGGCCACGCGGTGAACCTGGCGGCGATCAGCGCCGCGCTGTCCGCCGGACCCGACGCCGACCCCGATCCGGCCCGCCGGTGGATCGCCTCGGTCGCCTCGGGCGTCTCGATGATCGTCCTTGGGATCGGCTCGGGGCTGGCCACCGCGCTCGTGCTGCTCTCCCCGCCGCTGCTCGTCGAGGCCGTCGCCGGCCTCGCCCTGCTCGGCGCGCTCGTCTCGGCCGTCGTCTCGGCCGTCGCCGACCCCGAGGGCAGGGAGGCCGCGGTCGTCACCTTCGTGGTCACCGCGTCGGGACTGACGCTCCTGGGCGTGGGCGCCGCGTTCTGGGGGCTCGTCGCGGGCGGGCTCATGACGCTCCTGCACCGTCGCGGGAAATCCGCTCGGACCCCGGCCGACGAGGGGCCGGTGGACGAGACCGTGCCGGATCGGGATCAGGATCGGGGTCCGGACGCGGGCGAGGGAGGTCCGTACATGCCTCAGCCGGTGCGGCCTGCGGGGCGCACCGGCTGAGAGAGGGTGTGACTAGCGGTGGTCCGAGCGTCCGTGGCGACCGGCCACGAGCTGGTCGGTGGAGGACTGACGGGGCACCTCGACCCGGGGGTGGGGCGCGGTGTCCTCGACGCGGTCGTCGACGCCGTCGCGGTCACGGTCGACCACGGGGGTCGTGGTCGTGGCGGTCGCGGGAGCCGCGGTCGCGGGGGTCTCTTCGAGCTTGCGCTCCAGCTCCCGCTTCTCCTCCTCCAGGCGGGTGACGCGGTCACGCGCCTCCATCCGCGAGGCGCGGAGGTTGCGACGCTTCGCGGCCGAGCGCCGCATACCGGAGAACATCATCCCCAGGCCGAGCAGGAAGACCGCTCCGGTGGCCACGCCCGCGAAGAAGAGCTCCAGCTGGGTGAACTGGAACAGGCGGTCGAACACGGTGAACGAAGCGGTGGTGGTCGATGCTGCGGTCTCGTCCCAGGAGACCGCGATCACGGTCGCACCCGCGAGTACGATCAAGAGAAGTCCCAGCACTATCATGTGGCTACCACCTCAGGCTTTGGCTGTTGTGGTAGCCACTGCTGCCCTCGGCGAGCGGGATTATTCATCGGATCCCCATGGTTGCCAGGGAATGTGAAGGACGAGCTGCCACGAAACGCCACGAACATCGACGTCGTCGTCATCGGCGCGGGGCAGGCGGGGCTCTCCAGCGCCTACTTCCTGCGCCGGGCCGGGCTGGACTTCACGGTGCTCGACCGCTCCCCCCGGCCCGGCGGCGCGTGGCAGTTCCGCTGGCCGTCCCTCACCCTCGGCGCCACCCACCACGTGCACGACCTGCCGGGGCTGCCGCTGGGCGCCGTCGACACGACCCGGCCCTCGGCCGAGGTCGTCTCCGAATACTTCGCCGCCTACGAGCGGGCCTTCGAGCTGCCGGTACACCGCCCGGTCGAGGTGCGGGCCGTCCGGGAGGGCGCGGAAGGGCGGCTGCTGGTGGAGACCGGGGCCGGTGACTGGTCGGCCCGCGCGCTGATCAACGCCACCGGCACCTGGGACCGCCCGTTCTGGCCCCGCTATCCGGGCCAGGAGACGTTCCGGGGGCGCCAGCTCCACACCGCCGACTACGTGAGCCGCGAGGAGTTCGCGGGCATGCGCGTGGTGGTGGTCGGCGCCGGGGCCTCGGGCGTGCAGCTCCTGATGGAGATCGCGGAGGTCGCCACGACCACCTGGGTCACCCGGCGCCCTCCCGCCTTCGTCAGGGGTCCGCTCAACGAGAACCTCGGCCGCGAGGCCGTCGCCAGGGTCGACGCCCGCGTCCGAGCCGGGCTCGTACCGGGCAGCGTGGTCGGGGCCACCGGCTATCCGGTGACCCCTCAGGTGGAGGCGGCCATGGCGGCGGGTGTCCTCGACCGGCTGCCGATGTTCGACAGGATCACCCCCGAGGGCGTGGCCTGGGACGCCGGGCCAGGCGGGCCCGCCCGCCGGGTCGAGGCGGACGTGATCCTCTGGGCGACCGGCTTCCGGCCCGTCGTCAGCCACCTGGCCCCGCTGCGCCTGCGCGAGCCCGGCGGCGGCATCCGGGTCGAGGACACCCGGGCCGTCCTCGACCCCCGGGTCCACCTGGTCGGCTACGGTCCCTCCGCCAGCACCGTCGGCGCCAACCGCGCCGGCCGCACCGCCGTGCGGCACGTCCGCCGCCTTCTCGCGGCACCCGCCGGTTCCGGGCGGCCGGTCCCCTCCGCGGCGGCCTGAAGGATCACGGTCGTCCTGAAGGATCACGGCCGTCTCGCGGGCGGAAATGCGGATCTCCCGGAGATTCCGGGCCTGTCGCGGCAGGTTTAAGGTTGACGCCCATGGACCGTACCCGCCTGTATCGCAACGGCGTCCTGGAGGCCGAGGGCTTTCCCATCGACGACATCTCCGAACACGTGGAGGACGAGTCCGCCGTCGTCTGGTTCGACCTATGCTCGCCCACGCAGGCGGACCTGGCGAAGATCAGCGAGGAGCTGGGCCTGCACCCCCTCGCGGTCGAGGACGCGCTGCACAGCCACCAGCGCCCCAAGCTCGACACCTACGACAGCCACCTGTTCGTCACCGTCTACGCGGCGAGACCGGCGGAGAAGGGGATCGACTTCATCGAGGTCTCGATCTTCGCCACCAAGAACGCCCTGGTCACCGTACGGGAGAACCCCGAGTTCGACATCGACGAGGTGATCAGGCGCTGGGACGCCAATGCCGCGATGGTCAGGTTCGGGGTGCCGTACCTGCTGCACGGCCTGCTCGACTACATCGTGGACGGCTACTTCGAGGTGCTGCAGGGGGTGGACGACCGGGTCGAGGAGCTGGAGGACGATCTCTTCCAGGACAATCCCGGGGACATGCCGCACATCCAGCGCCGGACCTTCGAGATGCACAAGAAGCTGGTGCGCTTCCGGCGGCTGGCGGTGCCGACGCGCGAGGTCGTGGGCAGCCTGCTGCGCAGGCAGGACGTCCTGGACCCCAAGCTGATCCCGTACTACCAGGACATCTACGACCACACCCTGCGCACCGCGGAGTGGAGCGAGTCGCTGCAGGACCTGGTGAGCAACGTCCGCGAGGCCCACATGAACCAGCAGGGGTTCCGGCTCAACGACATCATGAAGAAGATCACCAGCTGGGCGGCCATCATCGCGGTGCCCACGATGATCACCGGTTTCTACGGGCAGAACGTGCCCTACCCCGGTTTCGCCCAGTCCATTGGGTTCTGGACGTCCACGATCCTGATCATCGTGGGCACGGTACTGCTCTACCGGGCGTTCAAGAAGCGCAACTGGCTCTGACGTGACAGCCGTCCCCCACCGGGTCACCTGATCGGCCGGGAGACCGCCCGCCGTAGCCTGGCCTCAGGGGAGAACGGCCGGGTCCGGCCCGGCATCCGGCAGGGATTCGGCGATCGGTGAGGAACGAGCTGCATGGCACGCGGACGGCTGCGCGTCTACCTGGGGGCGGCCCCCGGGGTGGGCAAGACCTTCGCGATGCTGGCAGAGGGGCGTGGGCGCGGGGAGCACGGCACGGACGTGGTGGTCGGGCTGGTGGAGACGCACGGTCGCGAGCGCGTCGAGAGGCTGCTGGAGGGGATGGAGATCGTCCCGCGAGCGGCGGCGGAGCACCGCGGGGCCGTGTTCGGCGAGCTGGACGTGGACGCCGTCATCGCGCGGAGGCCGGAGGTCGTCCTGGTCGACGAGCTGGCCCACACCAACGTGCCGGGCTCGCGCAACGCCAAGCGCTGGCAGGACGTGGAGGAGATCCTGGAGGCCGGGATCGACGTGGTCTCCACCCTCGACGTCCAGCACCTGGAGTCACTCAGGGAGGCCGTCGAGGAGATCACCGGGGTGGTCCAGCGCGAGACGGTGCCCGACGAGGTGGTGCGGCGGGCCGGGCAGGTGGAGCTGGTGGACATGGCCCCGGAGGCGTTGCGCCGCCGGATGGCGCACGGCGACGTGTACGCGCCGGAGAGAGCTGAGGTGGCACTGTCGACGTACTTCCGGCCGGGCAACCTGACGGCGCTGCGCGAGCTGGCGCTGCTGTGGGTGGCGGGAGAGGTCGGCGACAGCCTCGGCCACCACCGCGCCGAGCACCGCGTCGCCGGGGTGCGGGAGACCCGGGAGCGGGTGGTGGTGGCGCTGGCGGGAGGCCCGGAGGGGGAGACCCTGGTGCGCCGGGCGGCGCGGATCGCGGCCAGGTCCCCGCGGGCGGACCTGCTGGCGGTGCACGTGACGATGGCCGACGGCCTGGCGAACGCCGATCCGGCGCGCCTGGCCCGGCAGCGCGCGCTGGTGGAGAGCCTGGGCGGCGGCTACCACCAGGTCGTGGGCGACGACGTGCCGCGGGCGCTGCTGGACTTCTCCCGGCGGGTGAACGCCACGCAGCTGGTGCTGGGGGTCTCCCGGCGCGGACGGCTCGCGCGGGCCCTGTCCCGGGGGGTCGGGGTGACCACGGCCGCGTCCTCGGGGACCGTCGACGTCCACATGGTCACCCACGAGGAGGCGGGGAGGTCCGGCGGCCGCCGCCCGTCGCGCGCCGCGCTCACCCGCTCCCGCAGGCTCGCCGGCTGGGGGACGGCGCTGCTCGGGCTCCCCCTGCTCACCGCCGCCCTCCTGGGCATCGGTCACGCGACGTTGCCGAGCGTGATACTGCTGTTCCTGCTGATGGTGGTCTGCGTCGCGCTGACCGGCGGCATGTGGCCCGCGATCACCGCCGCGGTGGCCGGGTTCGCCCTCCTCAACTGGTACTTCACGCCGCCGTTCCACTCGCTGGCCGTGACGCGACCGGAGAACCTGCTCGCCCTGGTCGTCTACGTGCTGGTCGCGATCATGGTGAGCGCGGTCGTCGACCTGGCGGCCCGCCGCGCCAGGGAGGCCGCCCTCGCGGGCGCGGAGGCCGAGGTGCTGGCGACCCTCGCCGGATACGTGCTCCGGGGCGAGGCGGCGCTGCCGTCCCTGCTCTCCCGGCTCAGGGAGATCTTCGGGCTGGCCTCCGTCACCCTGCTGGAACGCCGGCCCGACGGCCCGTCCGGTCCGTCCGGCTCCTCCGGTCCGGGCGGCTCCTCCGGCTCGGGCGGCCTCGATGGTTCGGGCGGCTCGGACGGCTGGCGGATCGTGGCGACCGGGGGCGGGGAACCGTCCACCCGTCCCGGCGTCGCCGGCACCGACGTGGTCGTCGACGACGACCTGGTACTGGCCGTACGCGGGTGGCTGCCCGGCACGTCCGGCCGCAGGGTGCTGGAGGCGTTCGCCGCCGAGGCGGCGGTGGCGCTGCGCCACCGCCGCCTCGCCGAGCAGGCGGGGCGGCTGCGCCCGCTCGCCGAGGCCGACAGGATGCGCACCGCGCTGCTCGCCGCGGTCAGCCACGACCTGCGCACCCCGCTCGCCTCGGCCAGGGCCGCCGTGGAGGGCCTGCGCGCCACCGACGTCGACTGGGCGCCGGACGACAGGGAGGAACTGCTCGCCACGGCCGACGAGTCCCTGGCCAAGCTGGACCGCCTGGTCGTCAACCTGCTCGACATGAGCCGCCTGCAGGCCGGAGTGCTCGGGCTGACGCTCCAGCCGACGGCGCTCGAGGAGATCGTCCCCCGGGTCGTCGACGAACTGGGCCCGCCGCACGACCGGGTGCTGAACCGCCTGCCCGAGGATCTCCCCGAGATCGCCGCCGACCCCGCGCTGCTCGAACGCGTACTGGTCAACCTCGTCTCCAACGCCGTCCGCCACAGCCCGCCGGGCGTCGCCGTGCTGGTCGGGGCGAGCGTGGACGGCGACGACGGCGGACACGTGGGGATCCGGGTCGTCGACCGGGGGCCGGGGATCCCCGAGGAGTCGCGCGACCGGGTCTTCATGCCCTTCCAGCGGCTCGGCGACCGGGACAACGCCACCGGCGTCGGTCTCGGCCTCGCGCTCTCCCGGGGGCTGGCGGAGGCCATGGGCGGCACCCTCGTACCGGACGAGACGCCGGGCGGGGGCCTCACCATGGTCCTGACCCTGCCCGTCTTCCCGCGGCACCGGGCCGCGCCCGCACCTGTGGAGAACCTGTGACGCGCATCCTCGTCGTCGACGACGAGCCCCAGCTCCTGCGGGCGCTGCGGATCAACCTGGCCGCCCGCGGGTACGAGGTGGCCGTGGCCGGCGACGGCGCCGCCGCCCTGCGCCAGGCCGCCGACCGGCACCCCGACCTGGTCGTGCTCGACCTCGGACTGCCCGACATGGACGGGGTGGAGGTCATCCACGGGCTGCGCGGCTGGACCACCGTCCCGATCATCGTGCTGTCCGGCAGGGCCGAGAGCCGCGACAAGGTGGAGGCCCTCGACGCGGGCGCCGACGACTACGTCATCAAGCCGTTCGGCGTCGACGAGCTGCTCGCCAGGATCCGCGCGGTGTCGCGTCGCGCCTCGGTCACCGAGGAGGAACCGGCCCGGTTCGTGATCGGCGAGCACGAGGTGGACCTGGCGGGCAAGACCGTCTCCGGCGGCGTGCGGCTGACTCCCACCGAGTGGCGCCTGCTGGAGATCCTGGTCCGCAACCCCGGCAAGCTGATCACCCAGCGCCGCCTGCTGAACGACGTCTGGGGCGCCGCCTACGGCAAGGAGACCAACTACCTCCGCCAGTACATGGCCCAGATGCGCAAGAAACTGGAGCGCGACCCCGCCCACCCGGTCCACCTGCTCACCGAACCGGGTATGGGCTACCGCTTCCAGCCCTGACCGCCTCCAGCCCCGGCCGGCCGCCCTCCGGTACGGTCTCAACCAGCGGACACCCCCGTGTCAACCAGGGAATTACCGGGAATCGGTCAAGCACGAGCCTGTAGACCCTTCTGGAGGCATGGGTGAGCACGCGGGGGGTGGTCACCGTGATGCTCGGCGCCGCGGTGCTCTTCTCACTGTCGACACACGACGACACGCGCGCGAGGGCCGCGCCGGCCCGGGTCGCGCCGCTGGACAACCCGGACGGTATGGGCCCCGGGCTGGCGCCCGTCAGGTCGGCCGGAGACCGGAGCACCGCCGTCAGGCTGATCGGGAGGCTCCGGGTCGGGCCGATGGGTTCCAAGGCCAGCTACAGCCGGGCCAGGTTCGGCGAGAACTGGGCCGACACCGCCAGAGGAGTGCCGTACGCGCGCAACGGCTGCCGTACCCGCGACGACCTGCTGGCCCGCGACGGCGAGAACGTGCGCTACCGCCGCGGATCCGACTGCGTGGTCGTCTCCATGAAGTTGCGCGATCCCTACACCGGCCGGATCGTCCGCTGGACCAAGAAGCGCTCCGACGAGATCCAGGTCGACCACGTGGTCCCGCTGTCCTACGAGTGGCGGATGGGGGCCTCCCGCTGGCCGCTGTCCAAGCGGAAGCGCATCGCCAACGACCCGCTCAACCTCCTCCCGGTGTACGGCGACGCCAACGAGGCCAAGGGCGGCTCGGGACCGGCGTCCTGGCTCCCTCCCGTACGCGGGGTCCGCTGCGCCTACGTCGTCCGCTTCGCCCAGGTGGCCCTGAAGTACAACCTGCCGGTCACCCGCGCGGACAAGACCGTCATGCTCGCCCAGTGCCGGTGACACCGGCGCGGCCGCCCGCAGACGAGGGCCGTACGGAGGCCGGGCGGGGGAGGACCCGTTCTGAAGCGGGTGCCCTGAGAAGCGGGTGCGGTGAGAAGCGGGTGCGGTGAGAAGCGGGTGCGGTGAGAAGCGGGTGCGCTCAGAAGCGGCGGAGCAGGGCCTGCTTGGCGGTGGTGAACTCCTCGTCGGTGAGAATGCCGTCCTTGTGCAGGTCACCGAGTTCGCGCAGGCGGCGCAGGAGCGAGTCCGGGTCGTCGCCGGCGGGTGCCGCGGGTGAGGCGGCCTCGATCGCCGGGGGCTCCGCGGCGGCCGACAGCCGGGCGCCCGAGGGGTGCGGCAGCCTGGCGACGATCGCGGCGACGAGCAGCGCCGTCGTGCGGGTCTCCTTGTCGAAGCCCCACAGGACCAGGCAGTGCGGATCGTGCTTGGGAGCGAGCTTGTGCGGTGCCGCGCCCTTCACGTGGAAGCGGAGGTAGCCGTTCTCCAGGCCCGAGGTCGGGAACCACTCCACGCCGTTCAGGTCCTTCAGCGCGATCCGCTGGGGACCGGCCGACTTCTTGCCCTCCTCCGTCGACCAGCTCCATTCGAGGCGGATCGACTCGCCGTCGAACGTCGCCGTGCCGTCGCCCGCCGGAACCACCACGGGCAGGGCGGGGCCCGGCATGAGATAGCGCTCCGAGGGACCGTCCGGCACCTGCTCGATCACCAGCGCGTTGCGCACCTCGTCGACGAAGTACTCGGCGGCGCCGGTGCGGTCGGCGTCCACGACCAGCTGGTACGGGTCGGCGGCGTCGGCGATCCGCCCGCCCGCCGCCTGGTTGAACGGGTCGGCGCCCTCGCGCAGCCGTAGCCGCAGCCTGCCGCCCTTCTTGCCGGGCTCGTAGGCGATGCCGGCCACCGCCTCCAGCGGCACCCGCACCTCGCCCAGCAACTGCCGCAGTTTCTTCACGCTCCGGTCGCGACCGGGGACGATCCGCAGCATCTCACCGTCGAACGTCCAGGTTCCGTCACGCACCATGACCTCCGCCATACGGCGATCGTATGGCGAGGCGGTCACATGACGCGCATGATCGAGCGTTCGGCCGTCCGGGACGGCGCGGCGCGCACGGCCCGGCTTCCGATCGGGCGTCGTGGTCTTCTATTCTTCGAAGTCGACCAGGCCACCTTCGGAGCCGCTCCACAACCGTCTTCCCAGCCGGTCGCCGACCGCCTCCGGAGCCGATCACCAGCAGGCGAAGGAACTCCCGTGACCTCTCCGGCCCTGACCATCGACGAGCTGACCGCCCGGCGAGACGGTGCCCAGCGTGACTACGACGCGCTCGTCCGGCGCGGTCTGTCCCTCGACCTGACACGGGGCAAGCCGTCGGCGCGGCAGCTCGACCTCTCCGAGGCGTTGCTGGACCTGCCCGCCGGCCACACCGCCGCGGACGGCACCGACTGCCGCAACTACGGCGGGCTCCAGGGCCTGGCCGAGCTCAGGGAGATCTTCAGCGGCCCGCTGCAGGTGCCCGCCGCCCAGCTCGTCGCCGCGGACAACTCCAGCCTCTCGCTGATGCACGACTCGATCGTCCACGCCCTGCTCGGGACGCTGCCCGGAGCCGAGCGCCGCTGGGCCGACGAGCCGCGGATCGCGTTCCTGTGCCCGGTTCCCGGGTACGACCGCCACTTCGCCCTGTGCGAGCGGTTCGGCATCGAGCTGATCCCGGTGCCGATGGACGCCGAGGGGCCGGACATGGACGTCGTGGAGCGCCTCGTGCTCGACGACCCCCAGGTCAAGGGCATCTGGTGCGTGCCCAAGTACAGCAACCCCGGCGGTGTCTCCTACGGTGACGAGACGGTGCGGCGCCTGGCCGCCATGCCGGCCGCCGCCCCTGACTTCCGGATCTTCTGGGACAACGCCTACGCCGTGCACCACCTGACCGACACGCCCGCGGAGATCGCCGACGTCCTGGCGCTGTGCGCGGAGAACGGCAACCCCGACCGCGTCTTCGTGTTCGGCTCCACCTCGAAGATCACCTTCGCCGGTTCCGGCGTCTCCTTCTTCGGGTCGTCCCCGGCCAACGTGGCCTGGCTGCTCGGGAACACCGCCAAGCGCACCATCGGCCCCGACAAGCTCAACCACCTCCGCCACGTGGAGTTCCTGCGCGACGAGAACGGCCTGGCCGAGCACATGCGCCGCCACCGGGAGCTGCTCCGCCCGAAGTTCGACGCGGTCGAGACGATCCTCACGAAGGAGCTGGGCGGCAGCGGCCTGGCGACCTGGTCCAGCCCCGCGGGCGGCTACTTCGTCAGCCTCGACGTGCTGGAGGGCTGCGCGCGCGAGGTGGTGCGGCGGGCGGGCGAGGCGGGCATCGCCCTCACCCCCGCGGGCGCCACCCACCCGTACGCGACGGATCCCCGTGACAGCACCATCCGCATCGCCCCCACCTACCCCGAGCTCGACGAGCTGGAACTGGCCATCTCCGGTCTCGCCACCTGCGTGCGCCTCGTCGCCACCGAGAAGCTCCTGGAGGGTGCCCGCTAGGCACCCGCCGGGAACGCGCCGATCTGCCGGCGAAAGCCCCAAGCGTCCCTCCGGCCGGTTCCCCGCGCCGGGGGGACGTTCCCCGGGACCCCTCCCACCGGTTTCCCCGAGTCCACCGGTTTCCCCGGGCGAAGGGTGACCGCACCCGACTGTGTCGTCGCGGTCAAGCGCGGAGGCTCGCGGACGTTCGTCGCCGTCGACGGCGGGATGAGCGACAACCCCCGTCCCGCCCTGTACGGAGCGCGCTACACCGTACGGCTCGCCGGGCGCGTCTCCCGCGAGGGGCCGCGCTCGTTCACGGTCGCCGGCCACCACCGCGAGACGGGCGACACGATCGCGGAGGACGTCCCGCTCCCCTCCGACCTGCGCCCGGGCGACCTCATCGCGCTGGCGGCCACCGGGGCCTACCACCACTCGATGGCCTCGACCTACAACCTCATGGGCCGGCCCCCGGTCGTCGCCGTACGCGACGGCCGGGCGAGGCTGCTCGTCCGCAGGGAGATGGAGCAGGACCTGATGCGCCGCGACGTGGGCCTGTAGGAGGCCGGCCCACGCAGACCTGCGGCGGGTGAGGAATGGCGCAAATGAACGTAGGGAAAGGGTGAAGAAAACACATCGACATTGGCCTGCGGGCATTTCCCGGGATTCCATGGAGGGGCAGAGACCGGCCCCTCGGCAAATGTCTGCTCCGCAACGAATGTCTGTTTCATGAAGGAGTGGTGGCGATGTTCGGGACCGAACCGGCGGGATTCTCGCTCGCCGGAGGATTCGTCACCGTCGTCGCCGCCACCGTGGCCGCCTCGCTGCTCCTCGCGCCGGCGGAGGCCGCCGGCCGCGTGCTGATCATGGTGATCGCCGTGTGCGCCCACGCCGCCTGCGGGGTCCGCGCCGGGGTCGCGCTGGCGACGGCCGTCATGGCGTGGTTCTTCGGTACCGGCTTCCTGGTCAACGGTGCCGGGGAGCTCAGCTTCGGCAGGCCGGACCTGCTCCGCCTCGGCCTGTTCGTCGCCGTCGCGCTGGGTGTGAACGCGTGCGCCGCCGCGTACCGGGCGGTCGCCGCCAGGCGCAGGCTCCGCGTCCCGCTGGCCGGAGAAGACCCCTCACGGCTGGTCCTCGTCCGGAACTGACGCGCCCCGCGACCCGGGGGCCGCGCGATCGGCGGGCGTCCTCCGCGCGGTTCCCCTGCCGTGCCCGGCCGGTGCCGGGCACGGCGTTCTCCGCTGTCCGGTGAGGCTCCGCGAGGGCTCAGGCCGGCGGTGTCTCGTCCGGCGGTGTCTCGTTGGTGAACTTGTCGCAGTTGGCGGGGTACGCGGGAGGCCCGAGAGGCGTTCCCGGAGCGAAGAAGCCTCCCGTCACCGGAACCGGGCGGCCCAGCAGGCATTTCGTCCAGGAGACCTGACCGGCCGAGTTCTGAACCGTGAGGTGCAGGTACGGAAGGGCGCCGTCCTGAAGGACCGTCGCCGCGACGTCCACCACATCGGTGGGATGGCCGGGGACCGTCGAAAGGTCGTGCCAGCGTGGAGTCGTCCGCGGGTCGCGGATCCGCGCCGTCCCGTCGCTCCGAACCGACGCGGTGATCGGTTCGAGAAGCAGGTACGCCACGGACACGGCGGATGTCGGCGCCGCGGGCCCCGCGGGCCCCGCGGGCCCCGCCGGGCCGGGGGCGCCGGGCGTGCCCGCGGCTCCCGTGGCGCCGGTCGGTCCCACCGGTCCGGCGGCGCCCGGTTCGCCCGCGGGGCCGACGGGCCCCGCCGCGCCCTCTGGACCCGCGGGCCCGGGGGCGCCGGTGGCTCCCGCGGGTCCCGCCGGTCCTTCCGGCCCGATCGGCCCGATCGGCCCGATCGGACCGGCGGGTCCAGCAGGTCCTTCCGCTCCCGCCGGTCCTTCCGGCCCGATCGGGCCTGCCGGTCCCGCGGGTCCGACGGCTCCCGCCGGTCCTTCCGGACCGATCGGTCCCGTGAGTCCGTCGGCTCCGGCAGGGCCGATGGGGCCTGCCGGGCCCATGGGCCCTGCCGGGCCGATTGCGCCCGTCGCGCCCATGGGCCCCAGCGCGCCCGCGGGACCCGGCGCACCCGGTGCGCCGGGGGCGCCGGTGTCACCCTTCGCTCCCGTGGCTCCCGCCGGTCCGGCCGGTCCGGCCGGTCCCATGGCGCCCATCGGGCCCGCCGGTCCTTCGGGTCCCATCGGTCTCATCGGCGCGAACGAGCCGTCCGGAAGGCTCGCCTCAACCGGGTTCGCGGGGTTCGCCTCGCCGGCAGGGTTCGCCGGGCCGGCAGGGTTCGCCGGGTTCGCGGCCTCCGACGGCAGTCCGAGGTTCGACGGTTTCCTTCCGCTGTCGCGGCCTTCCCTGGTCTTTCCGCCGGCACGGCTGTGCTTGCCGGGACGGTCACGGTCACGGTCACACGCGCAGTGCCTCCCCTGGCACTTGCAGTCTTCCCGCTTGAGGGGTCTCATCAGGAACATGCGCGCGTCGTCCATCGGGCTGGTCGCCCTCCGAACCGGAACGGTCTCGCCACCGGCGTCCCGCGCGTCGAGGGGAATGATGCCTGTGGTGTCGGTTATGGCATTGGCCGGCGTCTGGCAGGAAAGCGCCAGGACGGCACCGATTGCTGTTGTTGTTACGGACCAGTTTCGAGCACGTTTGCCGGAATCAATGATTTGAGCCCGTCTTCTACCGCTAGAAGTCATCGCATTCCATGTCTTTTATGATTCCAGGGAATCGGATTTCTTGAACCGCGGCGGTGGCGGCAAGCAGGAGTTACCCGATGATCGACACGGCAAAGCGCAACCCTCGTTAACAAGGTTTAAACGGATTCGTCAACGGCGAGGATGCGTCCAGGTTGTTGAGCTTGAAAGCCGTGTTCTCCAGAGATTTCCTGTCCTGTGGGCAATGACCGGAATTTAGGGTTCTCAGGTGCCGCGAGAATTATGGTGTGATCCACCGGCTGTGGCACGCGACAGGGTCTGTGCGGTTTTCGCCAGCGATTTTCCGATCCGGATCCGGCGTCCGCCGCTGCTTTCCACGCCGTGGGGGGCGGCCGGGCTCAAGGCCGCCCGAGTGGTCTTCCCGTGAACCGCTTTCCGTGACCGAGGGAAAGAACCACGCGAGCCCCTTCGCCTCGACCGCTCCGGCACCGTGAGCCCCCGGCCCGCCCACGCTGCCCGGGAAGCTCTCGTAGGTGAGGCCGGCCCAGGCACGACGCGGGAAGCACGGCCCTTACGCAGGTCCGACACACGAACTGGAGACCGTCACGGTGGGCTGGAGCGCTCCGCCGTTGGCGAATGTGACGCTCCACCGGTTGCCGATCACAGACTCGGAGGCGATCACGTCGACCCCCAGGGCGCTGCCACTCCACTCTCCGGCGACGACGAGCGTGCCCGCCGGGCATACGCCGCCGAGAACGGTCACCGTTGTGTCAGCGGGAACGAGAGTCGGCGTCCCCGCGGCGACCTGCCTGGTGGTCGGGAGGCTCGGCCCCGCGGGTCCTGCCGGTCCTGTCGCCCCGTCTGCTCCCGCGGGTCCCGCCGGCCCGGCGGGTCCAGCAGGCCCAGCAGGCCCAACCGGTCCGGCGGGACCCGGTGCCCCGTCTGCTCCCGCGGGTCCGGTCGCTCCGGCGACTCCGGTCAGGCCGATGGGTCCTATCTCGCCGTCTGCTCCTGCGGGTCCTGCGGGTCCTGCGGGTCCTGCCGGTCCGGCTGGTCCTACTGCGCCGTCTGCTCCCGCGGGTCCCGCGGGTCCTATCTCGCCGTCTGCTCCTGCGGGTCCTGCCGGTCCGGCTGGTCCTACTGCGCCGTCTGCTCCTGCGGGTCCGGCTGGTCCTACTGCGCCGTCTGCTCCTGCGGGTCCTGCCGGTCCGGCTGGTCCGATGGGTCCTGCCAGGCCATCCGCGCCCGCAGGGCCGGCGGGCCCTGCCGGTCCCGCCGGTCCGGCGACTCCCGCCGCGCCGTCGGCACCCGCAGGTCCCGCAGGTCCCGCAGGTCCTGTCGCGCCGTCCGCGCCAGTGGATCCCGCAGGCCCGGCCGGGCCTGCCGGACCGGTGGGGCCACGTAGCCCGATGCCCGGCAGCCCGTCCTCGCCGTCACGGCCGTCACGGCCGTCACGGCAACAGCAGCGCCTTCTCCCGCACTTGCACTTCTTTCGCGCGACGGTTCCCGTCGCGTGGATACGCGAACGGTCACACCTTCCGGTCGCCTCGCGAACCGGAGCGGCCACGTCACCGGCGGTCCTCGTTTCGAGGAAGGGGATTCCCGTGACGCCGGTGACGGCGTCAGCCGGAGCCTGACAGGAAAGCGCCAGAACAGCGCCGATCGTTGCCGCGACGGGCCAGTTTCGAGCACGTTTGCCGGAATTGATAATCGAAGTCCGTCTTCTGCCGCTAGAAGTCATCGCGTTCCATGTCTTTTGTGATTCAAGGGAGTCGGATTGCTTAAACCGCGATAGTGGCGGCAAGCAGGAGTTACCCGATGATCGACATGGCAAAGCGCAACCCTCGTTAACGAGGTTTAAACGGATTCGTCAATTGGAGGAATATGTCCAGATTATTTGATTTTCCCGCCATGTGTGCTCGGAGAGTGGTCGCCCTCTGGACTCGCGCCCCTGGGGTGACGGCCACCTATTATCCGTCTGGATTTTTCAGATGATTATCCAGACAGCTGTCAACATGCGGATTATTTAGTTTTTGCTGCCCTTTTTTCGGTGCATCACCCGATGCCTTCCGGCACCTCGTGTCGTCGGACCCGAACCGGCCGGCCACCGAGCGTTCCGGCCGTACTCCCGGCTAGCTGGACTCCCTGACCACGAGCTGGGTCGGAAGGATCACCGGGGCGGCGAGCTCGCCTCTCAGCAGCCCGAGCAGCAGGCGGGCCGAGGCGGCGGCCTGCTCACCCATGGGGCTGCGTACCGTGGTGAGCGGGGGATCGGTGTAAAGGGCCGCCTCGATGTCGTCGTACCCCACCACCGCCACGTCGTCGGGCACCCGCCGGCCCGCCCGGCGCAGCGCCCGCATGGCGCCGATCGCCATCAGGTCGTTGGCGGCGAACACCGCGTCCAGCGCGGGGTCGTCCTCGAGCAGCTGCGCCATGGCCTCGGCTCCGGAGATCCGGGTGAAGTCGCCGAGGGCCACGATCGAGCGCCGTCCGGTCTCGCTCAGGACCTCGCGGTAGGCGCCGATCCTGTCCTGGGCGGCGGACATGTCCAGTGGACCGGAGATCGTGGCGATCCGGCGCCGTCCCCGTTCCAGCAGGTGCCGCACCGCCTGGGCGGCCCCGCCGGTGTTGTCGTTGTCGACCCACGGCACGTCCAGCCGGAAGGTGGGCCTGCCGTGGGAGACGAGGGGGACGCCCGTGGCGGCGAGCGCCGCCGGCAGGGGGTCGGCGCCGTGCATCGACACGAGCATGACCCCGTCCACGTGGCGGGCGGCCACGAACTGCCGGGCCCGTACGCGGGCGTCGTCGGAGCCGGCGAGCATGAGCATGACCTGCTTGCCCGCCGCCTCGAACTCGCGGCTGGCCGCGCGCACGACGGTGGAGAACATCGGATCGTCGGAGACGAGTCCGGCCGACGGGTCGGAGACGATCACCGCGACGGAGTCGGTGCGCCGGGTCACCAGGCTGCGCGCCGCGGGGTTGGGGATGTAGCCCAGGTCGTTCACCGCCCGCATGACGAGGTCGCGGATGTCGGAGGCGACCGTCGGCTCGCCGTTCACCACCCTGGAGACCGTTGACTTGGACACGCCGGCCCGGGTGGCGACAGCCTCCAGGGTGGGTCGTCTCATGTGGTTCTCCCGCAGTTCGTACCGCCCGCTGACCGGTGGTGCCTGAACGTGCGGTCCCACCCTTCCCCAAGCTTAGTCGATGATCATGAAGAGAGCGCTCCCTCACAAAGGGTGACCGGAAGGGGGATTTCTGTCAATGCCCCGAATCGAGCCGGATTTTCCCTCGCGGTGGCCGCCGGGGGAAATCCAGGAAAGCGCTCCCTGAGAAGAATCTTCTTAGTCCCAGTTCACAGGCCGTTGTAACGATGCAAACGATTACCCGGGAGCGCTCCCCGAGATGCACGGTTGATTGCCAGATCGTGTGTGGCCCGTTTCGTCCTGGTTAAACGGACACTTGACAGCCCGTGTCGGACGAGAGCAATCTCTGCTTGAGAGAGCGCTCCCCGACTCGATACCGGTACGCACCCCCCACCCCCGAGGAGACGCGATGCCCTCGTCCCGAAGTCCCGGTCGCCGCATGGCGCTACTGATAGCCGCGGCCGTCACCCTCGTCACGTCCTGTCTCGCGGTCATGCCCGCGGAAGCCGCCGACACCCTGCTCTCCCAGGGCAAGACGGCGACCGCCTCGTCCTCGGAGAACGTGGCCTTCCCCGCGTCCGCGGCCGTCGACGGCAACGCGGGCACCCGCTGGTCCAGCGGGTTCAGCGACCCGCAGTGGATCCAGGTGGACCTCGGCGCCAGCGCGACCATCACGCAGGTGTCGCTGAACTGGGAGGCCGCCTACGGCCGGGCCTTCCAGATCCAGACCTCGCCCAACGGCACCACCTGGACACCGATCCACTCCACGACCACCGCCACCGGCGGCAACCAGACGCTGGCCGTCAGCGGCACCGGCCGCTACGTGCGCGTGTACGGCACCCAGCGCGCCACCCAGTACGGCTACTCGCTGTGGGAGTTCCAGGTCTACGGGACCATCGGCGGCGTCGACCCCGATCCTGATCCCGACCCGGGCGCGCTCAAGCTGCTGTCCTACGGCAGGCCCGGCGCGGCCTCCACCTCCCAGAGCGACGGGAACTGCTGGGAGTGCACCCCGGCCAGGGCGTTCGACCGCGATCCCGCCTCCCGCTGGGCGACCAGCTCCACCACCGGCTGGGTCGACCCGGGCTGGATCTCCGTCGACCTCGGCGCGACCGCGCAGATCAAGCAGGTCGTCCTCCAGTGGGACCCGGCCTACGCCAGGGCCTTCCAGATCCAGGTCTCGGACAACAACACCACCTGGACGCCGATCTACTCCACGACCACCGGCACCGGTTTCAAGCAGACGCTGACCGTCAACGGCACCGGCCGCTACGTGCGCATGTACGGCACCCAGCGCGCCACCCCGTACGGCTACTCGCTGTGGGAGTTCCAGGTCTGGGGCACCGGTGGCGCCCCGATCACGCCGCCGCCGCTCCCGCCGGACCCGGCCGACCCGCCGACGACGCTCGTCTGGAGTGACGAGTTCAACGGCGGCGCGGGCACCAGGCCCGACGCGGCCAAGTGGACCCAGGACCCGGGCACCGGCCCGAACAACGAGCTTGAGTACTACAAGCCCGAGAACACCGCCATGGACGGCAACGGCAACCTCGTCATCACGGCGCGGCAGGAGACCACCGCCGGATCGTCCTGCCCCGGCGGTCCCTGCCAGTACACCTCCGGCCGCATCAACACCGGCGGCAAGTTCACCTTCACGTACGGCAAGGTCGAGGCCCGCGTCAAGGTCCCGAAGGGCAACGGCCTGTGGCCGGCGTTCTGGATGATGGGCGCCGACTTCCTCACCGGCAGGCCCTGGCCGTACAACGGGGAGATCGACATCCTCGAGGTGCTCGGCAAGGACGTCAAGACCTCCTACTCGACCATCCACGCCCCCGCCTACAACGGCGGCGGCGGCATCGGCGCCCCGTACACGCTGCCCAGCGGCGCGGACCTCTCCGACGACTTCCACGTCTGGGCCGCCACCTGGAACAGCAAGGGCATCGTCTACACCCTGGACGGCCGGACGGTCCTCACCCTGAGCAAGGAGCAGGTCGAGGCGACGCGCGGGCCCTGGGTCTTCGACCACCCGTTCTACATCATCCTCAACCTCGCGGTGGGCGGCGACTGGCCCGGTCCGCCGGACGCCGGCACCGGCTTCCCCAAGCAGATGCTCGTCGACTACGTGCGCGTCTACAAGTAATCCCCACTCCTCCGGCACGGCTCGCCCGAGCCGTGCCGGAGCCCTCCCCGGAACCGGAGCACCAACGGCCGAAAGTCCCCCCCGAAAAGGAGCCCATCCATGCACCCGGCACTCTCCCCAGCCCGCCTACGAAGCCGGTTACGCCCGCTGACCCTGGTGACCGCCATAGTGGCGCTTCTGGGCACGTCCCTCGTCATCCACACCACCCAGGCAAGCGCGACGTCGAAGGCCCAGTCGGGGGGTTCGTCCGCCGCGGTCGTGCGGGTGGCGGAGTTCCTCGCCGACTGCCCGTTCAGCCACCGGCTGCCCGACGACCCGATCATCTTCCCCGGCATGCCGGGTGCGTCGCACATGCACAGCTTCTTCGGCAGCACCACCACCAACGCCCACACGACCCTCGCGTCCCTGCAGAGTTCCCCCACCAACTGCAACCCGCGCACCGACCTGTCGTCGTACTGGGTGCCGACCCTCTACAACGGCAACACCCCGGTGGAGCCGACCATCACCACGTTCTACTACCTGGGTGAGGGCGTGCGCGACGACATCGTCGCCCGGACCCAGCCGCTCCCGCTGGGCCTGCGGATCGTCGCGGGCAACGCCAAGGCGACCACCCCCAACGACCCGACCAGCAACGCCCGCTGGTCGTGCCTGCACGCCGGTCACGTCCCGCCGTCCAAGGACTTCGTGACCTGCCCGGCGGGCACCATGATGGAGTCCTACCTGGACTTCCCGCAGTGCTGGAACGGCAGGGACCTGGACTCGGCCGACCACAAGAGTCACATGGCCTACCCGGTCGGCCAGGCCTGCCCGGCCTCGCACCCGGTACCGGTGCCGAAGCTGCGCCAGGTGCTGCGCTACCCGGTGAACGGGAACCCGGCCAACTTCCGGTTGGCGTCGGGCCCCGGATACACGATGCACGGCGACTTCTTCAACGCCTGGCCGGTGGCCGAGATGGAGCGTCGCGTGCGTGACTGCATCCGCCCGGTCATCAAGTGCGGTACGGACGGCACCCCGTCCTGACGCCGGAGTGCCGGATTCACGTCCCGTCCTGACAGCGGTGTGCCGTCACGACGTTCCGTCCTGGCAGCGGTGTGCGGGCCTGGCATCTCGTTCTGACAGCGGTGTGCCGGCCTGGCGTCCCGTCCTGACAGCGGTGTGCGGACTCGGCGCCTCGTTCGACGGCACCGGTGCGGGAACCGGCCTTCGTGCCGATCTCCTGTGCCGATCCCCCGTGCCGTCCCCGGCGGCGGGACCCGGAGCATCGGGTCCCGCCGCCGGCGGGCGTCGCGGGGAAGTTCGAGAACTCGAAAAGGGAGAGCTCGAAACATGGGAGACCCGCAGGGGAGGATCGAGCGCCCCTACTGGCCCTCGCCCGCCTGCGCCTGCCCGTCCTGCTCGGCGAGCGTGCCGCACTTGTAGCCGGCCTCCCGCTCGGGCTGGAGCTGGATGCTGCCGAGATTCGTGGTCTCGATCGGGCGCCGGAAGGTGTCCAGCTTGTCGCAGTCGTAGAAGACGTACGTGCCCTCACTCTCGCCGAGCAACATCATCCAGCGGCCCTCGTAGAGGGGCTTGTCGTTCTCGGCGTTCTTGATGACGGTCCACTGGTCCTGGAACCCGACGTAGGGCAGGAGGTCGTTGGCCTGTCCCGTCTCCTGGACCTCGATCGCTCCCGTGACCATCTGCAGGATCAGCAGGAACCCCAGGCCGATGCCCGTGAGAGCGCCGGTGAGCACCTTCATGCCGGCGCGGCCGACGGGCTTGCGGCGCAGCAGCCGGAACGGCACCAGGAACGTCAGCACGCCCAGCCCCACCGCCACGACGACCATGGGAGCGATGTCGAGGTCGCCGACGAGGCTCAACAGGCCCCAGTAGGTCGCGCCGCACCACAGCGCGGCGATCAGGGCGGCGATCCAGGGACGTTGCCGTACGGCCGCCGTGAACCTCCCGACCGCGCCGCGGGTCACCTTGTCGATCAGCCAGCCGAACCCGACGACGAGGCCGAGGAGCGGCACGACGATCAGCAGGAGCAGGATCAGCGTCCCCATCAACCGGCCGAGCAGGACGGACTGGTCGATGCCCGCCTGCTGCGGGCTGATGTTGAACACCCCGTACATCTGCTCCACGCCGAGGTAGAGGACGGCGTAGAGCGCGACACCGATCGGGACGATGATCGAGCCGATGCGCTCGATCATCGCCAGGACGCCGGTGTCCTCCTCCGCGACGGGAGGTTCGGCCCCCACAGAAGGTTCGGTCCTTACGGAGGGTTCGGCGGGGGGCGCCGGGGGAACATACCTCTGTTGCTCTGAAATATCCTGACTTGTCACGAAGGACGATGTTAAGACATACCGGTTGACGCGACGTTGACTGCATATAAACGCGCCACTTCGCCCCTCCAGCCAGGGCGGAGGCCGAGGACCGGGCTCCCGCTCCCGGGGCCGTCGCCGGAGGACCCTCCCGCCGCCCGAGCCTCCCCCGAGCGCCATGTCCGGTGGGTCGGAGTGTTCCCATTAACACCCGTGATGTCCTCCTGATCTGTGAAAAGTAACTATAAGTTTTTGCTGCGCGACCCAAAGTGATGGGGCTAGCCTGCCTACCGGCACAGGCCGAAGGCGGCGAGAACTGCGAGAACGGCGGGGACGGCGAGGACATGGTGACGGAAGGCGCGGTGGCCATGGTCACCGGTGCGGCACAGGGCATCGGCGAGGCGGTGGCGCGAGCCCTGACCGCGACGGGCACGCGCGTCGCCGCGCTCGACGTGAACGCGGAGCGGGTCGAGCGCGTCGCCGCGGAGCTCGGCACCGCGGTCGCCTATCCCTGCCAGGTCACCGACAGCGTCGCCGTCGACGCCGCGGTCGCACGGGTCGAGGCCGATCTCGGCCCGATCGGGCTGCTCGTCAACGTCGCCGGAGTGCTCTGCTCAGGACCGGCCGTCGCCATCAGCGACGACGACTGGGCCCGCACGTTCGCCGTCAACGCCGGCGGGGTCTTCCACCTGTCCCGCGCGGTCGCCCGCCGGATGATCCCCCGCAGATCCGGGGCGATCGTCACCGTGGGTTCCAACGCCGCGGGCGTGCCCCGGACGAACATGTCGGCCTACGCCGCCTCCAAGGCCGCCGCCGCGCAGTTCACCAAGTGCCTCGGCCTGGAGCTGGCGCCGTACGGCATCCGCTGCAACGTGGTGTCGCCCGGCTCCACCGACACTCCCATGCAGCGTGCCCTGTGGACCGGCGACCACGACGCCCGGACGGCCATCGACGGATCGCCGGCCGCCTTCCGGGTGGGCATCCCCCTCGGCAGGCTGGCCGATCCCGCCGACATCGCGGACGCCGTCCTCTTCCTGGCCTCCGACCGTGCCAGGCACATCACCATGCAGGACCTGTACGTCGACGGGGGCGCCACGCTCCGGTCGTAGCGCCACCCCTCCCGTTCCTGGATCCCTCTCGACAGGAGACCTCTTCACCATGCCGTCGAACGACGCCCTCACCATGTCTCGAATGCCCGACCTCCTGGGAGATTACGAGCCCGGCACCTTCTTCTTCACCTCGCCGACCCGTACCCTGCTCGCCCGGGGGGTGCTCCAGGAGGTTCCCGATTCCGGGACGACGAGCCTGCAAGGGCGCGTCGCCTCCGCCCTGCGCGACGCGATGGACTCCGATCACCCCAACCCCGTCGTGGTGGGCGCGGTCCCCTTCCGCGACGACCGTCCCGCGCGCCTGCTGGTGCCCGCCGCCGTCTGCTGGACGAGCCCGCCGGCCGGTCCCTCCGCCACCCCCGAGCGGATCAGCGGGACGTTCACCGGTTTCGGCCCGGTCTCCGATCCCGGCGACTACGTGCGCGGCGTGGAGAAGGCGCTGGCCAAGCTGACCGCCGGGGAGCTCAAGAAGATCGTGCTCGCCCGCACCATGGACGTCACCCTGGGCGCCCCCGTCGACGTCGGCCGCGTCCTGCGCAACCTCATGCGGCGCGACCCGCAGGCCTACGGCTACGCGGTCGACCTGCCGTCGAGCAGCGACACCGCCCGTACCCTCCTGGGAGCCAGTCCCGAACTGCTCGTCTCCCGCTCGGGCCGCCGGGTCACGACGAACCCGCTCGCGGGGTCCGCGCCCCGCCACCCGGACCCCGTCGTCGACCGCGAACGGGCCCGCGCCCTCCTCTCCTCGGACAAGGACCTCCGCGAGCACGCCCTGGTGGTCGAGAGCATCGTGGAGGCGCTGCGCCCGTACTGCCGCGAGCTGTCGGTTCCCGCCGGGCCCTCGCCGCTGTCCACCGCCTCCATGTGGCACCTGTCGACCCGGATCACCGGCGTGCTGAACGACCCGGCGGTCACGTCGCTGGAGCTGGCCACGGTGCTGCACCCCACCCCCGCCGTCTGCGGTACGCCCGCGGGCGCCGCACGCGAGGCCATCGAGGAGATCGAGTCGTTCGACCGCGGCCTGTACGCGGGCCTGGTCGGGTGGGGCGACGCGACGGGTGACGGCGAGTGGGTCGTGACCATCCGCTGCGCCGAGGTCGCCGACCACACCCTGAGGCTGTTCGCGGGTGCGGGGATCGTCGCGGGGTCGGTGCCGGAGACCGAGCTCGCCGAGACCACCGCCAAGTTCCAGACCATGCTCCGCGCCGTCGGCCTGGACCAGGACCGCTGATCCGCCGGCGCGGGAGACGACGCGCCACCGCGGGAGAGATCCGTCACCGCAGGAAAGGAGACAGTGCCCGTGGCCCTTCCCCAGATCGCCTCCTACCCGCTGCCGGGGGAGGACGATCTTCCCGAGAACCGGGTGAGCTGGCGCCCCGATCCGTGCCGCGCCATCCTGCTGGTCCACGACATGCAGAACTACTTCCTCGCCCCCTTCGCCGCCGACGCCTCGCCGCTGGACGGGCTCATCGCCAACATCGGCCTCCTGCGTGAGGCGTGCGCCGCACGAGGGGTTCCCGTCGTCTACTCGATGCAGCCCGGAGGTCAGAGCGAACACGAGCGCGGCCTGCTCCAGGACTTCTGGGGCCCGGGGATCCCCGGCCTCCGGGAGAGCGAGATCGTCGCGAGCCTTCTTCCCGCGCGGCCCGACATCCTGCTCACCAAGTGGCGCTACAGCGCCTTCTGCAGGACCGACCTGCGTGCCCGGATGGAGGCCATGGGACGCGACCAGATCATCGTCTGCGGTGTCTACGCGCACATCGGCTGTCTCATGACCGTCTGCGACGCCTTCATGCAGGACCTCCAGCCGTTCCTCGTCGCCGACGCCGTCGCCGACTTCTCCCTGGAGCACCACACCATGGCCCTCACGTACGCCGCACAGCGCTGCGCGGTCACGGTCGTCACCCAGGGTCTGCTGCGCGGTTGGGAGCTCGCGTCGCCGCCCGCCGAGGTGGTCGGCGGCGGGTAGCGGGGATCCGGATCGCGAGGCTGCCTCAAATACTGTCGGGGGGTATCCTTCGACAGGGGAGGCCGAGCGGAGGGGGAGAGATGCACGGATACACCGCCAACAAGCAGGACCATCTACGGCGGCTGCGCCGGATCGAGGGGCAGGCGCGAGGGTTGCAGCGGATGGTCGAGGAGGACAAGTACTGCATCGACATCCTCACCCAGGTGTCGGCGGCCAACCGGGCCCTGCAGTCCTTCGCGCTGTCCCTGCTGGAGGAGCATCTGGCGCACTGCGTGGCCGAGGCCACCGCCAAGGGCGGCGCCGAGGCCGAGGAGAAGGTCAGGGAGGCGTCCGACGCCATCGCCCGCCTCGTCCGTTCCTGAGCGCGTCACGGCGGGCGTCGCCGTCGGGCGTCACCGTCCCCGAGCCCGTCGCGGGCGGTCACGCGTCGATCTTCGCCGCCAGGCCGCGCTGGAAGTGGGCGCAGCCGGTGAAGTCCTCGTGGTCGCAGGCCAGGGCGCATTCGATCATGTGGAGCGAGGACCGCGCCTGGGCGACGCGTCGCGCCCCGTGCCGCCCGCGCCTGTCGGGCCCTCCTGCTGGACGCCGGATTCGACGACGTCACCGTGGAGGTCCACGCCGGCGTCCTCACCGGCCCGCCGGTGCTGCCCATGCTCGTGGGGACCGCCGGTGCCGCCCGTGCCATCACCGAGGACGACGCCGGTACGTGGATCGCGGAACAGGCCGGACGCGCGCGTACCGGACGGCTTTTCGTGGCCGTGCCACTGTTCGTCGCGGCCGCGCGCCGCTGAAAAGCGCTGGACGGCCGGTTACGAGGCTGGGGAAGCGGGTGATACCGGTAGAGAGCTATTCCGGGGGATCCGCCTCGTGCGCGTCCCGATGGTCGGGATCGACGGCGAGCACGACATGGAGCAGGTCCTCGATGGCGTGGGCGAGGCGCTGATCGGACAGCTCGTACCGGGTCTGGCGCCCCTCGGGCACCGCGACCACCAGGCCGCAGCCGCGCAGGCACGACAGGTGGTTGGACACGTTCTGACGCGTCAGTCCGAGCTCTTCGGCCAGGCGTGCCGGGTAGGTGGGTCCCTGGAGGAGGGCGATGAGCATCCGGCAACGGTTGGGATCGGCCAGCGCCCTTCCGAGACGGGCCATCGCGTCAAGGCGTGTCGTGGCGGTGAGCATGGTTATCACAATACACCACTTGCTGTATATACAGTGATTGCTGTATAAACACTGGGGGCTGTACCGACAGGGATGGAGCGCCATGGGGCACGGGCACGGGCATGGGCACACGACGCCGACGGCGGCCGCGGCGCACCGCGGGCGCCTGGTCGTCGTGCTGCTGCTGACCATCGGCGTGCTCGTCGTCGAGGTCATCGGCGCGGCGCTGTCGGGCAGCCTGGCGCTGCTCGCCGACGCCGGGCACATGGCCACCGACGCCGCGGGCATCGCGCTGGCGCTGTTCGCCGTCTGGATGGCCGGCAAGCCCGCCAGCGCCCGGCGCACCTTCGGCTACCAGCGGGCGGAGATCCTCGCCGCCGCGATCAACGCCGTCGTCCTCCTCGCGCTGAGCCTCTACATCCTGTACGAGGCCGTCCGGCGCTTCGCCGACCCCGAGCCGGTCGGCGGAACGGTGATGCTCGTGACGGCCGCGGTCGGACTGGCCGCCAACGCGGTCGGGCTGTGGCTGCTGCGCCCAGGCCAGACGGAGAGCCTCAACCTGAGGGGCGCCTACCTGGAGGTCCTCGGCGACCTGCTGGCCTCGGTCGCGGTGATCGTCGCCGCGGTCGTCATCGCGCTCACCGGCTGGACGACGGCGGACCCGATCGTCTCCGTCGTCATCGCCCTGCTGATCGTGCCGCGCAGCTGGAGCCTGCTGCGCGAGGCCGTGGACATTTTGCTCGAAGCCGTTCCCCGGGGGGTCGACCTGGAGGAGGTCCGCAGGCACCTGCTGGAGACGCCGGGTGTCATCGACGTCCACGACCTGCACGCCTGGACCATCACCTCGGGGCTCCCCGTCATGTCCGCCCACGTCGTGATGGCGGACGGCGTCCTGGTGGACGGCTCCTTCGGCCCGGTGCTGGACCGGCTGCACGAGTGCCTGGCCGGTCACTTCGACGTCGAGCACTCCACCCTGCAGCTGGAGCCCGCCGGTCACGCGGACCACGAGGGCGCCCGGCACCGCTGAGCGGGCGTCCGGGCGCGGGTGTCATGGCCGCTCAGGACGTCTGGAAACCGGCCTTGGCCAGCACCTCCGCCCCCTGCCGCGACAGCACGAGGTCGACGAACCGCCTGGCCGCCTCCGGGGCGGGCGCGCCGGCCAGGACCGCGATCGGGTAGTCGTTGACCGCTTTCCCGGCCTCGGGGAAGTCGATGCCCCGCACCTTGCCGCCGGAGGCGATGACGTCCGTTTTGTAGACCAGGGCGGCGTCGACCTCGCCGAGCTCGACCTTGGTCAGGGTGGCCTTGACGTCCTGTTCCAGCGTGACAGGGGTGACCTTGAGCCCGGCCGCGTCCAGTGCCCTGACCGCGGCGGCGCCGCAGGGCACCTGCTCGGCGCACAGGGCGACCTTGACCTTCGGGCCGGCCAGGTCCGCCAGGTCGTCGACCTTGGCCGGGTTGTCGGCAGGGACGGCGATCTGGAGGGTGTTGCGGGCGAAGACGGCCGGGCCGGTGGCCATGGAGGCGTCGGTGACGGTCTTCATGGTGGCGGGACTGGCGGCGGCGAAGACGTCGGCGGGGGCGCCCTGGACGGCCTGCTGGGCCAGGGTGGCACTGGAGCCGAAGCTGAACCGTACCGTCGTGCCCGGGTGCGCGGCCTCGAAGGCCTTGCCCAACTCGGTGAACGTGCCGGTCAGCGACGCGGCGGCGAGCACCGTCAGCGTCGTGGCATCGCCCTTGGCGGAGGTGGGGGCGGACGCGGGAGCCGGATCGCCGGCGCCGCAGCCGGACAGGACGGCGGCCAGGACGAGGGGAACCGTGACGGCCCACCGGGAAAGACGCCTGGACAACGAGGGCTCCTTACTGACTCACCGAGCTGATCCGGAACGTCGCCGGGAACAGTCACCATATCTCGCGCATTCGCCTGAAACAAAGAAAATCTCTAGCAAACACACCATTCATTGCCATTTTTGCATGGCATCTGCGATATTCGAAAACCTTCCGCGCGGGCCGGTGTACCGGCCCGGCCCGGGAGCGCGGGCGGTCCCGGACATCAGGTGGTGTGTGGACGGGGTGCGCGAGAGGAGGCATGCTGCACCTCGCATCCACCGAATACCGGAATGAATGGATCAGGTATGGATCTGCTGCCCTTCGCCACGGCGCACGCGACCACGGTCGCGGGCTGGCCCGCCTCGCCGCGAGAGGTCGCGATGTGGTGCGGACGGCACGAGTTCCCCCTGCCGGCGCGGGTCGTCGCCGACTGGCAGCAAGGAGAGGACGTACGCTCCCACATGCTCTTCGCGGAGGGGAACCCCCTCGGCTACGGGGAGCTGTGGGTCGACACCGAGGAGGAAGAGATCGAACTCGCCCGGATCATCGTGGCCCCCGGTGCCCGGGGCAGGGGGATCGGGCGGGAGCTGGTGCGAGGACTGGCCGCGCTGGCTCGGGACGCGGGCTACGCGAACGTCTTCATGCGCGTGCACCCGGACAACGACCGGGCCCTGCGCTGCTACCGGGGAGCCGGTTTCCTGCCGGTCGACGCCCACCTGGCGGCGGAGTGGAACGTCTCCCAGCCGGTCGGCTATGTCTGGCTGCAGCACACGGGCCCCGGCGAGCCCGGCCGTTCGCCCCAGACGGGCTGATCTTCACCGAGCCTTCGTCGTGAACCGGGCGGATCGATCGGCGGTCCGACGCGGACGGGTGAGGGCGGGTGAGGACGGGTTCCTGTCGCGAGCCGATCGTCCGCGCCGGGTCGCCTTTCCGGCCGCGTCACCTTCTCGGTGGAAGTCGAGTCACCTTTTCGACGAAACAGGCGTGACCGCCAGGAGAATCCCGCGGATGCGGTTCGAGGAAATCCGGATTGTCATGGCCGGTGGCGCGCCCGGCGACCCGGTGCCGCTCGAGTCGCCTTAAATGATCTTCATGACCCCACGGCGCACGGTCGTCGAATCCGGGAAAGCGAAAGGCCGTTCCTGATTTCTCAGAAACGGCCTTTGACCTCGGGACTTTAATCAACGTCGGGGTGACAGGATTTGAACCTGCGGCCTCTTCGTCCCGAACGAAGCGCGCTACCAAGCTGCGCCACACCCCGGTCACACGCCCGGTCTTGCTCGTGCTTGGAAAAGTCTAGCGGACTTCGTGGGTGCTTGCGTCGCCGCGACGACGGGGCATCAGGGTCAGGAGGCTGGCCTCGGGGTAGCAGGAGAAGCGGACCGGAGCGTAGGGGCTGGTACCGAGGCCGGCGGAGACGTGGAGGTAGGCGGAGTCGTGGCGGCTCATGCCCTTGACACGGGCCCGGTCGATGCCGCAGTTGGTGACCAGGGCGCCGTAGAAGGGGACGCAGAGCTGTCCGCCGTGGGTGTGCCCGGCGAGCAGCAGCTGGTAACCGTCGGCGGCGAAGCGGGTCAGGTTGCGGGGCTCCGGCGAGTGCATCACGCCCAGGCGCAGGTCGGCCGCCGCCGGGGCGGGACCGGCGATCAGGTCGTAGCGGTCGAGGTTGATGTGGGAGTCGTGGATGCCGCCCACGGCAACGTCGAGATCGCCGACCTTGAGGCGGGCGGTGGTGTTGTTCATGTCCAGCCAGCCCTCGGCGGCCATGGCGGCGCCCAGCTCCTCCCACGGGAGGGTGGGGATCTTCTGGCCGTAGTCGGCCTTGGAGGTGCGCCAGAGGTAGCGGGCGGGGTTCTTCGGCCGCGGCTCGTACATGTCGTTGGAACCGTAGACGAACAGGCCCGGGCGTGACAGCAGGGGCTCCAGGGCGTGCATGAGGGGCGTGATCGCGTCGGGGTGCGAGATGGAGTCGCCGGTGTTGACCACCAGGTCGGGGTTGAGGGCCCCCAGCGAGCGCACCCAGTCGATCAGCCTCCGCCTGCCGGGGGTGAGGTGCAGGTCGGACAGGTGGAGGATGCGCACGGGCCGCTGCCCCGGCTCCAGCACGGGCACGTCGAAGCGGCGCAGCCGGAACGCGTTGCGCTCGACGACCGAGGCGTACGCGAGACCGGCCAGGCCGACGCCGAACAGGGACAGGGGCACCGCGGCTGCTTTCCTCACCTTCTCATCATGCCCGAGATCGGGCCCTCGAACGGAAACTCGGGATACAGCGGGGCTGGTGAGGCGGCAAGATGGACGCCATGAGCGCATTGAAGGACAAGCTGAAGGCCGATCTCACGGCCTCCATGAAGAGCAGGGACGAGATCCGCACCCGCACGATTCGCATGGCCCTCGCGGCCGTGAACGTCGAGGAGGTCTCGGGTAAGACGGCACGCGAGCTCAGCGACGACGAGGTCGTCAAGGTGCTGGCCAAGGAGGCCAAGAAGCGCCGCGAGGCTGCCGAGGCGTTCAGCGGTGCCGGCCGGGTGGAGCAGGCCCAGGCGGAGGTCGACGAGCAGGCCGTGCTGGAGGCGTACCTGCCCGCGCAGCTGTCCGACGAGGACCTCGCCGGGCTCGTGGACGAGGCCGTCGCCGAGAGCGGTGCCACCGGGCCGCAGGCCATGGGCCAGGTCATGAAGCTCGTGAACCCGAAGGTCGCCGGACGCGCCGAGGGCGGTCGCGTCGCGCAGGCCGTACGAGCTCGCCTGGCGTCCTCCTGATCCGATCGGTCTGATCGCTCCGGCGTTCCGGGGCGCCGGTGGTCCCGGGCTCCGGTGTCGCCACGGGACCGCCGGGGCGAGCTACGGGACCGCCGGGGCGATCGGGGCGCCGCCGTTCGGGCCGAACGGGGTGCCGCCGTTGACCTCCCGGTTGTCGCCGCCGTCCGGCCCGAACGGGCCGTCGCCGTTGTCACCCCGGTCGTCGCCCCGGCCGTCACCGGGACCGTCGCCGTCCCCGCGCTTCGGCGGGGGCTTGGGCGCGCACCGGCCGGCGGAGCAGCCGCCGAAGCGCTCCATGTTCACCGGGGTGAAGGGGGTCGCCTCGACGCCCTTGAGCGCGCCGAGCATGGAGTTCTTCCAGATCCGCCCGGAGATCTCGGCGCCGTACACGTAGCTGTAGTAGCGCCCGCCGATGGTCACGCCGATCAGGTCGTACTTGAAGGCGCCGCGCGGGTCGCCGAGGCTCACCGCGGAGGCGAGTTCGGGGGTGAACCCGGCGAACCAGGCGGCGGTGTAGTCGTCGGTGGTGCCGGTCTTGCCCGCCGCCGGACGGCCGATGCCGCCGACCCCGCTCATCGTGCCCTTGGTGAAGACCCCGGACATGATGTGGCTGGCCGCGTCGGCGACCTCCTCGTCCAGGACCTGCTTGCACTTCGGCTTGTAGGAGGTCTTCTTGCCGTCGCGGTCGGTGCTCTCGGTGATCACCATCGGGCTGCAGTAGGTGCCGCGGGCGGCGATCGTCGCGTAGGCGGCGGAGACCGTCACCGGGTCCATCTCGTTGATGCCGAGAGTGAAGGTCTCGAACTCCTTCAGAGGCTTGCCGTCGGCGCGCTTGATGCCCAGGCTCTTGGCCATCTTGACCGTCTCGCAGAGGCCGACCTCCTGCTCCAGGCGCATGAAGAAGGTGTTCACCGACCCCAGGGTGCCGGTGGTCAGGGTCTTGAAGCCGCCGCCGCCCTCGCTGGAGTTCTTGACCTCGTGGCCCGGCTCGCCGACCGCCTTGCCCTTGCAGTTACGGAACGCGCTGTGGCTGGGTGCCCGGTAGCCGGAGCCGGTGCCGAAGCCGTCGCCCAGCTTCATGCCCTGGTCCAGGGCGGTCAGCAGGGTGAAGGGCTTGAACGTGGAGCCCGCCTGGAAGCCCGCTCCGCCGCCGTGGGCCTTGTCGCCGACGAGGTTGTAACTGATCTCGTTCTTCTTCTTGTTCCCGCCGAACTTGCGGCTGGCCGCCATCGCCTTCACGGCGCCGGTGCCGGGAACGACCATCGCCTGCGCGGCGACCGGCTTGTCGCTGGCCTTGACGTATTCCTTGATCGCCCTCTCCGAGGCCTTCTGGGCCTTCGGGGTGAGCGTCGTCTTGATGACCAGACCGCCTCGCTGCAGCAGCCTCTCGCGCTGCTTGCGGGTCTTGCCGAAGTCCTCGTTGGTCGCGATCTCCTGCCGCACGTAGAGGCAGAAGTACGGGTAGGCGCTCTCCTCGCAGCCGCCGGGGGCCTCGATGTTCTTGAAGCCGAGCTTCTTCTTCTTGGCCTCCTCGGCCTCCTGCTGCGTGATCTTGCCGAGCTCGGCCATCCGGTTCAGCACGATGTTGCGCCGCTCCAGCAGCCGGTCGCGGGAGGCCTTGCCCGCGTTCGGGTCGGTCACGCTCGGGTTCTGCACGGCCCCGGCGAGGGTGGCCGCCTCCCACAGGGTCAGCTTCGAGGCCGGCTTGTCGAAGAAGCGCCGGGAGGCGGCCTGGATGCCGTAGGCGCCCGCGCCGAAGTAGGAGATGTTCAGATAGCGCTCGAGGACCTCAGACTTGGTGTACTTCTCCTCGATGGCCAGCGCGTAGCGCAGCTCGTTCAGCTTCCTGGAGAGCGTGGGCGCGATCGCGGCGGCCTGCTCCTCCTTGGTCTCCGCGGCGTTGACGAGCACGAGCTTGACGTACTGCTGCGTGATGGAGGAGCCGCCCTGGACGACCCCGCCGCCCGAGACGTTTCTCACCGCGGCCCGGAAGGTGCCCTCGATGTCGATCGCCCCGTGCTCGTAGAACCGGTCGTCCTCGATCGCCACGATCGCCGTCTTCATGACGTCGGCGACCTCGTCCAGTCTCACCGACTCGCGGTTCTCGAAGTAGAACTGGGCGAACTGCTTGCCGTTGGCGTCGAGCAGGGTGGTCTTCTCGGCGAGGGGGGGCTCCTTGAGCTCTTCGGGGAGAAGACGCAGCTCGTTCGTCGCCGCGTTCACCGTCATCCCCGCGCCACCCACCGCCGGAAGCGCCACGGCGGCGACGAGCACACCCGTGATGGCGGCCGCGCCGAGCAACTTCAGCACATTACCGGCAGCGCCGATCACAGACCCCTGGTCTTTGCCTTGAGCTTGCACAGGACCAAGGGTACGTCGGACGGATGGCGCAAACGGTAACGGAACGCCATCTTAGCTTGGCTTTGTCCCGTTATCTCAGGCAGGTGACTAGTCATTCCCGGCCAGATGGCCGTGGATGACCATGTGAGAATTTGGTCCCGCCGGGGTCTGTCGGCCCGAACGTCTGGTTGCGTACGTTCTCTTTCTGCAGCAATTGAATACCGAGGCCCGACGCCCGCGCCCGTCGGCCCAAGTCACGACTGACCACCTAAAGGGGAGTGGGGTCGAATGTGGATCACGGATTGGACCTCCCGTGCGGCCTGTAAGGGTGCGGATCCTGACGCTTTGTTCGTTCAGGGTGCTGCCCAGAACCGAGCGAAGCTGATCTGCCGAGGATGCCCGGTCCGGACCGAGTGCCTCGCCGATGCGCTGGACAATCGCATCGAGTTCGGGGTGTGGGGCGGGATGACCGAGCGCGAACGCCGCGCGCTGTTGCGCCGGCGACCGGATGTCGACTCCTGGCGGGACCTGCTGGAGTTGGCCAAAGAGGAATACGAGCGGACTAACGAGCTGATCGCCGGCTGAGTTCGCGCCCATCCCGTACGGCTGGCGCCGAGCGCCAGCCGTACACGCATGTCACGGGCCGGAGAGCGCGCGGTCACGCGTGTTCTCCGGGTCCGCCCGACGGCGGCCTCCGCGGGTAGCCCGACGGCGGCGCCCGAAGCGCCGCCCGGGTCCGGTCCGGGGTCACACCGCCGTACGGCCGGCGGGGTCCGGTCCGGAGGCACACCGCCGTACGGCCGGCGGGGTCCGGTCCGGAGGCACACCGCCGTACGGCTAGCGGGCGGCCAGGAGGTCGCCCACCTCGCGCAGCCCTTCCAGGTCGTGCACGTCCTGCGCCATGGCGGGGACCCGCGCCACGGGCACGGTGGGATGCGCGGAGATGAAGTGCTCCTCCTCGCGTCGCTCGCGAGCGGCCAGTTGCATCCGCCCGGCGTGCAACCGCAGCACGGCGGAGGTGAGCTCGTGCTCGCCGCGCGACTCCAGGTCCTCGGCGGCGGCGGTGCTCCGCACCCCGGACAGCATGGAGGCGGGCGAGCGGTGCACCCGGTTGACGACGAGACCCGCCAGGGGCATGCGCTCCTCGGCCAGCCTCTCCACGAAGTAGGACGCCTCGCGCATCGCGTCGCGCTCGGGCGAGGCCACGACGACGAACGCCGTGCCCGGGGCCTGCAGGAGCCGGTAGGTCTGGTCCGCCCGCGCCCTGAAACCGCCGAAGACGGCGTCCAGCGCGGACACGAACGTCTGCAGGTCCTTGAGCACCTGCGCGCCCAGCAGCTTGGTCAGCGCCCCGGCGACGATGCCGAAACCCGCGTTGAACAGCTTGAACGCGCTGCGTCCCCCGGCCTTGGCGGGAAGCATGAGCACCCGGATCAGCTTGCCGTCGAGGAAGCGGCCGAGCCGTTCGGGAGCGTCGAGGAAGTCGAGCGCGGAGCGGGACGGCGGGGTGTCGACGATGATCAGATCCCACTCGTCCGACCGCCTGAGCTGGCCCAGCTTCTCCATCGCCATGTACTCCTGCGTGCCGGAGAAGCTGGACGACAGGGACTGGTAGAAGGGGTTCGTCAGGATCTGGCGGGCCCGCTCGGGGTCGGCGTGCGCCTCGATGATCTCGTCGAAGGTCCGCTTCATGTCGAGCATCATGGCGTGCAGCCGGCCCTCCCCCTCGACGCCCATGACGGGCCTGGGGGTGTTGTCGAGTTCGGTGAGTCCCATCGACTGCGCCAGCCGCCGCGCGGGGTCGACCGTGAGCACCACGGCGGAACGGCCGCGCTCGGCCGCGCGCAACCCCAGTGCCGCGGCGGTGGTGGTCTTCCCGACGCCGCCGGAGCCGCAGCAGACGACGATCCGGGTGTTCGGATCGTCGATGATCGCGTCGAGGTCGAGGAACGGAGGGGTCTTCACGCTGCTCCCTGGGTGCGGATCGATTCCGCCAGCTCGTACAGCCCCGACAGGTCGACCCCGTCGGCCAGCAACGGCAGGTCGTATCGGGGACGGGCGGCCTTGTCCAGCGACAGCCTCTCATCCCGTTCCAGCTCGGTGCGGCGGGCGTGCTCGGCGATCTCCTCGGTCAGGGCCTCGGCCATCGCGACCGCCGCGGGGCCGCCGTCGGTGAGCCCGGAGGCCTTGAGACCGAGCACCAGCTCGGCCGGGTCGAGCCTGTCCTCGGCGGCGGCGTCCAGGACGGCGGCGGGGAGCAGCGTCTCGCGGATCATGTTGACGAAGATCCCGCCGGGCGGGAGCCCGGCGGCGCGGAGCTCGCGCAGGCCGTCCAGGGTCTCCTGGACCGGCATCTCCTCCAGGAGCGTGACGAAGTGCACGGCGGTCTCGGGCGAGGAGACGACGCCGTTCACCAGGTCGGCGTGGTTCTTGATCGGGCCGACCCTGGCCAGCCCCGCGACCTCGTTGGTGACGTTGAGGAAGCGCGCGATCCTGCCGGTCGGCGGCGCGTCCAGCACGACCGCGTCGTAGGTCCTCCTGCCGTCCTTGCCCTTGCGCCGGACGGCCTCGCTCGTCTTGCCGGTCACCAGGACGTCGCGGAAGCCGGGGGCGATGGTGGTGGCGAAGTCGATGACGCCGATCTTGGTGAGCGCCCGGCCGGCCCTGCGCATGCCGTAGAACATCTCGAGGTACTCGAGCATGGCCTCCTCGGCGTCGATGGCCAGCGCGTAGACGTCCCCGCCGCCGGGCGCGACGGCGATCTTGCGCTCCTCGTACGGCAGGGGCGGCAGGTCGAAGACCCGGGAGATCCCCTGGCGGCCCTCGACCTCGACCAGCAGGACCTTTCTGCCACCCGCCGCGAGGGCGAGCGCGAGTGCGGCGGCCACCGTCGTCTTGCCGGTGCCTCCCTTGCCGGTGACGACGTGAAGGCGTACGCCGTCCCAATCGGTGTCGCGAGCTCTCACCCTTCGAAGGCTACCCAACGGCTACTTGACAACTCCTCGGCACCTTCCCCCGGAGAGCCCGCACCGGCACGCCCCTCCGGTGGGCGAGGGTGGCCGCGTCCGGTGGCGGGCGCCCGTCCGGAGGTCGGCAGAGATGCCTGCTTTTGGGGGTATTCGCCACCTATTGCCCTGTTCAGCGCGGTCAGGCGGCCCGTAGGCGCCCGGGCCGGGCCCGCCGGGGGCCCGGCGCACGGTCCGGGAGGCCGTACGTGTTCGTGTCGCTAATCGATCGGGCTCGCAAAGTAAATATGCAGATTCTCACAGCGGGCCGTCCCGGTGTCCGGGGGTTCGAGGTGGGCCGCCTGCGGGGGGCGGTCTCGCTAATGTGTCCCGCATGACGAAATGGGAGTACTCGACGGTGCCGCTGCTGGTCCACGCGACGAAGCAGATTCTTGACAACTGGGGCCAGGACGGCTGGGAGCTCGTCCAGGTCGTGCCGGGTCCCAACCCCGAGCAGCTGGTCGCCTACCTGAAGCGGCCGAGGCAGTGACGGCCGAGGAGAGGCTGGCGGAGCTGGGCCTGACCCTGCCGGAGGTGGTGCCGCCGCTGGCGGCGTACGTCCCGGCGGTACGTTCCGGCGACCACGTCCACACGTCGGGGCAGCTCCCGATCGTGGACGGCAAGCTGTTGGCCACCGGCAAGGTCGGCGCCGAGGTGGACGTCGAGGACGCCTACGAGCTCGCGAGGGCGTGCGCGCTCAACGCCCTCGCCGCCGTCGCGTCGGAGGCCGGAGGATTGTCGAACATCGTCCGCATCGTCAAGGTGGTCGGTTTCGTGGCCAGCGCTCCGGGCTTCACCGGCCAGCCACAGGTCGTCAACGGCGCCAGCGACCTGCTCGCCGCGGTGCTCGGTGACGCGGGCAGGCACGCCCGCAGCGCGGTCGGTGTCGCCGTCCTCCCGCTGGACGCGCCGGTCGAGGTCGAGGTGATCGCCGAGGTCCGCTGAGGTCGTCCGGGTGCCCCGGTGGATCGGTGAGACACCGACGGCCCCGGGGCCACCGGAGACGGGAGGGCCCCTGGCGGCCGTTGAGGCCCGCCGACGGCGCCCGAGGCCCCCGGGCAGCCGGCCGGGCTCGCCGGGGCCGCACGAGCGCCGTGGGGGCTCGCCAGGGGCCGTACGGGTGCGCCGTGCCACGGGGCGCCGATGTGGACCCGTGATTGTCCGCGGCGGTGCCGTGCCACATGATTGACCTGAAACCGAGTGATGTTGTGGTGGAGGGTTCTCAATGGGCGGTATCCCGCTTCCCGGTGAGCTGGGCGAGCGCGCACGCGACATCCTGGCCGGGCGGGTCGCCCCCGTCCCGGCCCGGGACGCCGCCACCGTGGTCGTCCTCCGCGAGGAGGCCGGCGGGCTGGAGGCGTACCTGCTGCGGCGCAGGGCGAGCATGGCCTTCGCCGCGGGGGCCTACGTCTTTCCGGGCGGGTCGGTCGACCCGCGCGACACCGACCAGGTGATCGACTGGGCGGGTCCTCCGCCCGCCGCCTGGGGCGAGATCTTCCGCGCGGACGAGCGGACCGCCCGGGGCCTGGTGTGCGCCGCCGTACGGGAGACGTTCGAGGAGTCGGGGGTGTTGCTGGCCGGTCCGTCCGCGGAGGCCGTGGTGTCCGACACCACCGGCGACGACTGGGAGGCCGACCGGCTCGCCCTGATCGGCAAGACCCTGTCCTTCGCCGACTTCCTCGGCCGGCGCGGCCTGGTCCTCCGCTCCGACCTGCTCCGTCCCTGGGCGCACTGGATCACCCCCGAGGTCGAGACCAGGCGCTTCGACACCCGGTTCTTCGTCGCGGCGCTCCCGGCCGGCCAGCTCACCCGCGACGTCGGCGGCGAGGCCGACCAGGTCGTCTGGCTCCGGCCCGCCGACGCGCTCGACCAGGGCGGGACGGGCCGGATCCTCCTGATGCCCCCGACGTACCGCACGCTCACCGAGCTGAGCGCCTACGAGAAGGTGCCCGAGGTGCTCGCGGCCGACCGTGAGATCGTGACCTTCATGCCGAAGATCGCGGAGGTGGACGGGGAGATGCGGATCGTGCTCGACGACGACTACCGGTTCGGCGCGCGGTGAGCGGGCTGCGGATCCCCCTGGAGGGGCCGGACGGGGCCGGTACGGACCACGCGCTCAACCTCCTCGCCCCGAACCCCTCCGAGATGACCCTGGACGGCACCAACACGTGGGTGATCGGTGTCCGGGAGTCCGGCGGGCCCGGGGAGTTCGGGAGGCTCGGGGAACTCGGAGGGTTCGGGGAGGAGGTGCTGGTCGTCGACCCCGGGCCGGACGACGACGAGCACCTCGCGCGGGTCGCCGGGCACCTGGAGGGCCGCCGCGTCGTCGCGATCCTGCTCACCCACGGCCACCACGACCACAGCGGCGGCGCCGCGAAGTTCGCCGGGCTGGTCGGGGCGCCCGTCAGGGCCCTGGATCCCGCGCACCGGCTGGGCGAGGAGGGGCTCGGCGACGGCGACGTGCTCACGGCCGGGGAGCTGGAACTGCACGTCGTGGGCACGCCCGGCCACTCGTTCGACTCGCTCTGCTTCTGGCTGCCGCGGGACCGGGCGATCCTCACCGGCGACACGGTGCTCGGCCGCGGTACCACCGTGATCGCCCCGGACGGAGACCTGGCCGACTACCTGCGATCCCTCGACCTGCTCCGGGCGAGGGCCGAGCGGGTCGGGGCCGAGGCGCTGCTGCCCGGTCACGGCCCGGTGCTGCCCGACCCGATCGGCGCCCTCGACGGCTACATCGCGCACCGGCGGCAAAGGCTCGACCAGATCCGGGAGGCCCGGCGGCGGGGGGCGGCGACGCCCGGGGAGATCGTCGAGATCGTCTACGCGGACGTGGACAGGTCCCTCTGGCCCGCCGCCGAGATGTCGGTCCGCGCGCAGCTCGCCTACCTCGACGGTTAGACCCGTCTCCGGGGCGGCCCGCTCCCCGGAGCGGCCGCCTTCGGAACGGTCCTTTTCCGGCGCCCGTCCTGCCGGTTCCTCCAGGACCTTCCCCGGGCTCCCCGAGGTCTCCGGGTCCCTCGGGAAGGCGGCTCAGCGCGAGCGGTTGTGCAGACGCTCCAGGTCCATGATGACCACGGCCTTGGCCTCGATGCGCAGCCAGCCTCGCTGGGCGAAGTCGGCCAGCGCCTTGTTCACGGTCTCCCGCGAGGCGCCGACCAGCTGGGCCAGCTCCTCCTGGGTGAGGTCGTGGTGGACCCGCACGCCGTCGTCGATCCGCTGGCCGAAGCGCTCGGCCAGGTCGAGCAGGGCCTTGGCCACCCGGCCGGGCACGTCGGTGAAGACCAGGTCGGCCAGCACGTCGTTCGTACGGCGCAGGCGCTGGGCCAGGGCCCGCAGCAGGTGGAGGGCGACCTCGGGCCGGCCGGTCAGCCAGGGCCGCAGGTCGTCGTGTCCGAGCCCGGCCAGGAGGACGTCGGTCAGCGCGGTGGCCGACGCCGTACGGGGACGGGGGTCGAACAGGGACAGTTCGCCGAACATCTCGCTCGGACCGAGCACGCTGAGCAGGTTCTCCCGGCCGTCCGGTGAGGTCCGGGAGAGCTTGATCTTGCCTTCGAGCACCACGTAGAGGCGGTCTCCGGTCTCGTTCTCACTGAAGAGGGTCTGTCCCTTGGACAGTTCCACCTCGGAGATGCTCGTGCGCAGCGCGGCGGCGCTCTCACGGTCGAGCGCGGCGAACAGAGGGGCCTTGCCCAGCACGTCGTCGGAGTTCACAGTGCCTCCTGTTTCACGGCTCACGCAGTCATTGTGACCCATCCCGTCGTGCCGCTCTCCGGGGGGCCTTGAGCGTAGGCTGTCGGAGTGCTCCCCAACGTCAGCCCTGGTGGTGAATCCCAGCTTGCCCTGGTTCGTCGAGCTCGTCGAATGGACCGGATTCTGGTGGAAACCTATCCTGACGCCCACTGCGAGCTCGACTTTCGCAATCCTCTCGAACTGCTGGTCGCGACGATCCTGTCCGCCCAATGCACGGACAAAAGGGTTAATACGGTTACTCCTACCCTTTTTGTCAAATATCCCACAGCAGAAGACTATGCCGGTGCCGACCGGGCCGAGATGGAGGGGATCATCCGGCCCACCGGTTTCTTCCGCGCCAAGACCAACAACATCATCGGCATGGCCCAGGCCCTGTGCGAGCGCCACGGCGGCGAGGTGCCCGGGAGGCTGAAGGACCTGGTCGCCCTGCCCGGAGTCGGCCGCAAAACGGCCAACGTCGTGCTCGGAAACGCCCTCGGGGTGCCCGGCATCACCGTCGACACCCACTTCCAGCGGCTCACCCACCGCTTCCGCTGGACCTCGGAGACCGATCCGGTGAAGATCGAGCAGGTCGTCGCCGAGCTCATCCCGAAGCGCGACTGGACGATGATGTCCCACCGCCTGATCTGGCACGGCCGCCGCGTCTGCCACGCCCGCACACCGGCCTGCGGCGTCTGCCCGCTCGCCGCGCTCTGCCCCTCGTACGGCATCGGCCCCGTCGATCCGGTCCGGGCCGCCAAGCTGGTGCGCCCCGGCCCCTTCTCGTGATTCCCCCCTCACAGTCGCCGGGTGACCGTCCGGCCGGTGTCTCCGCGTCTCGCGGATCCGCGGACACCGGGAAGCGCGGGACGGGACACCGCGTTGCAGAGAACCGGAGGTGTGCCCGTGGAAGAGGTCCCTGGGTGGTTGGAAACGCTGGCGGAGCGGGTCAGGGGAATGCCGGTGACCCCGATGTTCCGCCCTCCGGCGTCCGGGGGGCGGGCGGCCGCGGTGCTCCTGCTCTTCGGCGAGGGACCGCTCGGCCCTGACGTGCTGCTCATCCAGCGGAGCTCGCGCGGGCGCACGCACCCGGGACAGCCCGCCTTCCCCGGCGGCGGAGTGGATCCCGAGGACGACGGCCCGATCGCCGCCGCGCTGCGCGAGGCGAGCGAGGAGACCGGTCTCGACCCGGCGGGCGTCCGGGTGCTCGGGACCATGCCCGAGCTGTACCTGAGCCACAGCGACAACCGGGTGACCCCGGTGCTGGGCTGGTGGCACACGCCCTGCGTGGTGCACGCGGCCTCGCCCGAGGAGGTGGAGTCGGTGGAGCGGGTCCCGGTCCGCGAGCTCGTCGACCCGGCCAACCGGATCAGGCTGCGCCACCCGAGCGGTCACATCGGGCCGGCGTTCCGGGTGCGCGGGCTGCTGGTGTGGGGGTTCACCGCGGGAGTGCTGGACGGGGTGCTCGGCGGTTCGGGTTTCGAGCTTCCCTGGGACCGGTCACGAGTCGAGGACATCCCGCCCGACGTCCTCAACCTCGCGGCCCGTTGAGCCGTCGGGCGGGATGTCCTCGACCTCGCGTCCTGCTGGGCCGTCGGGCGGGGTGTCCTCGACCTCGCGTCCCGTCGACAGGGCGAGGCCGAGGCGGGCCCAGTCGGCCACGTCCTCGTCGGGGTCGAGGGTGAGCCGCCGCAGCGCGGCCAGGCCCGTCGGGTCGGGCGGGCTGCCCATGATGTTCGGCAGCGCGTAGGCGGCCCCGTACCTGATCCGGGGATCGTCGTGCTCGGCGAGGGCGATCACCGACGGCAGCGCGCGGCGGTCCCTGAGGTGGCCGAAGGCGATCAGCACCGAGTAGAGCACCAGGCAGTCGTCCTCCTGGACGGACAGGGCGCGGAGCACCGGCAGCGTCCGGTCGACGAAGCCGAGCCGCCCCAGGATGTCGACCCCGAGCATCCGCTCGGCGGTGGTCCTGCCCGAGCACAGCCTCCGTGCCGCGGTGAAGGTCTCCAGATCGCCGCGTTCCTGCAGCTGGGTGATCGCGTGCCAGCGGGCCGCGCCCTCCTGGTCCCGTTCTCGCAGTGCGGCCTCGATGAGAGACTCCACGGCCGCCGCCCCTCCGATCATCGCCATCCGGCCACGATAACCGCAGAGACCTCGCAGAAGGTGTGCACGCGCGGGGCGACGGCTGGATACCGTAAGGGAGTGAGCGGTGATCTCCTCGATCTCATCCTGATCGCCCTGATGGTGGCCTTCGCGGTGTCGGGATACCGCCAGGGGTTCATCATCGGTGCCCTGAGCTTTGTCGGTTTTGTCGGTGGCGGGCTGCTGGGCATGTTCATCGCCCCGCCCATCGCCGGAGCCGTGGTCGACGGCGAGACCGAACGCGCCCTGCTGGCGATCGTCATCGTCTTCCTCTCCGCCACGGTCGGGCAGTTCGCGTCGTCCACGATCGGCGCGGTGGTCCGCAGCCATGTCACCTGGGAGCCCGCCAAGGTCGTCGACGCGGTCGGCGGCACCTTCGCGAGCGCCTTCTCCGTGCTGATCATCGCGTGGCTGATCGGCTCGCTGCTGGCGTCGTCGCAGTTCACCCTGATCAGCGAGCAGGTCAACAGGTCCCTGCTGCTGACCACGGTCGACCAGACGCTGCCCAGCGCGGCCAAGGAGCTGCAGGTCCCCTTCAAGAACTTCATCGACACCTCCGGCTTCCCCAAGGTGTTCGACGCCATCGGAGGTGGCCAGCTCGTCGACGTCTCGCCGCCCGACCAAAGCGTGGCGACGAAGGGCAACAGGCAGCTCGACCGGGCGCGCCGGGGCATCGTCAAGGTCCAGGGCGTGGCCACGAGCTGCCGCAAGCACATCGAGGGCACCGGCTTCGTCTACGCCCAGAACAAGATCATGACGAACGCGCACGTGGTCGCCGGGGTCAACCAGGGTCTGCAGGTCACCGACTACCTCGACAAGACCCACCCTGCCAAGGTCGTGCTCTACAACCCCGACCGCGACATCGCCATCCTCCACGTCCCCGGGCTCAACATGCCCGTACTGCGCTTCGACGGCAGCGCGAAGAAGGGCGACGACGCGATCGTCGCCGGCTTCCCGCACGGCCTCGGCTACACCATGAACGTGGCCCGCATCCGGGTGCAGCAGAAGGCCAAGGGGTTCAACATCTACGAGCGCAAGAGCGTCGTCCGCGACGTGTACGCCATCCGCGGCCTGGTCCGCCAGGGCAACTCCGGCGGCCCGCTCCTCACCCCCGAGGGCAAGGTCTACGGTGTCGTCTTCGCCGCGGCCCTCAACCAGCAGGAGACCGGCTACGTGCTCACCGCCGCCGAGGTCGCGCCGGACGCCGAGGACGGCTCCAGGCTCTTCAACCGGGTCGACACCCAGGAGTGCGACCAGAACTGACGCGCCGTCCGGCTCCGCGACGCCCTGTCCGGCTTCGTGATGCCACATTTGGTTCATCCGGTTCTGTGGTGCACTGTCCGGCTTCGTGACGTCCGGTACGGTCGCCTGACGCTCCCGGTCCCGAACCACGGAAGCATCGTCAGAGTGACGTCAGAGCGCCGCCCGCGCATGTCACCGGGGCGTCGCCGGCACGTCCGGCCGGCGGGGGGCGAGGATCAGAGGAGTTCCTCGATCCTGGCGATGGCCGCCTCGGCCTCCAGGGTGTCGAGCTCGTGGGCGGTCCTGGCGATCCGCTCGTACGGCATGCCGTAGCGGCTGATCCGGTCGGCGCCCCGCGCGAACAGCGTCGCGGCCCCGCGGTGGTTTCCCCGTTGCAGGTGGGTGAGTCCGACGCAGATCTGCGCCAGTCCCTGCCACAGCTCGCGTTCCTCCTCGGGAGAGGTCTTCCAGCGGCCCTCCAGCACCTCGTGGGCGTGGAACGGCCGCCTCTCGCCGAGCAGGCGGCGCGCCTCGGAGAGGGCCTCCTCGGCGCTCGGCGCGTAGTCGTCCGGGATGCGTTCCACGCCCTCGGCGCCGTGCGGCAGCGGGCGTCCGAACGCGTCGCGGGGACGCTGGTTGCGCGGCCTCCCGTCGGGGTCCCGGTCCCGCCCGTTCATCGGTCGGGCTCCGGGTCGGACAGCCAGGCGACGAGCTCGGCGTCGAACTCGCCGGGGCGCTCCTCGTGCGGGAAGTGCCCGGCGCCCTCCATCAGCCGCCACCGGTAGGGGGCGGCGACGTAGCGGCCGGAGCCCTGGGCGGTGCGCGGCAGGATGTGCCTGTCGAGCGCGCCGTGCAACTGCAGGGTCGGCGCGTGGATCTGGGTACGCATGGTCCTCGCGTAGCGCCATCCGTCCGGCCGGAGCTGGGAGCGGCCGAACCAGCGGTGGTACTCCAGCGCGCAGTGCGACACGTTGCGAATACGGAACGCGTCGCGGTAGGTCCTCGCCACGTCCTCCTCGGGCCAGCCGGGGCCCGACCACCGGTCGAGCAGCCGCCCCACCCTGGCACCGGAGTTGGCGGTCAGACGACGCTCGGGAAGCAGCGGCAGCTGGAAGCCCAGCGCGTAGCGGGCCGCCCTGAACTGGCCGAAGGGCTCGGTGAACAGCGTGGTACGGAGACGGCGGGGGTGCGGAGCCGAGACCGGGACCAGCCGCAGGACCGCCTTGGGATCCGTCACGGCCATGGTCCAGGCGAGCAGCCCGCCCCAGTCGTGGCCGACGACGATCGCACCGGTCTCGCCCAGCGCCCGGATCAGCCCGGTCGCGTCGTCGGCCAGGGTGTGCAGGTCGTAGCCGCGCGGAGGCTTGTCACTGGCTCCGTAGCCCCGCAGGTCGACGGCGACGGTGCGGTAGCCCGCCGCCGGGAGCGAGACGAGCTGGTTGCGCCAGCTCCACCAGAACTGCGGGAATCCGTGGAGCAGCAGCACGAGGGGGCCCGTACCGGCTTCCACGACGTGGAAGCGGGTGCCGCCGGCGTGGACGGAGCGGTGGGTCCACGGCCCCTCGATCTTGACCAGGGACTCGTCGGGCCTGCTCACTGGCCGGGTCTCGCCGGGTCGCGACGGCCGTCCGGCTGGACGGCGGGGACCGGAGCCGTACCGGGGGCGGGCTCGGGCTCGCCGCTCCTGATGGTCTTGAGCGAGCGCAGTGTCCGCTTCATCCCGGTCAGGCCCTTGAGCCGCCGCATGCCGACGAAGACCAGCAGCCCGGCCGTGATCAGGTAGAGCAAGGTGACGATCAGGAAGGCGGCCCAGGGCCACAGGCCCACGCCGATCAGGGCGTAGGCGATCGTGAACGAGGCGAGGATCAGGCACAGGTGGGCCATGAACGCCGCGGCGCCGAAGAGCCCCGCCGCCGTGCCGACCCGCTTGGCGTCGAACCTGAACTCGGCCTTGGCCAGTTCGATCTCGGCGCGGACCAGGGTGGATATGTGGTCGCTGGCGGCGGCGACCAGCGCGCCCAGTGACTCCTCCTGTGGTTCCGCGGGCGGGATATGTGTCATGGACGATCTCCTATCGAGGGCCTTTGTCGAACATCATGCTGCGCGTTGAGGCGGTCGCGCACGCACACCCGCAGCGGAATCGTCGCCGGAACCGGCGTCGCGAGCACGCCGGTGGTCATCGCGTACCTGTCATCAAATATCTGCGTCGTCAAGACTTCAGACTTTAGTCCCGGAGAGGAAGGGAGGCGGGGGACTGCACCGGTTTGGTGAGGTCTCGGCTGTCCGGTGGTGAGAACCTGCACCACAGACCCCCGCCGGGCGGGTGGGATGCGTGGGATGTGACGTCTGTACGGGACCGTTGGCTCCTTGGTCGGGACCGTCGGGCTGTTGGCGGGAACGGCGAGCGCCGGGACGACTCACGGCCCGTGCGGGCGGGAGTTCCCCGTTTTCTGCGACCTTCGGTCCCGAAGAAGATGTCAACGAGCCGGGAGCTACCCCGGCGACGGCCCGGTGAACGTCGCAGGCCCGTGAGACCGGATCGGTGGGGCCGTGACCTGTTGGGCCATGACCCCGTGAGGGACCGGTGAGGCCGTGACCTGTGTGAGGGACCGGTGGGGCCATGACCCGTGAGAGACCGTGAGCCGTTGGGCCATGACCCGTGGAAGGGCCTCCCGAGCGGAGAGTCCCCGCCATCGGAGACGCCACCGGAGGTGTCCTCGAGGTCTTCATCGGGGACACCGACGGAGATGCCGCCGCAAAGCCGCCGGCGGTCCCGCCTTCGGAGGAACCGCCGAAGGCCCCTCCGTGAGTTCACACGAACCCACGGAGTTCGCGGGCCGGCGGGGAGCTCACGGAGGGATTCGCGCGGAGGACTTTTCGCGGGGAATCGGAGTGATCAAGCGGTTCGGTCTCTCCGGGCGGGCCGTGTCTCCGGCGTCTCCGGCGTCTCCGGGGTGTCCCGGCTCGCTCAGTCTTCGCTCTTGGCGCTGGGCAGCTTCTCCGAGATGAGGTTCATCACCGTGCTGTCGGCCAGGGTGGTGACGTCGCCGACGCTGCGGTTCTCCGCCACGTCACGCAGGAGACGCCGCATGATCTTGCCGGAGCGGGTCTTGGGCAGCTCGGGGACCACCAGGATCTGGCGCGGCTTCGCGATCGGGCCCAGCGCCTTGGACACGTGGGCGCGCAGTTCGGCCGCGATGTCCGCGCCCTCCTCGGCGTTGCCGCGCAGGATCACGAACGACACGATGGCCTGCCCGGTCACCGGGTCGGTCGCGCCGACCACGGCCGCCTCGGCGACCTTCGGGTGGGAGACCAGCGCCGACTCGACCTCGGTGGTGGAGATGTTGTGCCCGGAGACGAGCATGACGTCGTCCACCCGGCCGAGCAGCCAGATGTCACCGTCCTGGTCCTTCTTGGCACCGTCGCCCGCGAAGTACATGCCCTCGAAGCGGGACCAGTAGGTGTCGATGTAGCGCTGGTCGTCGCCCCAGATCGTACGGAGCATCGAGGGCCACGGGTCGCGGATCGCGAGGTAGCCGCCACCGCCGTTGCCCACGCTCCGGCCCTGGTCGTCGACCACGTCGGCGGTGATGCCCGGAAGCGGGCGCATGGCCGCGCCGGGCTTGCCCTCGGTGACGCCGGGCAGCGGGCTGATCATGACGGCGCCGGTCTCGGTCTGCCACCAGGTGTCGACGACCGGGGTACGGTTGCCGCCGATGTGCTCGCGGTACCAGACGTACGCCTCGGGATTGATCGGCTCGCCGACGCTGCCCAGGATCCGCAGCGAGGACATGTCGTACTTGGCGGGGATGTCGTCACCCCACTTCATGAACGTACGGATGGCCGTCGGGGCCGTGTAGAGCAGCGTGACCCCGTACTTCTGCACGATCTCCCAGAACCGGCCGCGGTGCGGGGTGTCCGGGGTGCCCTCGTAGATGACGCTGGTCGCGCCGTTGGCCAGCGGGCCGTACACGATGTAGGAGTGGCCGGTCACCCAGCCGATGTCGGCGGTGCACCAGTAGACGTCGGTGTCGGGCTTGAGGTCGAACACCGCGTTGTGGGTGTACGCGGCCTGGGTGAGGTAGCCGCCGGTGGTGTGCAGGATGCCCTTGGGCCTGCCGGTCGTCCCGCTGGTGTAGAGGATGTAGAGGGGGTCCTCGGCGTCGTTCGGCAGCGCCTCGTGGACGTCGGACTGCCGGTCCACGACGTCGTGCCACCAGACGTCCTTGTCGGTCTGCTCGACGTCCTGGCCGGTCCGCCTCACGACGAGGACGTGCTCGATGCCGGGGCACTCCGCGACCGCCTCGTCCACGGTGGGCTTGAGCGCGCTGGGCGCGCCGCGGCGGTAGCCGCCGTCGGCGGTGACCACGAGCTTGGCGTCGGCGTCCTTGATCCGGCCGCTGAGCGCGGCGGAGGAGAACCCGCCGAACACCACCGAGTGGATCGCTCCGATGCGGGCGCAGGCCAGCATCGTGATCGGCAACTCGGGGATCATCGGCATGTAGATCGCGACCCGGTCGCCCTTGCCGACGCCCAGTTCCTGGAGCGCGTTGGCCGCCTTGGAAACCTCGCGCAGCAGGTCGGAGTAGGTGAGCGTACGGGTGTCGCCCTCCGGCTCGCCCTCCCAGTGGTAGGCGACCTTGTCACCACGGCCCGCTTCCACGTGGCGGTCGACGCAGTTGTAGGCGATGTTGAGCTCGCCGCCGACGAACCACTTGGCGAAGGGCGGGTTCCACTCGAGGGTGGTGTCCCAGCGCTTCGACCAGGCCAGGCGGTCGGCCTGCCGTTCCCAGAAGGCGAGGCGGTCCCGTTCGGCCTCGGCGTAGGCGTCGGCGGTCACGTTCGCGGCCGCGGCCAGGTCGGCAGGAGGTGCGAACCGCCGGGTCTCTTTCAGCAGGTTCGACAGCGTCTCCTGGGTCTCACGCGACTCGGAACCAGGGGTCTCCGGGGCCACTACGCACTCCTCACGTACTGCTATCGACTGGTCGTGTCCCACTTCACCAGGCCACCCGTGTCCGCCACAAGAGGTCTAGACAGGTCTGTACCAATCGGTGATGGGGGGTCATATGTATTCAAAACACCTTGATTTTGGGGATAATCACCCTCGAAACGTTGCGTTTTCGACACCGTAGGAATGTAGACGGCGTTATTCAACGCGCAGCGGCGGCGCGGTGCGCCGGGCGGTGTCATGTGCTCGGTGAACGGTCCGACCGCTGTTCCCCGGGGTGATCTTCCGGGAGGGCCTCCGAGGACCGGATTCCCACGGCCGGTCCTTCGGCCCGCTTCCCGGTTTCCGGCTCCCCGAAGGAGGGCTTCGCCGGGCGTCTCCGGTCTGGTCGGGGCTTCGCTGAGCGGTCCTGCTTGGGCGTCTCCGGTCTGGTCGGGGCTTCGCTGAGCGGTCCCGATAGGGTCAGGCAGCGTGAACGACCCATTGGCTGTCATCGCGGGAATGCCCGGAGTGTCCGAGGCGGTCACCGACGCGCGCAAGGCCGTCGACCGGCTCTACGGGCATCGCGTGCTGCGGCGCAAGAGCCCGGAGGTATCGGCCAGATCCGCGCTGCGCGGTGCCCGCGCGTCAGCCGCCCTGGAGGGTGTGGACGTGCCCCTCGACGTCATCCCCGAGGTCACCGATCCCGTGGTGCAGGGCGCGCTGCGCGTCTCGGCCGAACTGGGGCGGCTCGGCGCCACCTGGCGTACGGCGCCCCGCCAGGTGCTGGCCAGACTGCACACGCTCGCCGCCTCGGGGCTCACCGGAGAAGGCGGCGCGGCCGACCTCGGCCGTCCGAGGGCCACCGCCGCGGCCCCCGACCCGCTCGGACTGGGCGCCGCCCCCGGGCCACAGGAGGCGGTGGCACGGGTGGACGGGCTGGTCCAGTTGGTGACGGCCGCCTCGAAGGCCCCCGCGCTGGTGCTCGCCGCCGTCGTACACGCGGAACTTGCCGTGCTGCGCCCGTTCGGGACGGCGGACGGGGTGGTCGCGCGCGCGGCGGAGCGGCTGACGCTGGTGGAGTTCGGCCTGGACCCGAAGTCGCTGGTGGCCGTCGAGGTGGGCCACCTCGAACTCGGCCCGGCCTACGGGGAGGGGTTGCGATCGTATCTGAGCGGCACCCCCGAGGGTGTCGCCGCGTGGGTGCGGCACTGCGCGTCGGCGGTCGCGCTGGGCGTGCGCGAGGCCACGGCGATCTGCGAGGCCATGCAGCGGGGCTGACCTTTTGCGAGGTCATGCAGCGGGGCTGACCTTTTGCGAGGTCATGCAGCGGGGCTGACCTCGGGCGGGTCGCCGCCTGCCCGTCTCCCCGGGCGACGGCTGGTTCTGCTCGTGCCCCGGGGTGTGGCTGCCGTCGCTCGTGTCTCTGAGCGACGGCCGGCGGCGGCTTCGATCACCGAGCGTCACCGATTACGGACATCCCGAGTGGCCGTCCTCATAAACCGACGGCGCCCCTGGTGAGGGGCGCCGTCGCCGACACGTTCCTACCGGGTTACCAAGCGTGCACCTGATAATCGCTGGAGCGGGACAAGCCCGCGCCAGCGCGCCTCCCGCGGCTGGCGGCGCGTGGGTACTCGGCGGCCGTGCCCGGACAAGTGGTCCGTGAAACCTTTGTACGTCCGATCCGCGCTGATGGGAACCCCTAGGAGCAAGACCTTTACAGATCGGGGGACATTAATGGACGAACCATCTGTTATGCCGTTTATCATCCGGAAGGCTTGGCCGGTGCGACGCCCGGAGGGTGGCCGGACACCCTGACGGTGATCACTGAGTGTTACCGCCGCTCGCCCGCACGCAGAGCGCATCTTGACAGGGCCGTATCCGGAGACTGGACCGTTACATTAAAAAAGTAGGGGAAATCGGGGATTACTCCTCGACGAAACTTGAGTTGATCGGGCAGCATGAGGTGGTATCTCCCCAAACCGGAGTAACTGCGCATGGGTTGCATCGCACTCCCCTCGCCAGGCTCTGGCAGCTGTTGAAAGCTTTCTTCTGAAACGGGACCGGCTCTACCCCCCCAGAGCCGGACCGGTTGGCGACCCCCGCTCTCCCCCCCGGCGGGGGTCGCCCCTTTTCCCGGCCGCCCTCCGCCCGGTTTCCCGGGCCGCCCTCTGTCCGGGCGGCACGCCTTCCCTGTCTCGTTCCCGGTACGGCGGTTTCCTCGGTACGGCGGTCTCCTCGGTACGCCTCTTCGCCTTCCGGGTACGGCCTCTCCCCTCTTACCGGCGGATCTCCATGTACGGATCCATATATGGATGTTCCTGCCTGCACAGGCTCCCGCGCGGGCGCTCCGGTGCGTACAGGATCGCGCGTGAACGTACCGGTCGGAGGGTTTCCACACTCGCGCGTGAACGTACCGGTCGCGGGTTTTCCACAGGGCGCACCGTTGGCGGCCGGTTGTCCACAGTGCGGCGTTCGGTATCCCGAGGAGGGGCGGTCGTCACGGAGGGTGGGACTCCCGCACCTCAGGGAGGCATCCGTGGACCGCCCGCTGGTCATCACCGAAGACCACGATCTGCTCGACGACCTGCTCCGTGTCGCCGCCGCGGCCGGAGCCGAGCTCGATGTCGCCCACGTGCCCGCGCACGCCCGGCCCTACTGGAACCGCGCCCCGCTGGTCGTCGTCGGTGGCGACGTGGCCGACGCCCTGGCCGCGACCGGACCGCCACCTCGCCCTCGCGTCTTCCTGGCCACCCATACCTCCGAGGATCCCGACACGTGGCGCAGGTGCGTCGCGGTCGGAGCCCAGGGCGTGCTGGAGTTGCCCGCCGCGGAGCGGCGGCTGGCCGACGAGTTCGCCGACGCCGTCGAGCCGCCCGCGAGACCCGGATCCGTGGTGTGTGTCGCGGGCGGGCGGGGAGGAGCGGGAGCCAGCGTCCTGGCCGGTTCGCTGGCACTGGCCGCGTCCCGGCAGCGCGTCCGCACCCTCCTCGTCGACGCCGACCCGCTCGGCGGCGGTCTTGACCTCCTGCTCGGGCAGGAGGAGTCCGACGGAGCGCGCTGGTCCGACCTGGTCGCCCGTGAGGGCAGGGTCAGCTACACCGCGCTCCAGGCGGCCCTGCCGACCTACGGCGGGCTGACGTTGCTCTCCTTCGACCGGGGCAAGGTCGACCCGATCCCGGCCGAGGCGATGCGCTCGGTTCTCGAGGCGGGCCGCAGGGGCTTTGACCTGGTGGTCGTCGATCTGCCGCGCCACCTCGACCAGGCCGCGGTGGAGGCGCTCGGGCGAGCCGCCACGACCCTCCTGGTCGTCACCGCCGACGTGCGCGGCGTGCTCGCCGCGGCCCAGGTGCTCGCCGGGCTGTGCGGGCACACGGGCGAGGTGCGGGCCGTCGTGCGCAGCGGGGTCCTGAACGGTGACGTGGTGGCGACCTCGCTCGGCATCCCGTACGGCGGCAGTCTCCCCGACCAGCCGCGTCTCGCCGCCGCGCTCGATCGGGGCGACGTTCCCCCGCTCGGTCGCCGCACCTCTCTCGGCCGGTTCTGCGCCGAGTTCCTGCACGAGCTGTTCGGACCGGACGCGTGAAGCGGGCCGAGAGCGCTGTGACGGTCTCGCCGGAATTGGTGGAGGCGGTCCGCGTACGGCTGGCCAGGACAGGCGTCGAGCCCAGCGCCGCGCACGTCACGGTCGCCCTGCGGGCCGAGCGGGCGATGCTGGGCGACGCGGAGATACTGGCGGTGGCCCGGGTCCTGTGCGCCGATCTCATCGGGGCGGGTCCACTGGAGCCGTTGCTGGCCGAGGCCGAGGTCACCGACGTGCTGGTGAACGGCCCGCGCGAGGTGTGGGTCGACGACGGCAGCGGGCTGCGCCTGACCTCGATCGTCTTCCCGGGCGAAGACGCTCTCCGGCGGCTCGCGCAGCGTCTCGCCTCCGCGGCGGGCAGGCGCCTCGACGACGCGTGCCCGTACGTCGACGCCCGCCTCGCCGGAGGCGTCCGGCTCCACGCCGTCCTTCCGCCCGTGGCACCCAACGGCACCTGTCTTTCCCTGCGGCTACCGCCTAAACGCACCTTCACCCTTCCTGACCTGGTCGAAGCGGGTGCGATCAGGGCCGACAGCGTCGCCGTTCTGACCGCGGTGATCGAGTCGAGGCTTGCCTTCCTGGTCACGGGCGGCACGGGTACGGGCAAGACGACCATGCTCTCCGCCCTGCTCTCTCTGGCCCACCCCGGGGAGAGGCTGCTGCTGGTCGAGGACTCCGCGGAGCTGAGACCGCTTCATCCCCACGTCGTCCGCCTGGAGTCGCGCCCGGCCAACCTTGAGGGCGCCGGTGGTGTCGGCCTGCGCGACCTTGTCCGCCAGGCCTTGCGGATGCGCCCCGACCGGCTTGTCGTCGGAGAGGTCAGGGGGGCCGAAGTCGTCGATCTCCTCAGCGCTTTGAACACCGGGCACGAGGGAGGTTGCGGCACCCTGCACGCCAACACCGCGACCGATGTGCCGCCCCGCCTGGAAGCGCTGGGATGCGCGGCGGGTCTCAGCAGGGAGGCGGTCCACAGCCAGATCGCCGCCGCCCTGGACGTCGTCGTCCACCTGGTCCGCGACCATGCCGACGGCCGTCGCCGGGTCGCCGAGATCTGCATGATGGTCCGCCGCCCCTCGGGGTTGGTCGAGGCCGAATCGGCTCTCACCTTCACCCCGGACGGCCAGGTGATCCCCGGTCCCGGCCTGCCCGCCCTCGCGGCCCGAGCACCCGGCGTCGCGGATCCGGGGCCGGCGATGTCCGCGCCCGATCGCCAACGGGAGTCCCGACAGGATGTCCTCGGCCGGCCGAGCTCCGGCGAGCCGGTGTCGTGGCCTGTGTCACGGCCGCTGCCACAGCCGGTGTCCCGGTCGGCATCACAGCCGGTGTCGTGGCCGGTGTCACGGTCGGCGTCATGACGGCGACCGCCTTGGTCCTCGCCGCCCTGGCGGCGTGGTTGTGGGCGGGAGTGGATCCCGGTACCGCCCGCCTGCGCCGGATGAGACGTCGAAGCATGGTCGCCGTCGCCTCGGGTTCTCTCCGCGAGAGACTCACCGCCCGGTCGCGGCCTTCCAAGCGCGCGGATGCCTGGCGAGCCGCGTCGATCGAGCTGTGCCAGGGCCTCGCCGCGGAGCTCGCGGCGGGGCGGACGGCGGGTGAGGCGCTGGCGCGGGCCGTGGGGGCGGCGGGGTTTCCCGATCCCGCCGCCCTGCGCCCGCTGGTCGCGGCCGCGAGAGACGGAGGCGACGTTCCCGCCGCTCTGCTGGCGGTGGCGCCCGAACACGGGGGTGAGGCGTTCCGAGGGCTGGCCGCCTGTTGGAAGGTGAGCGTGACCGCCGGGGCGGGTCTGTCCGTTCTCGTCGACCGTGTCGCCGATTCCCTGCGAGAGGCCCAGGTTCATCGTCACGACGTCGCCGCGCAGCTCGCCGGTCCCCGGGCCACGGCCCGGTTGCTCGCGGGCCTCCCCGTTCTCGGTCTGCTGATGGCGGCCGGTCTCGGTATGCGCCCGCTGCACTTCCTTTTCGGCAGTCCGGCGGGTGCCGGTTGCCTGGTCGTCGGCCTCGCGCTCGACGCCTGCGGGCTGTGGTGGACCCATCGTCTGGTCACTCGTGCCCAGCAGGGCCGATGACCGCGCGGCCAGGTCGGAGAGGCGGCCGGATCAGAGGGGATGAGAAACAATGATCATTTTGCTCGCCGTGGTGTGCGCCGGAATCGCCGCTCGGCTGTGGAGCAGCCGGAGAGAGCCCGCCGACCGGCTCCGCCGTGTGCGGCGCTCACCCCATCCGGTCAGGTTCCCGGAGACGTCGCAGGAGGTCGAAGCGTCCGCGTTCTCCCTGTCCGCGGGGGTGGCTCGTGACCCCTCTGCGCGCGCGATCCATGACGCGCCGGCGCGCATGTTCCGCGATACCTCCGCGAGCACGGCTCGCGGCACAGCCGGGAGGAGCGGCGCAGTCGGGAGGAGGGGCCGCGACGCGTTCGGAGGGACGGCTTGTGAGCCGGAGGGGAGGCGGCTGCCGGGACGGGGTGAGATCGTGGTCGCCGCCGCTTCCGGGCTGGCGGCGTTCCTGGCCGTGGGGGGCCTGGCAGGGGCGGTCGCGGGCGTCGCCGGTTTCGGGATCGCGCTGGTCGTCCTGCGAAGGCGGGAGCCCCCCGAACTGCGCGAGGAACGCCGGAGGGTGACGGCGGATCTGCCATTGGCGGCCGATCTCATGGTCGCCTGCCTGCGTGCCGGCCAGCCGATCACCGGGGCCATCGACGTTACGGTGGAGGCGATCGGCGGGCCGCTGGGCGAGAGACTGGCCTGGGTGAGTGGCCGGCTGAGACTGGGAGCGGCGCCGGAGAGCGCCTGGCAGGTCCTGGGCTCAGAGCGCTCGCTCGCCCCTCTGGCACGGGCCATGAGCCGGGCCGCGCTGAGCGGCGCACCGGTGGCCGATGTCCTCATCAGGTTGTCCGACGACTCCCGCCGCGTCGCTCGTGCCGCGTCGTCGGCAGCCGCCCAGCGGGTGGGAATCCAGGTCGTTGCCCCCCTGGGATTGTGCTTTCTCCCCGCCTTCGTCTTTTTGGGAATCATCCCCGTCGTGGCGGGTCTCGCCGGTGAGGTGCTGCTTCCCTAAGTTATCCACAGGGTTTTCCCGACAGGGCAGGGTTATCCACAGGGAAACGATGATTCCTGTGGATAGAGCTCTGGAAATTTCCCCATCTGGCCCCTGAAACGGCTCTCCTCGTTCGAAGAGGGCCGTTTCATGCTTTCCGGCGACATTCTCTGCTACTGGGCTGTGGACAACCCGAGGTTCTTCCACAGAATGCAGTTCGAGTCAACGGGGCCGCGGGCGTATGGAGAACCCTGGCGTCACCGATGCCGGACGGTGGGTCCGGTGGAGATCTCCAGGAGGAGAGATGGCTCGAACCAGTGCCGTTCACGCGTGGCGCGACTGGTCGCGGTGGCCGCGTGTCCGGTGGGCACTGCTGACCGCCGGCGCGCACCGCGACCGAGGCATGTCCACGGCCGAATACGCGGTCGGAACGATCGCCGCCTGCGCTTTCGCGGCCCTCCTCTTCAAGGTGGTGACGAGTTCCGACGTCCAGCAGATGATCACGGCTTTGATCAACCGAGCACTCACCGTGGCCGGATGATCCTCCCGGCGTCGGTGGCCTCCTCTCGCCGGTCGAGAGGTTCGGTGACCGCGGAGACGGCCGCCGCGCTACCTGCCCTCATGGTCGTGCTGGGAGCGGGGCTGTGGGCCGTGGCGGCGGTCGAGGCGCGACTGGAGTGTGTGGATGCCGCGCGGGCCGGGGCTCGGGCCGCCTCGCGCGGCGAAACGCTCGAGCGGGTCCGAGGCGGCGTCCTGTCGATGGTTCCGGCGGGCGCCGTGGTCACGGTGACCCGGAGCGCGGAAACGGTGCGGGTGGAGGTGTCCGTGGACGTCAGGCCTCGTTGGGGCGCCTCGCTCCCGAGCGTGACCGTTCACGCGACCGCCGTGTCCGTCACCGAGCCGGGGCTGGAGCGGTAGGTGCGTGGCTCGTGACCGGAGCGGGAGGGCGTGGCTCGTGGCCGGATTCGCAGGGGGCACACCACAGCCACCCCCGGCCGGCCGGGACCGTGGCGGCGGCGAGCGTCATGCGTCGGCCAGAACCGTGGGCCAACCAGGAGGCCGGGAAACCGGGCCGAAAGAGAAGGAACGAAAGAGGCCGAAAGAGAAGGGAGAGGGGACGTGTCCGCGGCAAGACGAGAGGCCGGTACGGGGATGAGCGGAGAGAACGCGCAACGAGGGTCGGCGACGATCTGGACGGTCGGGCTCATGGCGCTGGTCTTCGCGGTCGCGGCGGCGGTCGTGTTCGCGGGTGCGGCCAGGGTCGCGCGCCACCGGGCGCAGAGCGCCGCCGACCTGAGCGCGCTCGCCGCCGCCCGGCTGGCCTTCGCGGATCCCGGCCGAAGCTGCGGGAGGGCCTCCTCGCTGGCCGCGGACAACGGTGCCAGGGTCACTCGCTGTTCTCTCAGTGACGGCGGCGTCGCGGACATCGAGGTGACCATGGAGGTGTCACTGCCCCTGAAGGGACCGGTGGCGATCACCGCCAGGGCGCGTGCGGGCCCCGTGCACATCGCCGATCCCGGCCCTTGACGGCCGTCTGATGAAACCCGGCTGTCACGTTCGCGGCTCGTCCTGGGAGAGCAGGACGGCGAGAAGCCGGAGGGCGCCGGCCTTGTCGAGGGGTTCGTTGCCGTTGCCGCACTTGGGGGACTGGATGCACGACGGGCAGCCGCGTTCGCACTCGCAGGAGGCGATGGCCTCGCGGGTGGCCGTGAGCCAGTCGTGCGCGCGGGCGTAACCACGTTCGGCGAAACCGGCGCCGCCCTCGTGGCCGTCGTAGACGAAGACGGTCAGCAGCCCGGTGTCGGGATGGAGCTCTGTGGAGACACCCCCGATGTCCCAGCGGTCGCAGGTCGCGAAGAGCGGCAGCAGGCCGATGGAGGCGTGTTCGGCCGCGTGCGCGGCACCGCCGAGGTCCACGCCCTCCTCGGCGAGGGGGACGATCGCCGAGATGGGCAGCGTCCACCAGACGGCACGGGTCCGCAGCGTGCGCGGGGGCAGGTCGAGGGGTTCGTCCCCCATGAGCTCGCCGCTCTGGGCTCGGCGCTTGAGATAGGCCACCACCTGGCTCGTCACCTCGACCGCGCCGAAATGGAGCTCTCCCTGCCCGAGGGGGTGCGAGCGAAGGGACTCGATGACCGAGATGTCGGTGACGTCCCTGGCGAAGGTCGTGTAGTCGGGAGTTCCGGCCTCGACCAGCGCGACCCCCGCCTCCAGATCGAGTTCGGCCACCAGGAACGTCTCTCCCTGGTGCACGTAGACGGCGCCGGTGTGCACGGTGGAGTGGGCCGAGGGCTCGTCCACGGTGCCGAGCAGCCGCCCGGTGGACATCTCGACGACGTGAACGGGCGCGGCGCCCGCTCCCCGGATGTCGGCGAGGTCGGTGGCGCGCCTCCGGCTGGTCCAGAACCAGCCCGCGGAACGTTCCCTGAGCAGGCCGTCTCCGACCAGGTCCGCGAGGACCTCCTTGGTGGAAGGGCCGAAGATGTCCAGTTCGTCGTGGGTCAGCGGGATCTCGGCCGCCGCCGCGCACAGATGGGGCCCCAGCACGTACGGGTTGCCGGGGTCGAGCACGATCGATTCCACGGGACGGCCGAACAGGGCCTCCGGATGGTGAACGAGATAGGTGTCCAGGGGGTCGTCCCTGGCGATCAGCACCGCCAGCGCGTCCTGCCCGTCCCGCCCGGCCCGCCCGGCCTGCTGCCAGAGGGAGGCGCGGGTTCCCGGCCACCCCGCGATGAGCACGGCGTCCAGCCCGGAGATGTCGACGCCGAGTTCCAGCGCGTTGGTCGTCGCCAGGCCGAGCAGTTCGCCGGAGCGCAGTGCCCTTTCCAGGCCCCTGCGATCCTCGGCCAGATATCCCGCCCGGTAGGCCGCCACCTTGCCGGGCAGGTCCGCGGGCGCCTCCCCGTCGGCGATGAGGTCCTGGAGTCTGGCCCGCGTGGTGAGGGCCACGGTCTCGGCGGCCCGGCGGGAGCGGACGAAGGCCAGGGTCCGCACGTCGGAGGCGACGAGGTCGGCCAGGATGTCCGCGCTCTCGGCGGTCGCCGGGCGGCGGACCGGGGCCCCGCCCTCGCCGCGCAGGTCGGTCAGGGGTGGTTCCCACAGCGCGAAGGTGGTCGCGCCCCGGGGGGAGGCGTCCGCGGTCACCTCGGCCATCTGGAGGCCTGTCAGGCGCCTCGCGAAGATTCCGGGCTCGCTGGCCGTCGCCGAGGAGAGCAGGAAGGTCGGGCTGGAGCCGTAGCGGGCGCAGATCCGGCGCAGGCGGCGCAGGATCTGCGCGACATGGGAGCCGAACACGCCCCGATAGCCGTGGCACTCGTCCACGACGACCATCCGCAGCCGTCGCCAGAAGGGCGACCACTGAGCGTGACGGGGCAGCAGGCCGCGATGGAGCATGTCCGGGTTGGTGAGGACGTAGTTGGCGTGCTTGCGCACCCAGGTCCTCTCCTCGAAGGAGGTGTCGCCGTCGTAGGTGGCGGCCCGGAGGCCGGGAGGATCGAGCTCGCGCAGCGCGCGGAGCTGGTCGGCGGCCAGCGCCTTGCTGGGCGACAGGTAGAGGACCGTGCCGCCGTCGAGCGTCGAGGAGAGTGCCGGGACCAGGTAAGAAAGGGATTTGCCCGACGCGGTCCCTGTGGAAATGATCACGTTTTGGCCACGGTGGACCAGGTCCGCGGCCTCGGCCTGATGCGGCCACAGGCCGGAAATACCGTGGTTCGCCCAGCGCGTAACCAGCCGCTGGTCGACCCAGTCCGGCCAGCGGGTCTCACCGGCCTGACGTGCGGGAACGCGCTCCACATGGGTGACACGCCCATGACGTGCGGGAACGTCGAGAAGACGGCTGAGGGCGTTGCCCGCGCCGAGGGGCGAGGATGAGGGCGGGGTCACTGGTTTCCAGTCTCACATCTGTGGGCAGAGTCGCCGGGAATCGTGATTTCGTATAGACACTGAGCGTACGCATGGTTGAATGCCGCGCGTCGGGGCTTGTCGTCCGGGGGCCACCCGGTCCCAGGAGGGCACGCCCGAATCGGTACTTTCGCAGGCAAGGCGCTGGAGGATCTGTGGATCTGAAGTTGGACCACCATTCCGAGGACCGTCTCACCATCGTTGAGGTCGAGGGTGAGATCGATGTCTACACCGCGCCCAGATTGCGTGAGCTCCTGATCGACCTGGTCAACAAGGGGAATTTCCACCTGCTCGTCAACATGGAGAAGGTCGACTTCCTTGACTCCACGGGCCTTGGTGTCCTGGTCGGCGGGCTCAAGCGAGTTAGGGCGCACGATGGCTCACTGGAGCTTGTCTGCACCCAGGAGCGCATCCTGAAGATTTTCCGGATCACCGGACTGACAAAGGTCTTCGGGATCTATGCCTCGGTCGACGAGGCCAAGGAAGCTCACGGTCGAGACAAGTAGTCGTGGCTACCGTCGAGCTGACGTTCAGCGCTCTCCCCGCGCATGTGCGGACGGCACGTCTGGTCGCCACGGCTATCGCCAGGCGCACCGGGGTGCAGGAGTCGCTGCTGGACGAGGTAAGGCTTGCTGTCGGTGAGGCGTGCTCGCGGGCCGTGGAGGCACATCGCCTCCACTGTCCGGGGGAGCCGATCCGGATCGAGCTACGTGATGACTCGGGGCGTTTCGAGGTGACGGTCACCGACTCCGCCCCCAGTGACAGTGACGAGCTGGAGCATGATCGCGCCCTTCTGGGGTTCGACGATCCGTTCGGGCAGCTTCCCGATGACCTGATGGCCGGTTTCGGCATCGCGGTCATCGCGGGGCTGGCCGACGACGTTCAGGTCTACCCGAGCCAGAAGGGCATGTGCATTCGCATGAGCTGGCCGGCGGCGACGAACGGGATGTCTCCGGTCTGACAGAGAAGACTTCGGCGACCGGGCGTGTCCACACGGACACGCCCGGTTGTTCGTTGGGGTGGGTTGGCTCGCGGAGGGCGTGGTCCAGGTAGAGGATCCGCCGGTGACGTCCCGTGAACGCGCCTGGCGGTTTCAGGACGGGGATCTCAATTTCGGCCTAAACTTAATTTAGATGTTTCTTGTCTGAAACTGGGGAGAAACAGGGGTGGGCGTGACAGGTGTGACGGGTGAAATGACCTCATAAGCAGGTGGGTCGCCAAGAGGCGCTGGTCGTGTCGCCAAATGGGCGCGGGCGGAGGCTTCATATCCGCGTCGTCGCTGCGTAGACTCCCGGAACCGGCCAAGGTTTATCCTTCGGAGCGGCCCGCACGCGAGCCGCCCTCCGTGGGGGTCTGCAACTGGAAGCGGCACTGCCAACCATCCCGGATGTGCGCCGCTTCAGCCGCCTAATCTCACCGCAGCGCACTCCGGGCAGGACGTGTTCCCGTCTTGCCAAGGAGACTCGGATGTCTGTGCTCCATCTCGCCGCTGCAGAGCCAGCGGTATCCCTGAGTGGTCATCACTTCACCATCGTGATCGTGGTCGCCGCCGTCGCCCTGCTCGCACTCGCCGTCGCCGGCACGTTGGTGCGGGAGGTGCTGGCCGCCGACCAAGGCACCGAACGTATGCAGAACATCGCGCGAGCCGTCCAGGAAGGGGCTTCCGCGTACCTTGCGCGGCAGTTCCGGACGCTCGCGTTGTTCGTCATTCTGATCCCGTTCCTGCTGTATCTTCTCCCGGCCGAGACGACCAGCGTGAGGATCGGCAGATCGGCTTTCTTCGTCGTCGGCGCGCTGTTCTCCTCGCTGACCGGATTCATCGGCATGTGGCTGGCGGTCCGCGGCAACGTCCGCGTCGCCGCCGCGGCCCGCGCGTCCGGTGAGAAGATCGCCATGCGGATCGCCTTCCGCACCGGCGGTGTGGCCGGAATGATCACTGTTGGCCTCGGCCTCCTCGGCGCGGCCGTGGTGGTGATCATCTATCAGGGTGACGCCCCGGCCGTGCTGGAGGGCTTCGGCTTCGGCGCCGCGCTGCTCGCCATGTTCATGCGAGTCGGCGGAGGCATCTTCACCAAGGCCGCCGACGTCGGCGCCGACCTGGTCGGCAAGGTAGAGCAGGGCATTCCCGAGGACGATCCGCGCAACGCCGCCACCATCGCCGACAACGTCGGCGACAACGTGGGCGACTGCGCGGGCATGGCCGCCGACCTGTTCGAGTCCTACGCGGTCATGCTGGTCGCCAGCCTGATCCTGGGCCGGGTGGCCTTCGGCGTCGAGGGACTGGTGTTCCCGCTGATCGTGCCCATGATCGGTGTGATCACGGCGATCATCGGAATCTTCGTCACCGCCCCGCGCGCCGGCGACCGCAACGCGATGGCCGCGATCAACCGGGGTTTCTTCATCTCGGCGGCCATCTCGGCGATCCTCGTCGCCGTCGCGGCCTACCTCTACCTGCCGGCCAGCTTCTCCGGGCTGACCAACGTGAGCCCGGAGATCGCCGCGGTCACCTCGGACCCGCGCCTGATCGCGATCGGGGCGGTGCTCATCGGCCTGGTGCTGGCGAGCGCCATCCAGATCCTCACCGGCTACTTCACCGAGACGAACCGCCGTCCGGTGCGGGACATCGGCGAGAGCTCCCGTACGGGTCCCGCCACGGTCATCCTGTCCGGCATCAGCGTCGGCCTGGAGTCGGCGGTCTACTCCGCGCTGATCATCGGAGCCGCCGTCTACGGAGCCTTCCTGCTGGGCTTCGGCAACGTCACCATCGCCCTGTTCGCCGTGGCGCTGGCCGGCACCGGCCTGCTGACCACGGTCGGCGTGATCGTGTCGATGGACACCTTCGGCCCGGTCTCCGACAACGCCCAGGGCATCGCCGAGATGTCCGGTGACGTCGAGGGCGAGGGCGCCCAGGTGCTCACCTCGCTGGACGCCGTCGGCAACACCACCAAGGCCATCACCAAGGGCATCGCGATCGCCACGGCCGTGCTCGCCGCCACCGCGCTGTTCGGCGCGTTCCGTACGGCGGTCGAGACCCAGCTGGCCGGCGCGACCGAGAGCGTGAAGACGGCGCTGGGCTCGTTCAGCTCGTTCAACCTGAGCGTCGACTCCCCGAACGTGCTGGTCGGCCTGATCATCGGTGCCGCGGTGGTGTTCATGTTCTCCGGCCTGGCGATCATGGCGGTCGGCCGCGCGGCCGGGCGGGTGGTCTTCGAGGTGCGCGAGCAGTTCCGCACCAAGCCGGGGATCATGGCGGGGACGGAGCTGCCCGACTACGGCAGGGTCGTCGACATCTGCACCCGCGACTCGCTGCGGGAGCTGGCCACGCCCGGCCTGCTGGCCGTGCTGACCCCGATCGCCGTCGGTTTCGCCCTCGGGTACGCCCCGCTCGGCGCGTTCCTGGCCGGTGCCATCGCGTGCGGCACGCTCATGGCGGTGTTCCTGGCCAACTCCGGTGGTGCCTGGGACAACGCCAAGAAGCTGGTCGAGGACGGTCACCACGGGGGCAAGGGCTCGCCGGCCCACGAGGCCACCATCATCGGTGACACCGTCGGCGACCCGTTCAAGGACACCGCCGGACCGGCGATCAACCCGCTCCTCAAGGTGATGAACCTCGTGGCGCTGCTGATCGCCCCGGCCGTGGTGACCTACGCCGACAACACCGCGCTGCGCATCGGCATCACGGTGCTGGCGGTGGGCATCGTCGTCGCCGCGGTCGTCATCTCCAAGCGTCGTTCGGCGGGCATCGCCCCGACGGAGGAGAACAACTCCGACCGGGAGCCGGAGCAGGTCTCCAGCTGAGCAATGTTCCACGACAATGTTTGACGGAGGGGTGCACGGGCCGCGTGCACCCCTTCGGCGTGTGCGGGCCACCCCAGTGGGAAACTGGCCGGTATGGAACAGCAGCCCTCCGGAGGCAAGACACTCGTCCTCATCCTGCTGGCGATGGTCGCGGTGTTCGCGGTGATCGTGGCTCTGGCCATGTGGGCGTCGCGATGACGGCGCGCACGCTCGTCGTCCTGCGCCACGCCAAGGCGGTCCACACCTCCGGCCTCGCCGACCGTGAGCGTCCTCTCACCGAGGTCGGCGAGCGCGACGCCCTCAAGGTCGGCGCCGCCCTCGCCGGCATGGACCTCACCCCCGACCTGGTGCTCTGCTCGCCGTCGGTACGGACCCGGCAGACCGCCGACCTGGCGCTCCCCGGCGCGGACATCCTGATCGAACCGGCCATATACGAGGCCTATCCCGACGAGCTGCTCACGCTGATCCGGCGGAGCGACCCGGAGGTCGGCACGCTGGTCCTGGTCGGTCACAACCCCGGGGTCCAGGAGCTGGTCACGCAGCTCACCGCGGTCGACGGCGACGGGTTCCCGCCCGGCGCGTTCGCCGTCATCGAGGTCGACGGCGAGTGGGCCGGGCTCGACACCGGCCGCGGGATCGCCCGCTGGAACCCCAGGAAGCACTGAGACGAACCCCCCGGAAACACCGGGACGAGGCCTCCGGGAGGCACTGAGGCCCGGCGCGGTTCCGGGAGGGGAGTCGCGAAGGGTGCGATCGGGGGTGGCATGCGAGGGCTCACCGGCGCGCTGCGCGCCGACTTCCGGCTCTCCGGCCGTCCGGCCTGGGGCTACGGCCTGCTGTGCGCGCTGGTCATCTGCCTGCCCCTGATGTCCGGTGTCCTCCTCGGTAACCTCCGGGAGGGCGCCTCGGTGGCCCTGGGCGGCTATCTCACGCTCTTCGGCGACGCCCCGGGACAGCCGTACGGCGATCGTGTCCGCAGGTTGCTCGTCAGCACGGCCGCGGTCACGCTCGGTGGCGGTCTCGGAGCGCTCATCCAGCCCGGTCCCTGGCCGGTCGCCGTCGTGGCGGTCGGTCTGGTCGCGGCGGCGGGCGTCTACTGGCCGGCGCTGGGCATCCCCGCGGTGCTCTCCGTGACCCTGGCGTACTTCGCGCTCCCCGGCGCGAGCGTGCCGCTCCACATGGGGACCACAGCCGCCGGCGGCCTGCTGGCGGTGCTGCTGGTCGTGGCGGTCTGGCCGGTAGGGCGTCTCCGGCCGCTCCGCAGGGCCGTGGAGGAGGCCGGTACGGCGCTGGCCGACCTTCTGGCGGCGGGGGGAAGGGCGCCGCTCGCGGACGAGAGCTGGGAGCCGCTGCGTCACCGGGCCGTCACCGCGCTGAAGGACCTGGACAGGGCACTCTCCCTCTACCGGATCTCCGTGGAGGACGACCGGTCGCCGGAGCGGCTACCGGCCACGCTGACCCGCGTCTTCCAGCAGACGATCGCGTTGCGCGTACTGCGTGCGGCGGCCGAGGAGGCGGGCATCGGGACGGAGTGGATCCGGGAGCTGGACGAGGCGGTCGAGGCACTGGCCCGTGCGCTGCGGGAGGCGGCGCTGCTCGGCGGTTCGTCGGAGATCCCGCAGGTGCTGGCCGCCATCGGGCGGTTCGCCGACCGGGTGGACGAGATCCGGGGAACCGCCCGCGCGGGCGCTTCCCCGCTGCCCGCGGCCGTGGTGCTGGGGCAGATCCGCCAGGGTGTGGACCGGATCGCGATGGCGGTGCGCTCGGTGGCGCGGCAGGCCGCCGAGAGCGTCGAGACGGGGCCCCGCCTGCCGAGGTTCGTACGGCCCCGCAGGCCGGCGGTGTCGGCCGGCCGCCACCCGGTCCGGGTCGGGCTGGCGGTGATCACGGCCATGACGCTGATGGCGCTGATCCACGAGCACTACGCGAAGTGGTTCGTGGTGACCGTGGCGGTCAGCCTCCGCCCCGCCTACCGCGACACGGTGGAGCGGGTGCTGCTGAGGGTGCTGGGCACGGGCGTGGGCGCGGTGGCCGGCGCGGTGGTGCTGGCGGTCGCGCCGGGGCACCTGCACCTGACGCTTTTCATCTCCGTCTGCGCGGCGCTGGGCTTCGCGCTGCGCGGGTCCGGCTACGGATACTGGGCGATCTTCTCCACGCCGCTCTCGCTGATGCTGTCCGACTTCTCCCTGCCGCTCGACTGGGGCGCGGCGGCGGCCAGGATGGGACTCACGGTCGCGGGCGGCGCGCTGGCGCTGCTCTTCGCCCGGCTGCTGTGGCCCAGGGGACACCGGGCCCGGCTGACCGCCGGGATCGCGGAGATGCTCGACAGCCACGCCGTCCTGGTACGGTCGCTGATCGACCGGGACCCCGCCAAAGTGGACATCCGGGGCGTCGCCGCGGCCGACGCCGCAGGGCGGCTCACCGACTCCCTGGACCTGCTGGACAAGGAACCGGGCGGCAGCGCGCCCCGGCGGCTCAGGGAGTCGCTGACGGCGGCCGGGCGGCTGCGGGACAACGCGCTCGCACTGCTCGCGGTGCCGCCGCCCGAGGAGGGGGCGGGACCCACGGTGACGGTCCTCGACCTCGTCGCCGACCGGCTGGAGAAGGTCGCCGAGGCGGTCAGGACGGAGGAGGCCGGGGTGCCGCCCGACGACCTCGACGCCGTGCTCGACGAGTTCGGCGCGCACGTGGACGCGCTGGCCGCCCGCCGCCTGGACGAGCTCGCCGAGCTGGCCGATGCCGATCCGCACGGGGACGCGGCCGACAGGATGACCGGCCTGCGCCGGCGCGTCAGGCACGCCGCCGCCGCGCAGCCCGCCCTGCGCGGTCTCGGCGCCGAAGCCGTGCGACTGGCCGCTCTCACCACCCCGAGGAGCCGTTAGCCCGCCGCTCCGAGGCGTAGGCGACTCACCGCCCCGAGGAGCCGGCGGCCCGCCGCTTCGAGAAACCGGTGGTTCACCGCCCCGAGGAACCGGTGGCCCGCCGGCCGAGCCGGACGGGGCGCGGGTGATCGTGACCGCCCGCGAGGCCGGTACGGTCAGCGTTCGGCGCTGGTGACACCGTCCTCGGCGTCGGCGTCCTCCACCTCGGCGCGGGGAATGCCGAGCAGGTAGAGGATCGAGTCGAGGTAGGGCACGTTGACCGCGGTGTCGGCGGCGCGGCGGACCACCGGTTTGGCGTTGAACGCGATGCCCAGGCCGGCCGCCGCGATCATGTCCAGGTCGTTGGCGCCGTCGCCGATGGCCACCGTCTGGCTGATCGGGATCCCCGCCTCGCGGGCGAAGCGCTCCAGCGCTCGCGCCTTGCCCGGCCGGTCGACGATCTCGCCGACCACCCGCCCGGTCAGCACGCCGTCGACGACCTCCAGGGTGTTGGCCGCGGAGTAGTCGATCCCGAGGTCCTCCACGAGGGCGTCGGTGAGCTGCGTGAACCCGCCGCTGACGATCGCGAACCGGTAGTCGAGCCGTTTGAGCGTCCGTACCAGCGTCCGGGCGCCGGGAGTCAGCACGAGCTCCCTGCGCACCTTCTCGAAGACCTCCTCCGAGAGGCCCTCGAGCAGCGCGACCCGGCGGCGCAGCGACTCGGCGAAGTCGAGTTCGCCGCGCATCGCCTCCTCGGTGACCCTGGCGACCTCCTCCAGGCAGCCGGCGTGCGCCGCCAGCAGCTCGATCACCTCGGCCTGGATGAGCGTCGAGTCGACGTCCATCACGATCAGCCGCTTGGCCCTGCGGTGCAGGCCGGTCCGCTGCACGGCCACGTCGACCTGCTGGATGTGCGCCTCGACGGCCAGTTCCGCCCTGAGGGTGTCGGGGTCGGCGCCGGAGAGGGACAGCTCGATGCAGGTCACCGGGTAACTGGACAGGCGCTCGATCCGGTCGATGTTGGCGCCGGCCGCGGCGATCCGCCCCGCGATGCCCGCCATGGCGGCGGGCTGCAGCGGCGCGCCGAGCACGGTGACGTTGAGCCGCCCCCTGCGCCGCTTCTCCTTCGGGTCGGAGCCGGTGGACAGCTCCACCTGCAGCCCGAGATCCTCCGCGGTCCGCTCGACGGCGGTCCAGAGGGCACCGAGGGTGCCGCCGGTGCCGGTCGGCGTGTCGCCCGCGTAGGAGACGAGGACGCCGAGGGTGAGCCGGCCGCGGATGACGACCTGCTCCACGTCGGCGACGATGACGGGGAAGCCGGCCAGGACCGAGAAGAGGCGTGAGGTCACGCCCGGTCGGTCGGGGCCGTTCAACGTGATCAGGAGCGTGCGCTGGTTCATCGGTTCCTACGGTACTTGGCTCCGGATTGGGCCGTGAATGTGGTTCATCATCCGGACGCCTGGAGTTCGCGGGGCACTCCGGTCCCGTGTCACCTGCGACTGTCTTCATGAACTCATGACGACCCTTCCCACGGAGCCGCGCCTCGCCCGCTACAGCGTCGGGCTGGCCGCCACCGCCGCCGAGATGCGCGAGGCCCAGCGCCTGCGTCACCGGGTCTTCGCCGAGGAGATGGGCGCCAGGCTGGACAGTCCCATCACCGGCCTGGACGTCGAGCCGCTCGACGCCTACTGCGACCACCTCCTGGTGAGGTGCGACGACACGGGTGAGGTCGTCGGCACCTACCGGCTGCTCGGTCCCCGCCGGGCCGACCGCCTCTACTCCGACTCCGAGTTCGGCCTCGGCGCGCTGGCGGGCATCCGGGGGAACCTGGTGGAGGCCGGCCGGGCCTGCGTGCACCCGGGCCACCGGGGCGGCGCGGTGCTCGGGCTGATGTGGGCGGGAATCGCCCGCTACATGGTGGCCGGGGGGTACGGCTGGCTGGCCGGGTGCTGCTCGGTGCCGGTGGCCGACGCCGCCGGGATCATGGAGCGGGTGCCGCTATCCCCGCCGGGCTACCGTGTCACGCCGCACCGCCCCTGGCGGGTGGACCCGGTCTCCGCCGTGCCGTCGCAGCGGGTGGACCCGGTCTCCGCCCCCTCGCGGCGCGAGGACGCCGCCGCGGCCGCCACGAGGCCGGGGCGGGCGCTGCCGCCCCTGCTGCGCGGGTACATGCGGCTGGGCGCCTGGGTCTGCGGCCCGCCCGCCCACGACCTCGACTTCGGTACGGCCGACTTCTTCGTCCTGCTCTCGATGACCGAGGCGGACCCCCGCTACCTGCGCCACTTCCTGGGAGCCACCTCGTGAACCCGTGGACGCCGAGGGCGCCGTGCGGGCCCGACGGCTGCCTCTTCCCGCCGGTGTCGAGGGCCGCCGGGCCGCGCAGGGCGCTGCGACTGGCGGCGATCGCGCTGGTCGTCCTGGCGGGGGCGGTGCTGGCCCTGGCGGCCCGCGGGCTCGGCACGACGGGCAGGATCCGGCTGACGAGCGCCTGGTCCCGGCTGGTGTTGCGGGCCGTCGGCGTACGGGTCGAGGTGCGCCGGGGTTTCACGTTCATGGCCGGCTCCGTCTCCCGGCCCCGTCCGGTCACCGGCGGGCCGTCCGGGGCCGCTCCGCTGATCGTGGCCAACCACGTGTCGTGGCTGGACCCGCTCGTCATGGCGGCGGTCCTGCCGTGCCGCCTGCTCGCCAAGCACGAGGTACGGGTGTGGCCGGTGATCGGTCTGCTGGCGGCCGGGGCGGGCGCGCTGTTCATCGACAGGGACCGGCTCTCCGCGCTGCCCGAGGCCGTCGGCGGGGTGGCCGCCGCGCTCTCCGGCGGTCACCCGGTGGCGGCCTTCCCCGAGGGGACGACCTGGTGCGGACGCGGGATGGGCTCCTTCAGGCCCGCCGTGTTCCAGGCGGCCCTGGACGCCGGGGCCCCGGTCAGGCCGGTGGCGATCAGGTATCTGGAAGGGGAGGACGCCCTGGCCACCGGGCCCGCCTATGTCGGCGACGACCCCCTCTGGGCCTCGGTCCGCCGCGTGGTGGCCGTCCGGAGGCTGACGGTGGAGGTGACGATGTTGCCCGCGGTGTGGGGACGTGACCGCAGGGAGCTGGCCTGGGCGGCCGAGTCGTCCGTCGCCTCGGTGCTGGTCGCCGGGGCCGCGCACGGTCTCCCCGTCGCCGTCTGACAGGAAGCCGGGCCCGGAACTCAGGCGGAGCGGGGCTCAGGCCGAGCCCAGGTAGGTGATGACGGCCGCCACCCGGCGGTGGGTGTCGGGGCTGTTCTCCAGGGCCAGCTTCATGAAGATCGAGTTGACGTGCTTCTCGATGGCCGAGACCGACAGGTGCAGGGCGCGGGCGATGCCCCCGTTGGACAGGCCGTGCGCCATCTCCCTCAGCACGTCCAGCTCCCTGGGCGTCAGCTCCGCGGGCGGGGGGCCGCCGCGCACCCCGCGCTTGGCCAGCAGGCCCTCCACCACCTTGGGGTCGATCACCGAGCCGCCCCCGGCCACCGACCTGATCGCGCCGAGCAGCTCGTCGATGTCGCCGACCCGGTCCTTGAGCAGGTACGCCCGGCCCTCGGTGCCGTCCCTGAACAGGTCCAGGGCGAACATCGCGTCGGAGAACTGGGAGAGCACCACGACCCCGATGTCCCGTGAGGTGGCGCGGATGCGGTGTGCCGCGTCGATGCCCTCCATTCCCGGGCGGACGAGATCGGCCGAGCCCGGCATCCGGATGTCGGTGACCACCACGTCGGGGCGCAGCCGCCCGGCGGCGTCGAGCAACTCGTTCGCGGTGCCCACGGCGGCCACCACCTCGATCTCACCGGAGGTCTCCAGGAGCCTGCGGGTGCCCTCGCGTACCAGGTAGTGGTCCTCGGCCAGGACGACTCTCAGTTCAGCCATGAATCGCGCACCGCCCGGAACTCGCCATGGGGACCATGGGGGAGATCCTGCCCGGTACGCGGGTGCCGTGCATATGAGGTTGCCCGCACCCTGTGGTCTCCGGAGCGTGAGAAGAGAGGGCCCCGGCCTGTGGCAGGACGGGGCCCCTCGAAGGATGGGATCAGCGCACGATGCTGGTCTTGACCTTCTTCACGAAGAACCAGTTCTTGATGCCCATGCGCTCCAGCTCGTCCCTGGAGAGGTTCTCGGCTCCGGTCGGGACGTCGTAGCTGTCGACGCCGAGGATGGCCTGCGCGGTCCGTCCCGACTTCTTGCCGAGCTTCACGGTGATCGCGATGGCCTCGTAGTCGTCGACCTTGATGATGTCGGGGCTCCAGCACCAGAGCCCGTCCTCGTAGTGGTCACAGGAGGTGCCCTTGGGAGCGGCGATCGAGACGACCTTCGAGCCCTTGGGCAGTAGGCCGCCCGTGAAGAAGTAGTCGGCCTGGTAAGGACCCTTGTTGACGGCCTTGATCTTGTAGGTGATCTTCCCGCCCGCCTTGACCTTCTTCGGCGCGGAGACGGTGACCGCGAAGGTGGAGTACGGCTCCGCCTTGACGGCCGCCGCAGGTGCCTGTGCCGAAGCGGCCGAGGAGGGGGCGGCGAGGAGCATGCCGCCGGCCAGCGGGGTGACCAGAGCAATAGCAACGATCTTGGAGATCGGGTGGCGCATCAAACGTCTCCCAGCTGAAGAGTCAAGGGGACGTCTGGAACGTCCCATAAAGTCCGCAGCGTTTTATCACATATGGAGATGTAAAGAGAAACTATATTTTGTTACGTGATTTGAACGGAACAGTTGGGTGCGGCACCGTACCGGACGACACGGGCCTCCGATCGCCCGTCCGGCGCGTGCCACGTCGCCGCTCACCAGGGTGTTTCCCGGCGTTGTGATATCCATTGCTTTCGGTGATCGCCCCTGGTCAGAAGGCACCGGATGAAAAGCGCGGCTAACGGAGAACCCGGGTCTTCACCCGCACGTACTTGACGTCGGTGCCGACGTCGATGCCGTGAATGTCGAGGGTGCCCGGCCCGCCCGCGGGAACGTCGATCGAGGCCGAACCGAAATCGGCGGTCGCGGTGCCCCGGGCGCCGCCCCTCAGCCAGACCCTGACCTTGAGGGTGGCCGTCCTGCCGGGGTTCAGGGTGTCGAGCAGGCAGCCCACCTCGCGCCCCGAAACCTCGCAGTACGAGCCGGAGGGCTTGCCGGCGATGCGTACCTTGCGAGCGGCCGGCCCACGACCCCCCGCGGCGCGGTGGCCGGGAAATCCGCGGCGTTCGCGGTTCCGGGGGTGAACAGCATGCCTCCCGCCAGGGCGACGGCGGCGGAGGCGGTCAGGTGCCGGCGCATTTCTCTACTCCAGCCGGAATTCGGTGATCCCCGTCGATTACCGGCCCAGCATGCGGGGGCCGACGTGGAAAACCCTTGTGGCCGACTGGCTGACTGGCTGACTGGCCGGCTACCCGGTGATCAGGTGGACGTCGCCGAATTCGTGCCAGAGATAACCCTCTCCGAGCGCCTCCGCGTACGACCGAGAGAGCAGCTCGCGGCCGGCGATCGCCGACAGCATCAGCAGGTGGCTGGAGCGCGGCTCGTGCAGTCCGGTGAGCAGGCCGCTCACCGCCCTCACCCCGACCTCGGGGGTCACGATGTGCGAGGTCCAGCCGTCCGCGGCCCGGACCCGGCCGGTGGCCAGCGCGGCCGTCTCCAGCGCCCGGACCACGGTCGTGCCGACCGCGATCACCCGGCCGCCGGACTCGCGCGCGAGCTCCACCTGCCGCGCTGTGGCCTCGGGCACCTCGAACCGCTCCGGATAGGGCGGCTCGTCCTTCTCCGGGGACGCCACCCCCGTGTGCAGGGTGATCGGTGCGATCCCGACCCCGCGCGACACCAGGGAGGTCACCAGCCCGGTGGTGAACGGCCGCCCCGCGCTGGGCATCTCCGCGCTGCCGGGCCGGACCCCGAACACGGTCTGGTAGTCGGCCAGCGGCCAGTCCCTGTCCACGTAGGAGTAGCGGATCGGCACGCCGTACCGGCGGAGGTAGCCCGTGACCTCGCGGTCCAGGCTCGCCCGCCACAGGCGCGGCGTCTCGCGCCCCAGCAGCCGCAGCGTCGCCCCGCCGGGCAGCGGCAGCCACTCCCCGTCCGCGCCGCCGTGGTAGGGCTCACCGGCCGTCTCCGAGCCCCCGGGACCCCCGGCGGCCGCGTGCTCGGAGAGGCCACGCTCCCGGAGACGGCGGAGCTCGACCAGCCAGGTCCCGTCCTCGCGTTCGGTGGAGAAGTGCACCGCGAGCCGGTCCAGCCGGACGGCGGCGGGGAGCGTGCCGGAGTTGTTGACCACCAGCAGGTCGCCGGGACCGAGCAGGCCGGGGAGCTCGGCGAACGCGTGGTGGCCGACCTCTCCGGTGCCCCGGTCGGAGACCAGCATGCGCACCCCGTCACGGGCCAGCCCCCGAGCCTCCGGCGGCTCGTGCGCCTCCAGCTCGCGGGGGAGCACGAAGTCCGCGGCCATGGCGTCCGCCGCGGGCACGCTCACCACCCCGCCCCGCCCCTCGGTGCCCCAGCCCCTCGTACGGGCCTCCTGCCCGCTCATCCGTGCCTCACCCGGCCGCTGTCCGGACGGTCGGCGATCAGCCGTCGCAGGGTGGGGACGACGGTCTCCGGACCCGGGGCCTGCGCCGCCTCCCCGGCACCGACGGCGTCGGCGAGCATGGCGGTGGACATCTCGCCCGGATCGACCCACCAGACCGCGACGTCCGGCTCCTCGACGGCCAGCACGTGGGAGAGCTGGTCCAGAGCCGCCTTGGTCGCGCCGTACCCGCCCCAGCCCTCATACGCCTCCACCGCCGCGTCGGAGGAGATGTTCACGATCGCGCCGCGCCGTTCCCTCAGCCCGCGCAGGTTCGCCTGGATCAGCGCCAGCGGGGCCAGCACGTTGACCCGGAACAGTTCCTCGAGCGTGTCGGCCGGGTAACCGGCCAGCGGCGGCAGCGGGACCGCGCCCAGTCCCGACGCGTTGTTGACCAGCAGGTCCAGCCCGCCGTGTTCCCGTACGGCGAGCGCCAGCCGGTCCCGATGGGCGGGGTCGGCGACGTCCCCGGCCAGAGCGAGGGCGCCGAGCTCGGCCGCGGCGGCGCGCAGCGCGTCCTCGCCCCGCGCGGTGAGGATGAGCCGCCAGCCGTCGGCGGCGAGGGAGCGGGCCAGTTCCAGGCCGAGGCCGCGGGAGGCGCCGGTGATCAGTGCGGTCTTCGTCATGCCTCGACGCTAGGAGCCGCCCGCCCGCCGCACATCGGTCGCCGGACCTGGCCCGGGGTGGGCTGATGGGCCTAGGACCGATGGCGTACGCGGCGGGCGCCCGCCGCCGCCTAGAGTCGGTTCGTGAGCCCCGAGAGCGAGGAGAGCGAGGACCGGGACGCCGTGCTGCACGCGGTGAGCTCGGCCGTCCTCGCGGTGACCAGGCACCTGTCGGTCAGGGAGGTGCTGCAGGTCATCGTGCGGTCGGCGCGGCGGTTGCTGGACGCCCGCTACGCCGCGCTGGGCGTGCCCGACGACCAGGGGGCGTTCGCCGAGTTCGTCGCCGAGGGCATCTCCGACGAGCAGTGGGACGCGATCGGGCCGATGCCCCGCCAGCACGGCATGCTCGGCGCCATGCTGCGCGAGGGCGCGCCGGTCCGGCTGCCCGACATCCGCAGGGACCCCAGGTTCGAGTACTGGCCGCGCGCCCATCCGGTGCTCAAGGACTTCCTCGGGGTGCCGATCCTCGACGGGGACGAGGTGCTTGGCATCATCTTCCTGTCCAACAAGCGGACCCCCGGCGGCTTCACCGAGGCCGATCAGCGGCTGCTCACCATGTTCGCCGCGCACGCCGCGATCGCCCTCACCAACGCCCGTCTGTACGAGCGGGGCCGGGAGCTCACGCTGGTCGAGGAGCGCACCCGGATGGCGAGGGAACTGCACGACGCGGTGACCCAGAAGCTGTTCTCGCTGCGCCTCACCGCGCAGGCCGCGGCGTCGCTGGTCGTCGACGATCCCGTACAGGCGCTGCGGGAGCTCGATCAGGTGGAGCGGCTGGCGGGAGAGGCGCTGGCCGAGCTGCGCGCGGTGATCGTGGAGCTCCGTCCGGCCGAGCTCGACCGGCACGGCCTGGCCGAGACGCTCCGCAAGCACGTCCGCCTGCTCGACCGGCTCCACCCGGCCGCGTTCTCGTTCGAGGAGTCCCCGGTGTGCGCGCTCGAACCGGTGGTCGAGGTGGCCGTCCTCCGGGTGGCCCAGGAGGCGCTGCACAACGCCTCCAGGCACTCGGCGGCGCGTACCGTCGAGGTCCGGCTGGGCTGCGAGGGCGGGCGCGTGTTCCTCGAGGTGAGTGACGACGGGGCCGGGTTCGACGTGACGGCCGCGGCGGGACGGGGACTGGGCATCGCCTCGATGGGCGACAGGGCGGAATCCGTCGGCGGGAGCGTGCGGGTGAGTTCGGAGCCCGGACGGGGCACGCTCGTCCGGATGGAGGTGCCCGGGTGATCCGTGGTGCGAGGAGAGGGGATCGCGTGACCCGTGGGCCGAAGGGATGTCCGTGCGGTCCGCCGCCCGCGGCCCGGACGGGGGTGCCCGGATGATCCGCGTCCTGATCGCCGACGACCACCCGGTCGTCCGGCAGGGCCTCCGTACCTTCCTGGACCTGCAGGAGGACCTCGACGTGGTCGGCGAGGCCGCCGACGGCGCCGAGGCGGTCGCCCTGGTCGGGTCCCTCGCCCCCGACGTGCTGCTGCTCGACCTGAGGATGCCGGTCCTCGACGGGCTCGGCGCGCTGCTCCTGCTGGAGGAGCGAGGACTGTCGCCGAGGGTGCTCGTACTGACCTCGGTCAGCGACAGGGGCGACGTGGCCCCGGCGATGCGGGCGGGCGCGGCGGGTTTCCTCTACAAGGACGTCGAACCGGCCGCGCTCGTGCACGCGATCCGGGCGGTGCACGGTGGCCAGGTGCTGCTCGCTCCCGAGGCCGCCGAGGCGATGCTGTCGGGTCCCGGACCCGTCCCGGCCGCGCGGGAGGACGGGCGCGCGGGCGGTCGTGAGGGCGGTCGCGAGGGCAGGCATGTGGCGGCGCTGACCGACCGGGAGCGCGAGGTGCTCGCGCTGATCGCGTCGGGCCGTTCCAACCGGGAGATCGCCAGGCAGCTCGCGGTGGCGGAGAAGACGGTGAAGACCCACGTCTCCAACGTGCTGATGAAGCTGGGCGTGCAGGACAGGACCCAGGCCGCCCTCTACGCGGTGCGGAACGGCCTGGCCTGACGGTGCCCGGCTTGACGCTGCCCGGCCCGGCGGCGCCCGGCCCGGCGGTGCCTGATCGGACGGTGCCCGGCCCGACGGCGCCGGACCGGACGGTGTCCGGTCCGGCGGTTCTCGGTCCGGGCGTGAGACCTCCGCGGCGTCAGGTGTCCTTCTTCTCCTCGCGCCGGTCCGGCGGCGGCGGGGGCGGAGGTGGTGGAGGTGGCGGGTTGTGACCTCCCCCTCCGCCCTTGGGCTTGGGTTTGGGCGGCACGGGGTGAACGATCTTGGTTTTGACCGTCTTGAGGTAGTACCAGTTGGGGAAGGCCAGCCGTTTCCACTCCGAGCGGCTGAGGTCCTCGCCTCCGTTCGGGACGTTCCAGGTGTCGGCGCCGAGCCTGGCGACCGCGGTGCCCTTGGTCCGCTTCTTCAGCTTGACCCAGATGCGCACCGTCTCGGATTCGCCCTTCTCGAGAATCCACGGCGTCACGCACCAGAAGCCGTCGTCGTAGAAGTCGCAGTCCGTGCCCTTGGGGCCCTTGTAGTAAACGGTGTCGTCGATGCCTTTCGGCAGGACGGTCCCGCCGACGTAGAAGTAGTCGGCCTCGCTGGGCCCCCGGTTGGTGACCTTGACCTCGTACATGAACTCGCGGCCGTTCCTGACCCGTTTCGGTGCCTTCACCGAGACCTTGAACGCCGACCAGGGCCTGTCCTGCCGCACCCCTGACTGGGCCGGAACGCCCGCCGGGGCCGGGGGCAGGACCGCGGAGGGAGCCAGGGGCGGCGCGTTCACGGTGGCGGCCGAGGCGGTGGGGACGATCGCGAGCGGAGCGATGAGGCTGAGACCTAGAAGCGTGCCGAAGCTTCGGCGCATGGGCGTCTCCGCACGAGCTAGGGGTGAGCGCAGTCACCATTTGTTTCGTGAATTATGGCGTAAGCGGGATGCGCCGGAATAGTGAATGATCTACCTGAATATTGGTTGTTTGCGTATCTTTGGTTACTCGGGGGACGCCAGCGACTCATGGCTGGACGACGGGGAGGCTCACGTGCCGGACACGAACCCGCTGCGCAGGGAGGACCCCGAGTCACTGGGCGACTACCGGCTGCTCGGCCGCCTCGGCGAGGGGGCACAGGGCGTGGTCTACGCGGGCCGGGGGCCCGACGGGGCGATGGTCGCGATCAAGTTGCTCCACCCCCGGCTGAGCGACACCGGCATGGACGGCGACCGGTTCCTCCGCGAGGTCTCCGCCGCCCGCCGGGTGGCGCCGTTCTGCACGGCCCAGGTGCTGGGCGCCCACGTGGACGGCGACCGCCCCTACATCGTGAGCGAGCTGGTCGAGGGCGTGTCCCTGCAGCGGGTCGTGCAGTCCGGGGGACCCCGCCGCGGCAACGTGCTCCACCGGCTCGCGGTCGGCACCGTGACCGCGCTGGCCGCCATCCACCGGGCGGGCATCGTGCACCGCGACTTCAAGCCCAGCAACGTGCTGCTCGGCCCCGACGGGCCCCGCGTGATCGACTTCGGCATCGCCAGGGCCCTGGACTCGGCGATGACCGTGACGAGCGGCGTGGTCGGCACCCCCGCCTACATGTCGCCGGAACAGGTCTCGGGGCATCGCGTCGAGCCCTCGTCCGACATGTTCAGCTGGGCGCTGACGATGACCTTCGCCGCGACCGGGCGGCCCGCGTTCGGCCAGGACAGCGTGCCCGCGGTCATCTACAGGGTGATGAACGAGGAACCGGACCTGTCCGCGCTCCCCGACACCCTGCGGCCGATCGTCGCCTCCTGCCTCAGCAAGCACGCCGCGGAGAGGCCCAGCGCCTCGGAGGTGCTGTTCGCGCTCCTGGAGACCCAGTCCGACGAGGCCTTCGCCGTACCGCCCGTGTCCCCGCCGCCCGCCGGCGAGCGCCCGCCCGCCGATGAGCGGCCGGTTGCGGATGAGAGGCCGCCCGCGGATGAGCGGCCGCCCGCGGACGGGCGGTCATCCGCCGAGGATCGGCTGCCCGCCGGCGAACGGTCATCCGCCGACAGGCGGTCATCCGATGATGAGCGGCCCACCGATGACGAGCGGCCCCCCGCCCCCGAGACACGGTGGGTGCGGCCGTCGGGGGAGGACCCGAGGGGCGAGAGACCCGATGCCTTCCCCGGCGCTGCTCCGGGCGGCCGGGCGGGCCCCTCCGGAGACCGTCCCGATGGGGTTCCGCCCGGCGGGCCCGCGACCCCCGGTGCCCCTCGGAGGCGTTCGGGCGCGCCGGGCGGTCCCCCGCCCGTGGTCACCCCCTTCGCCTCCCCCGCCGGGCCCGCGCGCTACCCCGCCAACCTGACGCCCGTGGGCCGGCGGCCCGCCCCCTCTCCCGTACCGCCCGAGGGGGTCTACCCCCCGCCGCCGCCGCAGCGTCCGGACCTCTTCGCCGGCGCGGCCCCCGTGGCGCCCGGCGAGCGCGGTGCGCGGCGCAGGCGCGCCGTCCTGGTGACCGCGGTGCTCTCGGGGGCCCTGACCCTGGCCGCCGCCGCGCTGGTCGCGGTGCCCAACCTGCGGGGCGATGCCGCGACCCCCGACGCCCCGCCGGCCACACGAGGCGCCCTGGCCGGTGAAGGTACGCGGAAGCCGCCCCCGGTTCCCTCCACACCGTCCCCGGCGACCGCCTCCCAGGCTCCCCCCGCGCGGGCCACGCAGGCTCCCACCGCCGTCACGCAGGCCATGACCCCCGCGCCCACGGCGAGCCTCACGACCGCCCCCACCTCCGGGCCGTCCGAGCCACCCACCCCGCAGGCCACGGTGGTGACCTTCGACGGCCAGGACGGCAAGACGCTCAAGGGACACACCAAGGCCGTCCAGTCCCTCGCCGGTGTCAAGATCGGGAAGAGGCTCACGGTGGTCTCGGGCAGCCAGGACGGTTCGCTGGGGCTCTGGGACCCGGCCGAGCACAAGAGGCTCCACCGGCTCCGCGGCCACCGGGGCGAGGTCTACGCGGTCGCCACCGTCACCTTCGGCGGCAGGCCGTACGCGGTGACCGGCGGTTACGACCACTCCGTCCGCCTGTGGAGCCTGAAGTCCCGCAAGAGCAGGGCCCTGGGCCACCACCCCATCGCGGTCTTCGCCGTCGCGGCCGGCACCGTGAACGGTTCGCCGCTGGCCGTCACCGGGGACGGCGACGGCACGCTCTACTTCTGGAACCTGAAGAGCCGCAGACTGCTCAAGACCATCTCCGCGCACCGCGACGACGTCAATTGGCTCGCCTTCGGCAAGATCGGCAAGCGGTCCGTCGTCGTGTCCGCCAGCGCCGACGAGACGCTGGGCATCTGGGACCTCGTCACCAGGAAGCGGTACGGAAAGATCTACAAGGGGCACAGCGGGCCGGTCTTCTCGGTGGCCTTCGGCAAGCTGGGCGACCGCACCGTGATCGCCTCGGGCGGCAAGGACAAGAAGATCAGAATCTGGGACCCCAAGTCGTCCAAGTCCGTCGGCAAGCCGCTCGGGGGCCACGGCGGCAACGTCTACTCCCTGGCGTTCGGCGAGGTCGACGGCCGCACCGTGCTGGTGTCGGGCAGTACGGACGGGACCGTCCGGCTCTGGGACCCGGCCGAGGGCAAGCCCCTCGGCAAGCCGGTCAAGGCCCACAAGGGCGGGGTCTACTCGGTGGGCGTCATGACCGTCGGCGACCGTGTCCTGGCCGTCTCGGCGGGCAGGGACCGCGCCGTCAAGCTCTGGAGGCTGACCTCCGCCCGATGACCCGCCCCCGAGCCGTCAAGGCCGTCAGACCAGTTCGGTGATGGCGTGGTGGGCGACCACCCGGGCCCGGCGCACCGCGCGGTCGAGCTCGCGCAGGGCCTCACCGCGTACGGCGATCTGGCCCGAGGTGAGCCCGCGGTCGTCGGCGACCCGGAGCACCGCGGCGAGGCGGGCGGCCAGGGCGGCGACCCGGTGCGCTCTGGCGGGGTAGCCGGGGGCCAGGCCGTCGTCCACCATCTCCAGCCGCCGGTGGCCCTGGGCCGGGCCCTCCACGCCGAGCAGGGCGTCGGTGGCCACGCGCATGGCGCGGGTCAGCTCGTGCTCGGCCTCGGCGAGGGAGGGCAGGTCGGGGACCGCGGTACGGGCCTCCAGCACGGTCCAGCGAACCCCGGCGTACGATGACCCGCGGCGGTCGTTTACCGGGATCAGGCCGAGGCACCTGCCGGGAAGCACGGCGGTCGCCGCCTGCCCGGCCTCGATGGCCGCGGAGTTGAAGGGGGGCGGTCCGGTGAGCCCGAGTGGGTCGCCCGCGACGGGGAGGGCCAGTCGCAGCGACTTCATGCCCTCGATCCGCAGGTCGGCGAGGAACCCGCGGAGGGGGAGGTCGCCGGTCTCACCGGCGACGAGTTGGGGGCCTGCCTGCCGCTCCACGCGGTCGGCGGCCTCGTCGAGGCCGACCTGTCCGGCGAGCCAGGCATTGCCCCAGCAGACCAGGGTGGCCGAGATCGGTGAATCAGGGTGCACCGATCCACGATATGCGCTTGTCCTGCAATAGGTTTTGTTCCAGCGATTCACAAGGAGGCATAACGGATGGGCGGTCAGGTGCTTCGGCTACAGGACGTCACCGTCCGCAGGGACGGTGCGGCCCTGCTGCGGGAGATCGACTGGACCGTTCACGAGGACGAGCGGTGGGTCGTCATCGGTCCCAACGGCGCGGGAAAGACGACGTTGCTACAGGTGGTCGGGGCGATGCTGTTCCCCACCGAGGGCATCGTCGAGATCCTGGGTGAGCGGCTCGGCCAGAGTGACGTCTTCGAGCTCCGGCCCCGCATCGGGCTCGCGAGCGCCGCGCTGGCGGAGAAGGTGCCGCCGGAGGAGAAGGTCATCGACCTGGTGCTCACGGCCTCGTACGCCATCCTCGGCCGCTGGACGGAGGAGTACGACTCCCACGACGTCACGCGCGCCGTCGAGCTGATCGACCAGCTCGGCTGCGCCCACCTGATCCGGCGCCGGTTCAACACGCTGTCGGAGGGGGAGCGCAAGCGGGTCCAGATCGCCCGCGCGCTCATGCCGAACCCGGAGCTGCTGCTGCTGGACGAGCCCGCCGCGGGCCTGGACCTGGGCGGGCGCGAGGACCTGGTCCGCCGCCTGGCGACGTTCGCGCACGACCCGAACGCGCCGACCATGGTGCTGGTCACCCACCACGTGGAGGAGGTGCCCAGCGGGTTCACCCACGCGCTGCTGCTGCGGCACGGTTCCGTGGTGGCCCAGGGGCCGATCGACCAGGTGATGACCGCGGAGAACCTGTCGCGCACCTTCAGCGTCCCGCTCACCCTGGACAGGGGGCGCGACGGCCGCTGGTACGCGCGGGCGCACCAGCTCTGAGGGCGCGCCGGCCCTGAGGGCGCACGGGTTCTCAGGGCGCACCGGTTCCGAGACGGTCCCGAGACAGTTCCAAGACTGTTTCGGCCGTTCAAAGGCCGGTGAAGGGAAAAGCAAATATCCTGCCGGGTCAAGAGTTCCACGTCACTCGACCGCCCGGGATGGCTCATGGAATCGCTTGTCGCCGCACTCGTCGTCGTGGCCGTGGCGGCGTTCGCCGCCTATCGGACGGTTCGCGTCGTGCCGCAGGCCACGGCGGGCGTCGTGGAGCGGTTCGGGCGCTACCACAGGACGCTCGCTCCCGGGCTGAACCTCGTGGTGCCGTTCATCGACCGGATCAAGGACACGGTCGACCTTCGCGAGCAGGTCGTCGCCTTCCCGCCACAGGCGGTCGTCACCTCCGACAACCTCGTCGTCTCCGTCGACACGGCCGTCTCCTTCCAGGTGGTCGACGCCCGCGCGGCGACCTACGAGATCGCCAACTTCCTGGTCGCCGTCGAGCAGCTCACCGTGACCACCCTGCGCGACGTGGTCGGCGGGATGAGCGTGGACCGCGCGCTGGCCTCACGCGAGGAGATCGGAGCCGAGCTGCGCGAGGCGCTCGACGCCGCCGCGGGTGCGTGGGGCCTCCGAGTGGGACGGGTCGAGCTCACGGCGATCGACCCGCCCGTCTCCGTCCAGGAGTCCATGGAGAGGCAGGCCCGCGCCGACCGCGACAGGCGGGCGGCGGTGCTCGCGGCCGAGGGGCAGAAACAGGCGGCCGTCCTCGCCGCCGAGGGGCAGCGGCAGGCCGCCGTACTGAGGGCGCGCGGCGAGGCGGAGGCCACGGTGCTCAAGGCGCGGGCCGAGGCCGAGGCGAGGGCGACGCGGGCCCGGGGGGAGGCCGACGCGATCGGCATGCTCCTGCGCGCCGTCCACGAGGGCGGGCCCGGCTCGGAGCCTCTGGTCCACGCGTACCTGCGGGCACTCCGCGAGATCACCAGGGGGGACGCCGGCGAGCCGTGGACCGTCTCGCCGGACCTCAGACGGATCCTCGAAAGCCTGGCGGACCTTCTCCCGGTGGGGGACGAGCCCTCGGACCCGGAGAGACCTCCGGTGAAGGAGGAACCCTCGGACAGCGACAGGCCTCCGGCGGAGGACGGGTCCCCGAACGCGGACAGACCTCCGGCGAAGGGCGGGTCCCACAACGTGGACAGGTTTCCAAATATAGAGAAACCCCAGGTCAGAGAGGGATTTCCGGTGAGGGACACGCCTGTTGAGGACACCCCCGCAACCTGATGACCGTCGATCTCCTCTTACCATCCGGTGAGTGCCGTGCACCTGTACATGGGCGCGAGCCTTACCAGTGAGGGGAAGCGCATGACACCGTGGGAGGCGGTCGCGATCTTCGTGGCCGGCATCGGGGCCGGGGGCATCAACGCCGTCGTCGGTTCCGGGTCTCTGATCACGTTCCCGACGATGGTCGCGCTGGGCATGCCGCCGGTCGTCGCCAACGTCTCCAACACCGTCGGCCTGGTCCCCGGGTCGCTGACCGGCGCGCTCGGCTACCGGGCGGAGCTGCGGGGACAGCGCCGGCGGCTGGTCAGGCTGGCCGTCCCCTCGGCGGCCGGCGCGCTGGCCGGCGGGGTGCTCCTGCTCTACCTTCCCCCGGAGACGTTCGACATCGTCGTGCCCGTCCTGATCGGCGTGGCGTGCGTGCTGGTGGTGATCCAGCCGAGGCTCAACGGATGGCTGAGCGCCCGGAGGGAGCACGCCCACCCGCACGGTGGCCCCTGGCTCTGGGGGGGCATCCTCGCGTGCGGCGTCTACGGCGGCTACTTCGGCGCGGCCCAGGGCGTGCTGCTCATCGGGCTGATGGGCACCTTCCTCGACGACCGCCTGCAGCGGATCAACGCGGCCAAGAACGTGCTCGCGCTGCTGGTCAACGCGGCCGCCGCGCTGCTGTTCATCGTGATCGCGGAGGTCGACTGGCTCGCGGTCCTGATGGTGGCGCTGGGCGCCGCGATCGGTGGTTTCCTCGGTGCGAAGATCGGCAGGAGACTGCCCGCCCCGGTGCTGCGCTGGTTCATCGTCTGCATCGGGGTGGTGGCGATAATCAAACTGGTGTACGGGTGAACCTGCCCCCTACCGGGTACCTATATAGGTATGAAAGGTGACAAAGTCGAGGTTGTCATCGACGCAGGAGACAGTTCCCGTACCTACGAGGTCAGCGCCACCAGAGCGGGGCGCCGGGTTGAGGTGGCCAACGCCCGGGGCGGCGTCGTCGAGGTGAGCGAGGTCACCCGGAGCGGAACGGCCGTGCGCACCGCCCGCTTCATGTCCAGCCGTATTCTCGCCCTGGTCGAACACCCCGCCGACGGCAAGCCGGCATAGGCCGGGCCGGCGGCGGGCCGGTTCTCGTCACGCCCGGGTGAGACACATCTGTCACGCCTGGGCGGGGCGCAGGGGCACAAGGACGGCGGGGCACAAGGTTCGCCGGGTCCGCGTCACGTCCGGGTGGGACGCGCCCGTCACGGCCCGGGCCCGTCACGGCCTGGGCAGGGTGCGAGGGCGCAGGGTCCGCGTCGCGCCCGGGTCGCCGGACAGACGCGGCTCACCCCGTGCCGGAGATCCCCGCGAGACGCGCCGGAGATCGAGACGCGCCGGAGATGGAGATTCCCGCGAGACGCGCCGGAGATCCCCCGCGGGATCCGGTCCCCCGCGGGATCCGGTCACATCTGCGCGGGACGGACCTGGAGCACGCCGTCGCGGCGGACCCGGGTCTCGAAGGACGGCTGGGGAGCGGTGGCCGGGCCGTGCACGACGGCCCCGTCGGAGAGCCTGAAGGTGCTCCCGTGCCACGGGCAGACCACGCAGGCGGTCCCCTCCTCCGAGATCAGGCGTCCCTGGTGGAGCGGGCCCGCCAGATGGGCACACTGGTCGGCGAGCACCGTGACGCCGGCGCCGACGCGCAGCACGAACAGGTCGATGTAGCCGAGACGCCGCGTCACCGGGCGCCCGTCGGGCAGGTCGCCGATCTCGCACAGGTCGTGCCAGCCCAGCGGGACCAGATGGGCGACGGACTCGGCGTGGTTGGCCCCGGCCGCCTGCCGGTAGGCCAGGTGGCCGCCGAGGTAGCCGCCCACGCTCGCGGCGCCCAGCCCGGCGAACGACAGGATCCGCCCGGTCCGGTCGCGACCGGCCAGCCGGAACACCAGCGAACCGGCGTAGAGCCCGAGGGCGGTCAGGTTGGCGATCGCGTGCACGAACCCCACCCGCTGCTGCTCGCGGTGGAGCGCGGACCAGTCGGTGACGCCCGCCGCCACCGCGGGCATCGCGGTGGCGAGCCCGCCGGCGACCAGCACCCGCGACGCCCGCGGGTCGTAGCGGGTCACGTCCAGCACCGCCGTCGCCGCCCAGAGCCCCAGGCTGAGGTTGGCGAGCGGCGGATGGAGCGGTTTGCCGGTCGGCACCCCGTGCAGCAGGTCGCGTAGCGGCCCGGGACCGATCCGCTGACGTACGGCCTTGGCGAGTATGCGGATCGGCCTGTCGGCCCTGGGTGAGCGCTCGATCCGATCGGTGAGCTCGACCCCGGGCACCAGACGTCTGAAAGTCCGGCGCCCTGTTTTGACGGTTTCCTTCACCATCGCCCCCTTCTCAACCCATAGGGACCTACCCGAGAACGGCGTTATGCACGCGCCAAATGTCCGCGGCTGACGGAGAGGGCGATGATTTCGGTGGCGTAGGCGCCCAGTGTCGCCGATCCCTCCTCAATGATCTTCACCTTTTCCAGCACCTGCTCGGCCGTCACCTTGTACAGCGACCAGGTGCCGCCCTCGTTGTGGTGGTTCGCCATGATGGGCGCGATCCGGTCGAGGGCCTTGGCGAACCTGGCCTCCGGCGTCTTGCGTTCCTCGAACTCGTCCCAGAGCTCGCGCAGCCGCTCGGCCTGGTCGCAGGGGAGCAGCCCGAAGATCCGGTCGGCGGCCTTGCGCTCGATGGCCGGCTGGGCCTCGACGGCCGAGGCGTCGTAGATGAAGGTGTCTCCCGCGTCTATCTCGACGATGTCGTGGACGAGCAGCATCGCGACGACCCTGTCGAGGTCGGTGCCCGGTGGTGCGTGCTCGGCCAAGACCATCGCCAGCATGCCCACGTACCAGGAGTGCTCGGCGTCGTTCTCCCGCCGCGACCCGTCCATGAGGGTGTTGCGGCGGACGATGCGTCTGAGCTTGTCGATCTCCATGGCGAAGGTGAGCTGAGCGTGCAGACGGTCCGGTGCTGGAGGGGTGGTCACGCGCGCAAGCCTAATGCGCGTCGATCCCCCTTTTCCGAGCGATCATGGGATCACGCCCGGCCCAGGGTGACGGGAACCCCGTTGAACACGGCGTTTCCCGAGGGCGCGTCCACGACGGAATCGTCTGTCAGCGTGTTCGCGTTCACCCCCGCGTGCTTGGCGGCCACCGGTTGCGAGGTGCCCGAGTGCCCCCACCCGTGGGGCAGGCTCACCACCCCCGGCATGATCGTGTCGGTCGGCTCCAGCGGCACGACCAGCTCGCCCGCGGCCGAGCGCACCACGGCGTGCTCGCCCAGCCCGAGCCTGCTCACGTCGTCCGGGTTGATCTGCAGGGTGCACCGGTTGGTCCCGCCGACCAGCGGTTCCACGTTGTGCAGCCAGCTGTTGTTGGAACGCAGGTGGCGCCGCCCGATCAGCACGATCTCCGCGGGCGGGACGGCGAGCCGCCCGCGCAGCCGCGCGGCGTCCTCGACCAGCCGCGGCGGGGCCAGTTCCACCCGCCCCGAGGCCGTACGGACGATCTCCGCCAGCCGGGGCTCCAGCGGGCCCAGGTCGATGCCGTGCGGGTTCGCCAGCAGGGTGGCCAGGGAGAGCCCGTACGGGCCGAGCCTGAGCATGGCGTCCAGCCGCCGCTCGGCTCCGCTGCCGCCGTCCAGGGAGGCGCGCAGCTCGGCCGGGTCCGCGCCCTCCACCGGGGAGCCGGGCGTCTCGACGGCCCTGCGGAGCATCCGGTCGAGGATCAGCTCGTCGAGCGGGGCCGGATCGGCGTCCGCGCCCTGTCCCGAGGCGATCATCGTCAGCCGCGCCATGATCTCGGCCTCCGAGGGGCGTCCCGGCTCCAGCGGCAGGACTGGCGGGGAGAACCTCGCGTAGTTGCGGACCGCGAAGGCCAGCAGCGACAGGTCGTAGTGCGGCGACTGCAGCACGCGCGGCGGCGGCAGGATGACGTTCGCGTGCCGGGTCGTCTCGTTCAGGTACGGGTCCACGCAGACCATGAACTCCAGGTCGCGGAAGGCCCGGTCCAGCCGGGGTCCGCCCGGCGCCGACAGCACCGGGTTGCCGGCCACCGTGACCAGCCCCCTGACCTGTCCCTCACCCGGCGTCTCGATCTCGTCGGCGAGGGTGGCCACCGGGATCTCGCCGTTCGCCTCCGGCAGCCCCCGGACGCGGCTGTGCCAGCGTCCCGTGGCGTACGGCCTGCTCCGGCGGCCGTTCTCCACGGCGGGTTTGGCGAACATGACCCCGCCGGGACGGTCGAAGTTGCCGGTCAGGACGTTGACGACGTCGACCAGCCACTGCGCGACGGTGCCGAACTCCGCGGTGCAGGTGCCGATGCGGGCGTAGACGGCGGCCGTCGGGGCCGCGGCCAGCTCGCGCGCCAGCCGTGCGATCTCCCCGGCGGGTATCCCGCACATCGGGGCGACCACCTCGGGGGCGAAGTCCTCCGCCAGCCGTCTGACCTCGTCCAGCCCGTTGATCCCCACGCCGCCGATGTCGGCGCCGATCGAGGTGAGGTTCTCGGCGAGAAGGGTGTGGACGATGCCGAACAGCAGGTAGGCGTCCGTACCGGGGCGTACGAACAGGTGCTCGTCGGCGAGGGCGGCGGTGCGGGTGCGGCGCGGGTCGACGACCACGAGCCTGCCGCCGCGCCCGCGCAGCGCCTTGAGGCGGCCGGGGAAGTCGGGGGCGGTACAGAGCGAGCCGTTGGACTCCAGCGGATTGGCGCCGAGCATCAGCAGGTAGTCGGTGCGGTCCAGGTCGGGCACCGCGATGGCCAGCGGGTCACCGAGCATCAGGCCGCAGGAGACGTGCTTGGGCATCTGGTCGGCCGTGCTCGCGGAGAAGACGTTGCGGGTGCCGAGGGCGCGGATCAGCGCCCCGCCGTACAGGGCGCCGGCCATGGAGTGGGCGTTCGGATTGCCGAGGTAGACGGCGAGCGACTGGCGGCCGTGAGCGTCGGTCACGCCCGCGAGACCCTTCGCGACCGTGCGGAACGCCTCGTCCCAGGACGCCTCGCGCCACTCGTCACCCGTCCGGATCATCGGGACGCCCAGCCGGTCCGGGTCTTCGTCGAGGTGGCCCAGGGTCGCGCCCTTGGGGCAGACGAACCCCTTGGAGAAGGGGTCGTCGCGGTCGCCCTTGACCGAGGTGACGTGCCCGGCGTCGTCGAGGGTGAGCCGGAGACCGCAGACGGCCTCGCAGAGGGGGCAGGTCCGGTGCGCTGTTCTCATCGGCACTCCTGAGTTCGGCGAGTGGACTCATCATGGCCGCCGTCCGGGCCGCGGGGAAGCCCCGGAGTCGTACTCCGGAGCATGGGCAAGCCCCGGAGTACGACTCCGGGGCTTCCCTTCCGTGCGACCCTCTGGATTCACGCGGCCTGTCGTCGCCGGTCGGGAAACCCGCCGGGCAGCTCGCCGGGCAGCTCGCCGGTCAGCTCCCCGGGTAGGGGGAGCGGGGTGGTGGGCTTCCCGTCCGGGCCCGGGCCGGGCTCCTCCCGCGCGGACCGGCCGGCCCGCAGGCTCACCCAGTTCGCCCGCCCGTAGAACCGGTCGAGACCCACCGGGGGACCGGTTACCTCGCCCCCGCGGACGATCTCGACGGTCAGCAGGTTCGCCCACCTGCTGTGCCGGCAGACCACGGTGTCGCGGGCGTAGCACGCCGCCGCGATCTCGGCGGAGAAGGCGTCGAAGTCCTCGGCGCAGGTTCCGGCTCTGGCGAGGACGAGTGCCTTCTCCCCCGCGGCGGAGGGGGTGATCCACAGGACCAGCGGCAGCCGGCCCGAGCGGGTGTGTATCCCGGTCTCCGCGCACGCCCGCTGGATGCGGTGCCGGGAGACCAGGCACCACGCGTGTGCCGTCACCCAGCTCCTCCAGAAGCCGGAGGCGACGAGGACACCGGCGGTGCCCGCCAGAACGAGCAACGGCCACCAGTCGCCCTCCCAGAGCGAGAGGACCACGGTGACCAGGAGGGACAGGGCGCCGGCGAGCAGGATGATCTCCGTCCGCCAGCGCCACAGCCGGACGAGGAGACCCGCCCGGGCGGGAGGCCGGCCGCCGTGGCCGCAGTAGCGGCCGTGGCGGAGGTCACGCCGCGACATCACCGCCCACCCCCTCGTCGCGGACGGGCGCCAGGGCGAGTGCGGGGGCGGCGGTCCGCTCGGCCTTGAGAAGGTCGAACCGGGGCTCGCGGTAGTGCCTGGTCCCGAAACCGGTCCTGGTCACGGTCCAGCCGAGCCGGTAGGCCCATTCATCCTGATCCATGTAGAGCTCTCGGTCGGTCACATAGATCACATCGAGGACGAAGGTCTTGATTCCGTGGGTTCTGTTGGTACGGTGGAAGGACATAGGAGACTCCCTTCGTGGCTTTGACGCGGAGTTCTTGTGCCAACCGGGTCGGTGGCCGCCGACCCGGTGTTTTTTGTGCCCGATCAGGGCACCATCTTTTGTGCGTGCGACTTTGGGCCGTCGCCGGCCGTTCGATTCCCGTGCTCCCCCTGTCGGCCTCCCCGCGTCAACTCCGTTTCGCCAGAGACGGCGTCGTTGCCGCAGAACCGCGCGCCTGTCCCACGTCGCGCGGCTCACGAAGGCCCTCGAAGACGCTCCGCCGGATGATCACCGGTGGCTCCCCCGATCTTTCGAGAACCTTCCTGTTCTGATAGTCGCTCAGCACAGATTTGGCTGCAAGACTTGCCGTAAGGAAAAAAGCAATAAACTTCCACAGATACACTGCAACCATCAGTGTAATTTGCACTATCATTCGTCGAGGTTCCTGTGAGGCCGTGACACCCGCCCGCCCGTCATGGTGAGGAGGTCGTGATGCCGCAGCGTGGCAGTCCAGCGCTCCGTCGGCGTCGGCTGGGTCTGGAGCTGCGCAGGCTTCGCGAAAGCCTGGACATGACCGGCGACGAGGTGTCCAGCCGCCTGGAGTGGTCGACGGCCAAGGTGAGCCGCATCGAGACCGCCAGGACGTTGGCCAAGGAGGCCGACGTCGAGGCACTCGTCGGGCTTTACGGGGTCGACGAGCCCCTCCGGGGGATTCTGGTCGCGCTACGGCACGACGCCGCCCAGAAAGGGTGGTGGGAGAGATATCGCAATTCCGTTCCCGAGGAATACATCACACTGATCGGGACGGAGGCGGAGGCCACCATGGCACGAAACTGGGAACCCCAGATCGTGCCCGGCCTTCTCCAGACAGAGGATTACGTCCGGGGCGTTCACCACGCGAGTCAGGACGCCAGCCGGCTTCCACCGAGCTGGATTCAGGACCGGGTCGAGATACGGATGGCGCGTCAGCGCACGCTGCTGCACGTGCCCGACCCGCTGACCCATGTGAGCGTGCTCCACGAATCCGTGCTGAAGAACCAGTACGGTGACGCCCGTGTCATGCGGGACCAGCTCGTGCACCTGATCAAGGTCTCGGAGCTGGAGCACGTGGAGATGAGGATCCTTCCCCAGGACGTTCCGCCGCCGGTGTCCACCGGCGCGTTCCTGCATTTGGCGTTTTCCGACTTTCCCGATGTCGTCTACGAGGAGTCTCTTCGCGGTGGACAGTTCGTCGAGGACGCGGAGACGGTCTACACGTATGAACGTGCCTTCGGACACCTGATGGAATGTGCCCTTGACGAAGTGGCGTCGCAGGAGCTGATCAAAAAAACAATCAAGTACTGGAACAGGTAACGGCAGGTTGTCACCCGCCGCCATTCCGTCGTTTCCGGGAATTTTTGGAAAGTTTTCGGGAAAATGATAAACGCGAATAATCACAACGATGTGATCTGGAAGAAGAGCGCTCTGAGCGCCGCCAGCGGCAACTGTGTCGAGGTGGCCAGGCTGACCGGGGGGCGTGTGGGGGTCCGTGACAGCAAGGACCTGTCCGGTCCCGTTCTCACTTTCGCTCCCGGCGCCTGGAGCTCTTTCGTCGGGGGGGTGAAGGACGGAGAGTTCGACGTGTAGCAGGAAGCGGCCCTGGCACTCACCCAAGAGAACAAGAGCCGCCCCGCTGTGGTTATCGCGTTTTTCATCGCTTCTGCCCGCCGGATGGATTGACGGCCCGCCGGCCGAGCAGGGGAGAATCATCGCACACCGGGAGACCGTGCAGGATACGGTGTCCTATCTAGACGTGCTTAATACCTTGCAACTTCTTCGTCACGCCTTCATCCTTAAGGTGCCTTATGGTCCCTCATGGGAGAAGGGGTGAGTTGTGTCTGATATTGACGTGTCCAGAGTGATCTGGAAGAAAAGTCGGCGGAGCGGGCTCAACGGTAACTGTGTCGAGGTTGCTCACCTGCCCGGGCGGGGATTCGCGGTCAGGGACAGCAAGGACAGGGGCGGACCGATGCTGATCTTCGGCGGGCCCGGGTGGATCGCGTTCGTCGCGGCGGTGAAGGGCGGAGACTTCGATCTCTGAGTGGCCGCCCTTCCAGGAGCGGGGGCTTGCCCAACGGCGGGACAGCCCCCTTTTCGTGTCCCGGGGCAGGCGGGGAACGGTGTCTCCGGGGACAGGCCGGGAACAGGGGGAGACAGTCGTACGGCCCGCATCTCCGGGGAGACGCGAGCCGTACGGGGAGAGGACCGGGTGACTACCCGGCGGCGATGCCGAGGCCCTGGGCGACGCGCTGGCCGAGGTCCTTGTGGACGTTCGTCCAGTACTCGACGACGCGCTCCTTCATCTCGGAGGTGACCTCCGGGGCGGAGGCGTGGCCGACGACGTTGCTCACCAGGTGGGAGCGGTCGGTGTCGGACAGCACGTTCTCCCACAGGGCGCGGGGCTGGACGAAGTCGTCGTCCTCGCGGTGCAGGGTGTGGGCGGAGCGGACGATCTCACCGGTCACCTGGTAGTGCTCGCCCTCGTACCGCGCCGGGTCGGCCACGGGGCCGCCGACGCTGTTGGGGGCGTAGACCGGGTCGCCCGTGTTGCCGAAGCGCATCTGGCCGTCCTTGTTGTAGCTGTGGACGGGAGCCTTCGGCGCGTTGATCGGCAGCTGCTGGTAGTTGACGCCGATGCGGTAGCGGTGGGCGTCCGGGTAGGAGAACAGGCGGCCCTGGAGCATCTTGTCCGGGGACGGGCCGATGCCCGGCACCAGGTTGGACGGCTCGAAGCTCGACTGCTCGACCTCGGCGAAGTAGTTCGCCGGGTTGCGGTTCAGGACGAACCTGCCGATCGTGATCTCGGGGTAGTCGGAGTGCGGCCACACCTTGGTCAGGTCGAACGGGTTGAACCGGTAGTCGGCGGCGGCCTCGAACGGCATGATCTGGACGTTCACCGTCCAGGACGGGTGGTCGCCGTTCGCGATCGCGGTGTGCAGGTCGCGGATGTGGAAGTCGGCGTCCTGCGCGATGACCGCTCCGGCCTCGGCGTCGGTGAAGTTCTTGACGCCCTGGTCGGTCTTGAAGTGGTACTTGACCCAGAACTTCTCGCCGGCGGCGTTGTACCACAGGAAGGTGTGCGAGCCGAAGCCGTGCATGTGGCGCCAGGACGCCGGGGTGCCGCGGTCGGTCATCAGGAACGTCACCTGGTGGGCGGTCTCCGGCGAGAGCGTCCAGAAGTCCCACTGCATGTTGTGGTCGCGCAGGTTGGTGTCGGCGCGGCGCTTCTGGCTGTGGATGAAGTCGGAGAACTTCTGCGGGTCGCGGATGAAGAAGATCGGCGTGTTGTTGCCGACGAGGTCGTAGTTGCCCTCCTCGGTGTAGAACTTCAGCGCGAACCCACGCGGGTCACGCTGGGTGTCGGGGCTGCCGAGCTCGCCCGCGACCGAGGAGAAGCGGATGAAGAGCGGGGTCTGCCTGCCCTTGGCGAACAGGCCCGCCTTGGTGAACTGGCTGACGTCCTCGGTGATCTGGAGGACGCCGTGCGCGCCGCCGCCCTTGGCGTGGACCACCCGCTCCGGGACGCGCTCCCGGTTGAAGTGGGCCATCTTCTGGATCAGGTAGTGGTCCTGCAGCAGCAGGGGCCCGTTCGGGCCGACCGACTGCGAGTGCTCGTCGCTCGGCGCGGGGATTCCCGCGTCGGTGGTGGTGATGGGCCTGATGCTCATAGAGGGTCCTCCGGGGGTTCTCTTCATCGAGTGTCTTCGGAACGACAGCCGGGGCACACGCCCCAAAAGATCACATCCGCCTCGTCGACCAGGTATCCGGCGTCGGACACCGGGTCCAGGCAGGGGGCGTGACCGACGGCGCAGTCCACGTCCGTGACCTTCCCGCACCGGCGGCAGACGAGGTGGTGGTGGTTGTCACCGATCCGCGTCTCGTACCGGGCGGGACTGCCCGCGGGTTCTGTCCGCCGGAGGAGCCCGGCCCCGTGCAACGCGTGCAGGGAGTCGTAGACGGCCTGCAGGGAGACCTGGCCGACACGGCCTCGCACACCGTGATGGACGGCGTCCACGTCGAGATGGTCGCCCTCCCGCACGGTCCGCATGATCGCCAGCCGGGCCGCGGTCACCCGCAGGCCCGCCTGCCTGAGCCGGTCCTCGTCCTCCACGACCACACCGTACGGCCTAAACCTGAATCATTCAAATTAACGATTCGATCCAGTTTCGGGGAAACGAATCTCGTAGGGCGAGTTGTGACACAGGCGGTGGATGAGATGGCATCCTCAAATACCGATGGACACGTACACAGCTCGACGCCTCGCCCTGGCCGCCGCGATCACCGCCTCGGCCGTGCTCCTCGCGGCCTGTTCCGCGGCAGAGTCGGCCGCCCCCGGATCGTCCCCCGACGTCGTGGAGAAGCCCACCGAACCGGCCGAGGCCACCCCCACGCCCGAGCGCAGGCCGTACACCATCTCCTTCGGCGGGGACGTGCACTTCGAGGGCGTGCTGCGGACCCGGCTGAACGCCGATCCGAAGACCGCGCTCGGCCCGATCGCCAAGGTGCTCAAGCGCTCCGACCTGGCGATGGTGAACCTCGAGACCGCGATCACCACCGGCGGCACCCCCGCCCCCGGCAAGCAGTACACCTTCCGCGCACCGGCGGCGGCGCTCACCGCGCTGAAGGCGTCCGGGGTGGACGTCGCCTCGCTGGCGAACAACCACGGCATGGACTACATGCAGAGCGGGCTGAAGGACTCCCTCGCCGCCATCAAGCGGTCCAGATTCCCCGTCGTGGGCGTGGGCAGGGACGAGGCCGAGGCGTACAGGCCGTGGCGGACGACCGTGAACGGCAACCGCGTCGCCATCATCGGCGCGACCCAGGTGCTGGACGCGGAGTTCGTCCAGGCGTGGACGGCCTCCGGAGACCAGGGCGGTCTCGCCTCGGCCAAGGACGAGGCGCGGCTGATCCAGGAGGTGCGCAAGGCGCGCAGGAACTCCGACACCGTGATCGTCCACCTGCACTGGGGCACCGAGCTGCAGAAGTGCCCCAACGAGGCGCAGCGCGGCCTGGCGCCCAAGCTGGTCGCGGCCGGGGCGGACGTCGTCGTCGGCGGTCACGCGCACATCCTGCTCGGCGCCGGATACCTGAAGAACAGCTACGTCAGCTACGGCCTGGGCAACTTCGTCTTCTACAACTGGGGTCCGGACACCGGCAGGACCGGCGTGCTCACCCTGACGATCAACGGCCGCAAGGTGCTCAAGGACCAGTGGACCCCGGCCACCATCCAGGGCGGGGTGCCGGTCCCGCTCACCGGGAACGGGCGGCAGCAGGCCGTCGCGGGCTGGAAGGCGCTGCGCGACTGCACCGGCCTGGCCGCCAGGCCCGGCGGCCAGTCCTCATAGCCCGGAGAGATCGCGAGAGGCGTTCCGGGCACCTCGTGCGACAGGAGGCCGCGATGCGGCAGGTGGAGTCCGGAGAGGTCGGGCCGGCGCTGTTCGGGTGGAGGCCGTGATGCGGTGGGTGGAGTCCGGCGACGTCCGGCTGGCATTGTTCGAACAGGGGGACCCCGCGGCCCCGACCATCCTGCTCGTGCACGGCTATCCCGACACCCACCGGGTCTGGGACGAGGTCGCCACGCTGCTGGAGGACCGCTTCCACGTGGTCCGCTACGACGTCCGCGGCGCCGGGCTCTCCGGCGCCCCGCGCACCACCGAGGGCTACGGCTACGACCACCTGGCCGCCGACCTGACCGCGGTCCTCGACGCGGTGGGCAAGCCGGGGGTGCACCTCGTGGGACACGACTGGGGATCCATCCAGGGCTGGCAGCTGATCGGCAGGCCGGACATCGAGCGGCGGATCCTCTCCTTCACCTCCGTCGGCGGCCCGCACCTGGACCAGGCCGCGCGCTTCGTACGGCACGGCAGGCCGCGCGAGGTCGCCGGGCAGCTCCTGCGGTCCTGGTACATCGGCGCCTTCCAGGTCCCGGTCGTCCCCGAGCTCGTGCTGCGCGCCGTGCTGCCGCGCGTGGTGAACCGGTCGGTCCGGGCGCCGGGACGCCCGGGACACCCGGCGGAGACGCTCGTCAGGGACGGCCTGAATGGTCTCGGCCTCTACCGGGCCAACATGCTGACCGGCCGCGGCGCGCCACCCGCCGCGCCCGCGCCGCGGACGCCCGTCCAGCTCGTCGAGGCCACGCGGGACCCGTTCGTCTCCCCGGCGCTGCTCGCCTCGGCGCACCGCTGGACGCCCAGGCTGTGGCACCGCCGCGTCCCGACCGGCCACTGGGTGCAGCGCAGCCGTCCCGGCGTGCTCGCCCGCATGATCGCCGAGTTCGCCGAGCACGTCGAGGGGGCGCCGCCCTCCAGGGAACTGCGCAGGGACCGGCCCGGCGAGCGCGGGCCCTACGACGGCCGGCTGGTGGTGGTCACCGGCGCGGGCGGCGGGATCGGGCGGGCCACCGCCCGCGCCTTCGCCGCGCACGGCGCCGAGGTGGTCTGCGCGGACATCGACCTCGCCGCCGCGCGCCGTACCGCCGAGGGCATCGATCTCGCCGCCGCGCGCCGCGCCGCCGAGGGCATCGCCGGGAGCGGGGGCGGGGACGGCGGCGGGAGCGGGGACGGGCACGGGTGCGGGGGCGCGGCGCACGCCCACCGGGTGGACGTCGCGGACGCCGAGGGGATGGAGGAGTTCGCCCGGCTGGTCAGGGACCGCTACGGCGTGCCCGACATCGTGGTCAACAACGCGGGGATCGCGGTGGCGGGCCCGTTCCTGGACCACTCGGTCGACGACTGGCGGCGGACCCTGGACGTGAACCTGTGGGGTGTCATCCACGGCTGCCGCCTGTTCGCCGCCCAGATGGCCGAGCGCGGCCAGGGCGGTCACATCGTGAACGTGGCCTCGCTCGCCGCCTTCCTGCCCAGCAGGCTGCTGCCCGCGTACTCGACGTCGAAGGCGGCCGTGAAGATGCTCGGCGACTGCCTGCGCGCCGAGCTCGCCGGGCAGGGGATCGGGGTCTCCACGATCTGCCCCGGGTTCGTCTCCACCGCGATCGCGCGGAACGCCACCTACGTCGGCGACCTCGCCGAGGTCGCCGGGGAGCCGGCGGGGAGGGCGCTGGCCGCGCGCGGGTACCCGCCCGAGCGGGTGGCCGCGCACATCCTGCGCGCCGTTCACCGGGATCTGCCCGTCGTCGCGGTGAACGCGGAGGGCAGGATCGGCTACGCGCTCTCGCGGATCTCCCCGGCGCTCACCCGCCGCCTGGCCGGGCTCGCCCGGCTCACCGGGAGTGGAGAAATCTCGCGATTGACGAATAAGCACTGACCCCGGTCTGTCAGAGGGGCAAGATGGGGTGGTGTCCACCATCTCCTGCGAGGAGCCGGGTGAGGCTCCACTGCGGCGTCAACCCACCCAACGACGAAGCGCGCGACGCGTCGAGCGGATGCTCGACGCGTGTGCCGACCTGCTGGACGAGATCGGCTACGACGCGCTCTCCACCACGAGGATCGCCGAGCGCGCGGGGGTCGCGATCGGTTCGGTCTACCAGTTCTTCCCCGACAAACGGGCCCTCACCCAGGCGGTGACCCGGCGCCACGTGGAGGGGTTCGTCTCCCGGATCGGCAGGCGCTTCCTGTCCGAGGACTACGCGGGCTGGTGGGACGCGGTCGACGCGATCATCGACGAGTACGTCGAGATGCACCGGACCGTGCCGGGTTTCCGGTCCCTGCACTTCGGTGACGTCGTCGACCTCAACCTGCTCGACCCCGGGTCCGAGAACAACACGGTGATCGCCGGGCGGCTGCGCGGCCTTCTCCTGCAGGAGTACGGGCTGGCCGACAGCGAGGAGTTCGACCTGGCCGTCCTCGTCGCGGTGGAGGCCGGGGACGCCGTGCTCAAGCTGGCCTTCCGGCGCGACCCGAACGGTGCCCCGGAGATCGTGGCCGAGGCCAAACGCCTGATCCGCGGCTATCTGAACCGTCAGTTCGCCCGCGTCTCGGCCTGAGAGCCGCCGGTGCCCTCCGGGGCATCGGCGCCGACCGCGTCCGGCTCGGTGAACACGTGCTCCTCCCGCACCGCCCCTTCCCGATGCGGCCTGCCCCGGCGTTCGAGCTGGGGCCACCGCTCCACGGGGGCGGCCTCACCGATCGTCCCGGTTCCGGGGCGCCCCTGCGCCGTCAGCCTCTGCGCTCCGGGCTCCCGCACGTCCTGCCACCACGCTCCCGGCCCTCCCGTGTCCGGCCGCCGGATGTCCGGTCCTCGGGCGCGCTGTCCGTGCGCGTCCCGTTCCCGGGCATCCTGTCCCTGGACGAGGTGTCTGTCGCCGTGTCTCCGCGCGCGCGCTCGCCCCTCGCGGGACCGTTCCGTGCCCGCCACCGGCACGGGCACGACCGCCGTGGGTCCGGACGACCGCGTTCCCGGCTCGTCGCGGGACCTCGCGGAGGGGTCGCAGGGCTCACGGCCGGACGAGATGATCGGCTGGAGACGCCGGTCCCGGGGGGGTCGTTCCATCCTCCTGATCCGGGCGGCGAGCCTCTCCGCGCGGATCCGGTTCTCCAGGGTGAGCAACTCCCGGTGGGCCTGCCCGATCGCCTCCATCTTGACCGACAGGTATCCGGCGGACCCGGGAACGACCACCGAGAAGGCCAGGAGGAGCATCAACGTGAACGATGTCTGCTTGGACATGCCCATCGCGGCTCCTCCCCGTGACACGCTCCTCTAGCAGGACTCGTCGCTCATATGCCCGTTTTGCTGGGGAAAAACGCGCAGCGTAGCCGTACGTTTGCCCAAGGTAAGGTGGTCAATACCTGCCGTTGGCCGTACGCGGTCGAGCGTCGCTCGGTACTCTCGCGATGTGGCGCATGTGACACGTGAGCAACTTGATCGATTGCTTGAGCAGGCACTTCTGGCCGACGATCACGAAGACCTGGCCCGGCGACTCGAAGCCCTGGTCGAGGCGTACGCGTCCGGCGACATATCACGGGCGGCGATCCTCGTGCTCGCCGCCGAGGAGTGGCGGCAGGCCGGGCAGCCCGCCCGGGCCTTCGACTGCTTCCAGCGGGCGGTGGACGACGGCGGCGAGGTGAGCGTCGACCCCCGGGCCGGGATCGCCGACACCCTCTTCGAGCTCGAAAGGCCGGACGAGGCGAGGGAGGTGATCGCGGCGATCCGCGCCGCGGGTGACGTCACCGCGGCCACCGCCCTCACGGTCGCCGAGACCCTCGTCGCCTACGGTGACCTGGAGGAGGCTCATGAGTGGGCCACCGAGGGGGCGCACCGGGCGGTGGAGGGCAGCGGCGAGCACATCGCCCTGCTCAGAACCCGCTACCGGATCCGCGTCGACCTCGGGCTTCCCGAGGACGAGCTCGACGCCCTCCTGGACGCCTCGCACTGACGGCGCCCTCGCCGGCCCGCACACGCGGAAGGGCAGGCACGCACACGCGGAAGGGCAGGCCCGTACACGCGGAAGGGGAGTGCCGTGCCCCATGAGGCACGGCCCTCCCCTGCGATGGTTTCACGGTGGATCTGTGCCGGTCCTCGGACCGGTGGCCGATCCACCGTTTCCTGCGCGTCCCGCTCCACTTACTCCACGTCGAGGTTCACTCCGTACGGAGGTTCACTCCACGTCGAGGTCGGGGAGCGTTCCCTCCAGCGCGGGAAGGACGGGAACCGCCGCGGTGGCGATCGGGGCGCTCTCCGCCGCAGTGGCGCCCGTGGTGCTCTCCGCTGCGCCGGCGCCCGTGGTGCTTTCCGCCGTGGTGGCGCCCGTGGTGCCTTCCGCCGCGGTGCCGCCGACGGCGGGGGCCTCCGGCAGTGCGGGGGTCTCCGGGCGTGCGGCGGCCGGCGACTCCTGCGTGGGCAGGTTCGCGGTGGGCATGTCCTCGGCGGGCATCTCCGCCGCGGGCATCTCGGCCGCGGGCAGGTCGACGTTGGGCAGGTCGGCCGGGGGCAGGTTCTCGGTGGCGGCGTCCGCCGGGGCGGGAACGGGCAGCGGGGGCGCGGGCTCCTCGACCGGCGCGACCGCCGCCTCGGCGAGCTCGCCCGGTGCCGGAGGCGCCGGGGCCCGCAGCCAGCTGATGCCGTCGCTGGGAGCGCTCGGCGCGCTCGGCAGGCCGGGCAGGTCCGGAGCCTCGGCCATGACGCTCACCCACGAGGTCGTCCACTCGTGGCCGGGAAGGCTCGACTGCCCGAAGGGCAGCGCGTGGGAGCCGGTGCCCGCGGCGACGCCCCCGGCGTCGGCGAAGCTGACCACGGCGGAGGGCTGGGAGAGCTGGGGCAGGCCGGTGACGCGGGCGAGCCGGTCCGCGGTCACGGACGTCTCACCGATGTTCGCGGCCACCGGGGCTCCGGCACCGTCGACGGCCACCGGCGCCTGAGCGTCGTTCACCGTTGCCGGCGTCTCCGTCATCGGCGTCTGAGCGCCGCCCGCCGTGATCGGCGTCTCCGTGCCGCCCGCGACGGCCGGCGTCTCCGTGCCGCTCGGCGCGGTCGGCGTCTGCGCGCCGCCCGCCGTCTCGGTGGTGCCCGCGGTCATCGGCATCTCGCCGGTGCTCGCGGCCGGCGGTGCCACGTTGCCGGTCGTGGCCGGCGGTGCCACGTTGCCGGTCGTGGCCGGCGGTGCCACCGTGTCGGTCGTGGCCGGCGGTGCCACGGTGCCGGTCGCGGCCTGTGCCCCCTCGGGCGTCGCGGCGGTCCCGGCGGCGCCGGTCTCCTCGCACGCGGGCTCCACCGTCCCGGGAGCCCCCTGCACGGCCGCCGTGCCCTGCTCCGGGCAGGGCGCGACCTCCGCCGACACCGGAGAGGCCATCGTCAGGCCGGCGCCGACCGTGAGCACCGCCATCGCGAGAATCCCTCGGATGTTCCGTGTTGAGTTCGACATGCGCATCCCCCTGTTGCGTTCGGTAATCCGACGAAAACCGAACGTAACAGGGGGGTCTCGCCCAGGGGCGGGCTTAGCTGAATGGTGGTCAAGCCATTACCGGGCTCCGCCCGCCCGCCGTCAGGCCGTCACCGGGCCTTACCGGGGCTCACCCGTCCGGCTGCCGGGACGTTACCGGGCCTTACCGGGACCCGCCCGCCGTCGGGCCGCCGACAGACCGCCGACGAGCCGCCGACGGGCCGCGTCCGGTCGCCGTCAGGTCCTCACCGGGCCGATGAGCAGGGAGTCGCTCGCCTCGTCGAGGTCGACCAGCACCTCGTCGCCGTCCTGGACCTCGCCGGAGAGCACCTCCTTGGCCAGCTTGTCGCCGATCGCGGACTGGACGAGGCGGCGGAGCGGGCGCGCGCCGTACAGCGGGTCGTAGCCCGTCAGCGCCAGCCAGTCGCGCGCCGCCGGGGTCACGGTCAGCGTGAGCCGCCGGTCCGCCAGGCGCCTGGCCAGGTGGAGCACCTGCAGGTCCACGATCCTGGACAGCTCCTCGGTGCCGAGCGCGTCGAACTGGATGACGTCGTCGAGCCGGTTCAGGAACTCCGGCTTGAACGCGTTCCTGACCGCGGCCATCACGGCGGTCCGCTGGGCCTCCTTCGCCATGCCCGGGTCCACCAGGAACTGCGAGCCGATGTTGGAGGTGAGGATCAGGATCACGTTGCGGAAGTCGACCGTCCGGCCCTGCCCGTCGGTGAGCCGCCCGTCGTCGAGCACCTGGAGCAGGATGTCGAAGACCTCCGGGTGGGCCTTCTCGACCTCGTCCAGCAGCACCACGCCGTAGGGCCTGCGCCGCACGGCCTCGGTGAGCTGGCCGCCCTCCTCGTAGCCGATGTAGCCGGGAGGGGCGCCCACCAGGCGCGCGACGCTGTGCTTCTCGCCGTACTCGCTCATGTCGATGCGGACCATCGCCCGCTCGTCGTCGAACAGGAAGTCCGCCAGCGCCTTGGCCAGCTCCGTCTTGCCGACGCCCGTCGGGCCGAGGAAGAGGAAGCTGCCGGTCGGCCGGTCCGGGTCGGAGATGCCCGCCCGCGCCCGCCGTACGGCGTCGGAGACCGCCTCGACCGCCTGCCGCTGGCCGATCAGCCGCCTGCCGAGCTCCTCCTCCATGCGGAGCAGCTTGGTGGTCTCGCCCTCGAGCAGCCGGCCCGCGGGGATGCCGGTCCACGAGGAGATCACCTGGGCGATGTCGTCGGAGCCGACCTCCTCCTTGACCATGGCGTCCTCGGGCTGGGCGGCCTTGCTGGCCTCGGCGAGCTCGGCCTCCAGCTTGGGCACCTCGGCGTACATCAGCCGCGAGGCGGCCTCGAAGTCGCCGTCGCGCTGCGCGCGCTCGGCGGCGCCGCGCATCTCGTCGATCTGCTTCTTCAGGTCGCCGACCCGGTTGAGGCCCGCCTTCTCCCGCTCCCAGCGGCCGACCAGGGCGTTGAGGTCCTCCTGGCGGTCGGCGAGCTCCTTGCGGAGCCGCTCCAGCCGCTGCAGGCTGCCCTCGTCGGTCTCCTTGGCGAGCGCCAGCTCCTCCATCTTCATCCGGTCGACGTTCCGCTGGAGCTGGTCGATCTCCACCGGGCGGGAGTCGATCTCCATGCGGAGCCGGGAGGCCGCCTCGTCGACGAGGTCGATCGCCTTGTCGGGCAGGAAGCGGGAGGTGATGTAGCGGTCGGAGAGCGCGGCGGCGGCCACGAGCGCGCCGTCGGAGATCTGGACCTGGTGGTGCGCCTCGTAGCGGCCCTTGAGGCCGCGCAGGATGGCGATGGTGTCCTCGACGGTGGGCTCGCCCACGTAGACCTGCTGGAACCGCCGCTCCAGCGCGGGGTCCTTCTCGATGCGCTCGCGGTACTCGTCCAGCGTGGTCGCGCCGATCATCCGCAGCTCGCCGCGGGCCAGCATGGGCTTGAGCATGTTGCCCGCGTCCATCGCGCCCTCGGCGGCACCCGCGCCGACCATGGTGTGCAACTCGTCGATGAAGGTGACGACCTGGCCGTCACTCTCCTTGATCTCCCCGAGCACCGCCTTGAGGCGCTCCTCGAACTCGCCGCGGTACTTGGCGCCGGCGACCATCGCGCTGAGGTCGAGCGCGATCAGGCGCTTGTCGCGCAGGCTGGAGGGGACGTCGCCCGCGACGATCCGCTGGGCCAGCCCCTCCACCACCGCGGTCTTGCCGACGCCGGGCTCGCCGATGAGCACCGGGTTGTTCTTGGTACGGCGGCTGAGCACCTGGATGACGCGCCGGATCTCCGAGTCGCGGCCGATCACCGGGTCGAGCTTGCCCGCCCTGGCCCGCTCGGTCAGGTCGATCCCGTACTTCTCCAGCGCCTGGTAGGTGTCCTCCGGCGTCTCGCTGGTCACCCTGGCGTGGCCGCGCACCTTCTCGAAGGCGTCGAGCAGCGCGTTCGGGCTCGCGCCGTTCGCCTTGAGCAGCGCGGCGACGGGACCGCCGTCGGTGGCGAGACCGACCAGCAGGTGCTCGGTCGAGACGTAGTCGTCCTCGAGCCCGCGGGCCCGCTGGGCCGCGGTGTTCATCACGGTGAGGAGCTGCCGGGAGCTCGACGGGGCGCTGACCGTGGAGCCCTGCGCCTTCGGCAGGGCCGCGAGCTGCTTCTCCGCCTCGACGCGCAGCTGCTTCCAGTCGGCGCCCACCGCTTCGAGCAGGGGTACGGCGGTGCCGCCGGTCTGGCTGAGCAGCGCAGTGAACAGATGGGCCGGGGCGACCTCGGGATTACCCTCGGCGGCCGCCCGCCTGATGGCGGAGGAGACCGCCGCCTGGCTCTTCTGGGTGAGCTTGTAGTCCATGCTTGTCAGGCCTCACTCGAAAGTGCTGTGTCAGATGGCGACGCCGGCCCGGCGGGGTCCTCACGGGTCGGCTGTGAGGCCGGCGCGTTCTCACGGGCCGGTCACAGACGCGTCCTTGAAGGCGTGGGACGGAGTCTCAGGCGGGGGGCAGCTGGTACTGGATGAGCGCGCGGATCATGTTCATCTCCGCGCGCAGGCGGTGGTTCTCGTCGCGCAGGCGCAGGGCCTCCGTCTCGAGGGTCAGGATTCGCTTGATGCCCGCGAGGTTGATGCCCTCCTCCTGGGAGAGCCGCTGCACCTCGCGGAGCATCACGATGTCGCGGGTGGAGTACAGGCGTCCGCGTCCCGCCGTCCGGCCCGGACTGACCAGGCCGAGACGGTCGTACTGGCGCAGGGTCTGCGGGTGCAGACCTGACAGCTGGGCGGCCACCGAGATCACGTAGACGGGTGTGTCGTCCGACAGATCGAAGTAGTTGGCTTCCATGGCTACTCGCTTCTGGCCTGTTCGATCAGGTCCGCCCGCGGGTCACCACCCGAGGTGGCGTCGCGGAACTCCTCGAGGGCGCCCCTTGCCTTGTCCTCCAGTTGCTGTGGCACCAGGACCTCGATCGTGGCGAGCAGGTCGCCCTTGGTGCCGTCCTTGCGGGCCACGCCCCTGCCGCGCACCCGGAAGGTGCGGCCGTTCGGGGTGCCCTCGGGGATGCGCAGCGTGACCGGCAGCCCCTTCAGGATAGGCACCTTGATCTCGGCGCCCAGCGCGGCCTCGGTGAAGGTCACCGGGACGGTGACCGTCAGGTTCTCGCCCGTCCTGCCGAACACGGGGTGCGGCTTGACGTGGATCTGGACGTAGAGGTCGCCGGCGGGACCGCCGTTCTCGCCCGGCGCCCCCTTGGCCTTGATCTTGATGCGCTGGTTGTCGCCGACCCCCGCGGGGATGCGGGCCTGGATCGTACGGGTGCTCTTGCCCCGCCCGCTCCCGTCGCACACCGGGCACGGGTCGTCGACCAGCAGGCCGCGGCCCTTGCAGTCGCGGCACGGCTCGGAGAAGGCGAAGTTGCCGAGGTTGCGGCTGGCCGCCCCGGTGCCCTCGCAGGTCGGGCAGACCCGCGGGGTGGTCCCGGCCTTGGCGCCGGTGCCTCCGCATCCGGTGCACGCGGAGGAACTGGTCAGGCGGAGCGACACCGTGGTGCCCTCCACCGCCTCGGAGAAGGAGAGCGTGACCTCGGACTCGATGTCCTGGCCGCGCCGTGCCCTGCTCGCCGTCCCCCCGGGGCGGCTCGCGCCGCCCCGGTTGAAGAGCCCGCCGAAGAGGTCGCCGATGCGCTCTCCGGCGCCGCTCTGCTGCTGTTGCTGGCCGGTTCCCCCGAACAGGTCTCCCAGGTCGAACGGGAAACCGCCCCCGCGCGGAGCGCCCCCCGCCCCCGGGAAGCCGCCGACGCCCGATCCGAACAGCGTCCGCGCCTCGTCGTACTCCTTGCGGCGCTTGGTGTCGGAGAGGATGTCGTACGCCTCCGAGACCTCCTTGAACTTGGCGGTGCTCTCGGAGGTCGTCGAGCTTCCGGGGTTGGCGTCCGGGTGATACTGCCTGGCCAGCTTCCGGTACGCCTTCTTGATCTCATCGGCCGTAGCGGTCTTGGGCACACCAAGGACGGCGTAGTAGTCCTTCTCCAGGTAGTCCTTGGTGCTCATCTACGTTCCTTCTCAGAGATCAGATGTGGGGGTGTCAGTTGTCGTCCGCGGCGGGATCTTCTGGCTCCGCGACCGCGACGCGCGCGGGGCGGAGCACTCGCTCGCCGATCCGGTAACCGGGCTGCAGGATCTCCACGCAGGTCGGCTCGGTGACGTCGGGGGAGTAGCTGTGCATCAGAGCCTCGTGCACCGTCGGGTCGAACGGCTCGCCCTTGGTGCCGAAGGTGCTCAGCCCCAGCTTCCCGGTGGCCGCCTCCAGTGATTCGCTCACCTTGGCGAAGCCGCCGGTCAGCTCCCCGTGGTCACGGGCCCGGCCGATGTCGTCGAGGACCGGCAGCATCTCGGCCAGCACGCCGGCCACCGCCTGCTCCCTGACCGCCACGCGGTCCCGCTCGACCCGCTTGCGATAGTTGGAATACTCGGCCTGAAGGCGCTGCAGGTCCGCGGTGCGCTCGGCGAGCTGGGTGGCCAGCTCGATCGAGGCCAGGTCGGACGCCAGGGAGGACGGCTGGTCGGCCGCCTGCTCCCTGTCGTTCTGGCCCGTGGTCTCGGCCGGGCTCGCCTCGCGTGCCTGCCCCGTCTCCGGGTCTATCTTCCGGTTGTCGCGGATCACCGGCTCCTCCTCGGAACCGTTCTCGCGCGTGCTCACGCTGGTGCTCCCCTCGGCTTTCCGACCGTCACTTGGCGCCGTTGTCGCGCTTCGGCTCGTCGTCCACGATCTCGGCCTCGACCACGTCGTCGTCGGCCTTCTGCCCGCCGTCGGCGGCGTCCGCGTCGGGAGCGCCGGCCGGGGTCTCCGACCCCTGCGCCTGGGCGTAGATGGCGGATCCCATCTTCTGGCTGACCGTGGCGAGCTTCTCCGCGGCGGCGCGGATCACGGACGAGTCGGTGCCCTCCAGAGCCTTCTTGAGCTCGGAGACGGCCTCGTTGACCTCGTTCTTGATGTCGTCCGGGACCTTCTCGGCGTTCTCGCCGAGGAACTTCTCGGTCTGGTAGACGAGCGAGTCGGCGTTGTTGCGCGTCTCGGCCTCTTCGCGGCGCTTCTTGTCCTCCTCGGCGTAGGACTCGGCCTCGCGCATCATGCGCTCGATGTCGTCCTTCGGCAGCGCGGAGCCGCCGGTGATCGTCATCGTCTGCTCCTTGCCGGTGCCGAGGTCCTTGGCGGAGACGTTGACGATGCCGTTGGCGTCGATGTCGAAGGTGACCTCGATCTGCGGGATGCCGCGCGGCGCCGGGGCGATGCCGGTCAGCTCGAAGGTGGCCAGCTTCTTGTTGTACGCGGCGATCTCGCGCTCGCCCTGGTAGACCTGGATCTGCACCGACGGCTGGTTGTCCTCGGCCGTGGTGAAGACCTCGGAGCGCTTGGTCGGGATCGTGGTGTTGCGCTCGATGATCTTGGTGAAGATCCCGCCCTTGGTCTCGATGCCCAGGCTCAGCGGGGTCACGTCGAGCAGCAGGACGTCCTTGACCTCGCCCTTGAGCACGCCGGCCTGCAGGGCGGCGCCGATGGCGACGACCTCGTCCGGGTTGACGCCCTTGTTGGGCTCCTGGCCGCCGGTCAGCTCCTTGACGAGCTCGGCCACGGCGGGCATGCGGGTCGAGCCGCCGACGAGCACCACGTGGGCGATGTCGGAGACCTTGATCCCGGCGTCCTTGACGACCTGGTTGAACGGGCCCTTGCACCGCTCGAGGAGGTCGGCGGTGATCCGCTGGAACTCGGCGCGGGTGAGCTTCTCCTCCAGGTGGAGGGGACCCTCGGCCGAGGCGGTGATGTAGGGGAGGTTGATGGAGGTCTCCGACTGGCTGGAGAGCTCGATCTTGGCCTTCTCCGCGGCCTCGCGCAGGCGCTGCAGCGCCATCTTGTCCTTGGTCAGGTCGACGCCGTGCGCGTTCTTGAACCGGTTGGCCAGCTCGTCCACGACGCGCTGGTCCCAGTCGTCGCCACCGAGGTGGTTGTCGCCGCTGGTGGCCTTGACCTCGACGAAGCCGTGACCGTCCTCCTGGCCGACGTCGAGCAGGGACACGTCGAAGGTGCCGCCGCCGAGGTCGAAGACGAGGATGGTCTCGTCCTTCTCCTTGTCGAGGCCGTACGCCAGCGCGGCGGCGGTGGGCTCGTTGATGATGCGCAGCACGTTCAGGCCGGCGATGGTGCCGGCTTCCTGGGTGGCCTGGCGCTGGGCGTCGTTGAAGTAGGCGGGAACGGTGATCACCGCGTCGGTGATCTTCTCGCCCAGGTAGGCTTCGGCGTCCTGCTTCAGCTTCTGCAGCACGAAGGCGCTGATCTGCTGCGGGTTGGACTTCTTGCCGTCGATCTCGACGGACCAGTTGGTGCCCATCTCGCGCTTGACCGAGCGAATCGTCCGGTCGACGTTGGTGACGGCCTGCCGCTTGGCGACCTCTCCGACGAGGACCTCGCCGTTCTTCGCGAACGCGACCACGGACGGGGTGGTCCGCGAACCCTGAGCGTTGGCGATGACGGTGGGCTCACCGCCCTCAAGAATCGAGACGACGGAGTTGGTCGTCCCCAGGTCGATACCTACCGCACGTGCCATGAGTACGTCCTTGTAGTCAAAGTTGAGTCGATGAGACTCATAGTGGAACCTCGTGTGACGTTTGTCAAACGACTTGAGTCTATTGGGCTCAACCTTCGGCCGCGCGGAGGCATTCCCTGGTTTTCCGGGGAAACAGGGTGGTGTCCGTCACCCCCTCTGACGAGGGAACACGCGTGATCGTTCCCGGGCGGTGACCGGGGTGGCCCGGCCACCGCCCGCGAGGGGTGTGCTCGGGCGCGGCCTCTCCCGCGCCGGGTGCCGCGTCAGCGGGCGCCGTCCACCACCTTGCGGGCGCCGAGGGGCTTCTTGAGCTTGACGGTCGTCACCTTCTGGATGGCGATCTCGATGCAGGCGACGTTCTGGGCCTTGCTGCTCGGGCCCTCCCAGAGGGTGACGGTCACCCGCTTGGAGGTCTCGCGCACGGTGACCCGGTCGAGCACGTTGCACGGCTCCACCCCGGACCACCAGGTGACCCGCAGGCTCCGGCCGTCCTTCGACGGCTTGGCCTTCAACCATCTGACCTTGCGGGGGTTGTCGGTGTGGCCCTCGGGCTTCGTCGGCTTGGGGGCACCGCTCGTGGACTCGTCCCGGGGAGCCACGCCGTGGCTCGCCGGCGCCGAGGGGGAGCCGGGGGGAACGGAGGTGGCCTGACTCGCCGGTCGCGTGGGAGAGACGGCGGTGACCGTGGCGCTGGGGTCGGTGCCGCAGCCCAGCGCCAGCAGGAGGCTTCCGGCCAGGAAAGAGGTCGCGATCATACGCATACCCCTAAGACGGATCAGGCTCCGAAGAGGTTCAGAAGACTCTGACATCGCGCTGCCGGACCTCGGTCATGACCGCCGATACGGTGACAAAGTCCTGGTCGACGTGCAACACGGTCAACCCGTGGTGGACGGCGGTCGCGCACAGCAGCAGGTCGATCGGCCCGGCGGAACGGTGCCGGCCCTTCTGGGTGAGCTTGTACTGCGCGTTCTCGACCCAGCGCCACGCGGATTTGGGGACGGCCGCCAGGCGGCAGAGGTCATTGAGCTCCGCTTCCAGCTCGTCGCGGTGAGCCGGACCGGTCGCGGAGTGCAGGAACTCGGTTCGCGTGGGCTCGCAGATGCTCAGCGCTCCAGAGGCGATCCGGTCGGCCCATGCCTCCTGCGTTTCCGGGGTGCGGAAGAGGTGCCACAGGGCGGATGTGTCCGCCAGGTAGGAGATCACGAGAAAGAGTCGTCCCGGGCCTGCTTCGCCGCCTGGCGCGCCTTCGCCGCATCGTCGAACTCTCCGCGGGCCGCTCGGGCGGAGAGGGCCTCCAGTGCCTCGATGCGCCTGACACGCGTCACGTATTCCCGCAGCGCGGCGTTCACCGTGTCCTTTTTCGTGGTGGTGCCCAACATCCGCATCGCCTCGGCGAGAGCTTCGTCGTCGAGGTCGATCTGAGTGACGCTCATTCACCCCTCCTATGTTGGTGTCATATGTACATAGCATACATCGCCAACAGCATCACGAGAGATGATTCCTTCAATGGCGAGGCCGATAGGCTGCGGGGAGTTCCGATCCACGATTTCGAGGTGCTCACATGATCGCGATTCTTGGCACCGGCAAGATGGGTGAGGCCCTGCTGTCCGGGCTGCTCAGGGCCGGGTTCAAGCCGGGCGACGTGATCGCGACGGCGCGGCGCGCCGAGCGGCGCCAGGCCCTCGCGGAGCGGTACGGCGTGCGGGTGGCCTCCAACGCCGAGGCGGCCAAGGACGCCGACACGATCATCCTCACGGTCAAGCCGCAGGACATGGGGTCCCTGCTCGCCGAGATCGCGGGGCACATCCCGGCCGACCGCCTGGTCGTCTCGGCGGCGGCGGGCATCACGACCTCGTTCGTCGAGTCGCGGCTCGGCGCCGACATCCCCGTGGTCCGGGTCATGTCCAACACGCCGGTGCTGGTCGACGAGGCGATGAGCGTGATCTCCGCGGGCGCGCACGCCTCCGAGGAGCACCTCAAGCGGGCCGAGGACCTGTTCAGCCCGGTCGGCAAGGTGCTGCGCATCCCCGAGTCGCAGCAGGACGCGGCCACGGCCCTGTCGGGCAGCGGTCCCGCCTACTTCTTCTACCTGGTCGAGGCGATGGTCGACGCCGGCATCCTGCTCGGCATGCCCCGCGCCGCCGCCCTCGACATGGTCACCCAGTCGATCGTCGGGGCGGCGATCATGCTCCGTGACTCGGGGGAGCACCCGGTGATCCTCCGCGAGGCGGTCACCTCGCCGGGCGGCACCACCATCGCGGCCATCGCCGAGTTGGAGCGGCACAGCGTCCGTGCCGCCTTCCTGGCCGCCATCGAGGCCGCCAGGGACCGGGGACGCCAGCTCGCCGAGGGCTGAGCCACCCCCCCTCTATTAGGAAACTTTCCTACATACGGCATCATTTTCCCGGAACTTTGGGGAATGAGGCGATCGTGAAGCAGGCCGTGTCGGCTGACGGGCGGGGGCGGGAACAGGACGGACCCGCTGTCTGGACGCGGAGCTTCCTGCTCTTCTTCACCGCCAGGTCCGTCTCCATGCTCGGGGCCGCGATGGTCCCGTTCGCGACGGCGGTGGGCGTGGGCGGGCTCGGTTACGGCTCCACCGGGGTGGGGCTGGCACTGGCCGCGTGGATGGCGCCCTTCGCGGTGCTCATCCTGTTCGGCGGGGTCTTCGCCGACAGGTTCACGCCGCGCCGCATGATGATCGGCGCCGACACGGTCAGGGTGGTGAGCCAGGGGACCGCCGCGGCCCTGTTCGTCTTCGGCAGGCCGGACCTCTGGCAGATCCTCGTCATCTCCGCGATCAACGGCGTCGCCGCCGCGATGTACCAGCCCGGCGTCTCCAGCACGGTCCCGCGCGTGGCGCGGGACGTGCAGAAGGCCAACGCCACCCTGCGCGTCTCCGAGTCGATCATGCTGCTGGCCGGTCCCGGCGTCGCCGGCGCCATCGTCGGCTTCTCCGGGGTCGGCGTCGTCTTCGCGATCGACGCCGCGGGATTCACCGTCAGCGCGGTGTGCCTGCTCCTCCTGCGCCTGCCGGTGGTCGCGGGGCCGGTCGCCGAGCGGTCGATGTGGCGCAACCTGCGCGAGGGGTGGCAGGAGTTCCGGTCCAGGACCTGGATGTGGTCGGTGATCCTGGTCTGGGCGGTCTTCGGGGTCACCCTGTTCGGCCCGATGATCCCGCTGGGCTCGGTGCTGATCAGCGAGCGGCTCGGCGAGACCGCCTACGGCCTGGTCATGTCCGCCTCCGGCGCGGGCACCATCGTCGGCGGCCTGGTCGCCATGCGGGTCCGCCCGGGACGGCCGCTGATGGCCGGCGCGATCGGCCTGTTCGGTTTCGCCCTGGAGCCGCTCTCCATCGCCGTGGCGTCGCCGCCCGCGGTCCTCATGGCCGCGCACGTGATCGGCGGCGCCGGGTGGGCGTTCTGGTCGGTCATGTGGGCCACGAGCATCCAGACCCAGGTCCCGGCGGAGGCGCTCAACCGGGTCACCGCGTACGAGGTCGCCGGCTCGACCCTGTTCGTCCCGGTCGGACAGGTGCTCGCCGGCCCGGTGGCCGGGCTGGTGGGCGCGCCGCAGCTGCTGGCCGGGTCCTCGATCGTGGCGGTCGCCGGGTGCGCCGCCCTCCTGCTGATCCCCGCCGTCAGGGGACTGCGCCGGGTCTCCTCCGCCTGAATCGTCCGACCCGTCTGGTCTCCCTGCCAGGGAGTACGGCCGCTGCGGGGATGTCCGGCCTCCGGCGGGTGTCCGGACCTCCTGCCCGGCCCGTCGACCGCTGGCCCGTCAAATATGCTCCCTAATAGCAATAAATGGGGATATTTAGCTCAGATGAAAACAGGTGCGTTCTCCGAGACGGCCGCGTAAACGTCATTCCGTACACGTGCGGTAACGTCGAGCCGGGAGCAGGAAGATCGGCCGTGACGCGCGGCGTCGCGACCAGACAGGGAGTGCGCATGAGCCGGTCCGTGCGGGTTGTCTGGGACGATGCGCTCACCTCGTACGACTTCGGCCCCGGGCACCCGCTCGCGCCCGTGCGGGTCGAGCTGACCATGGCGCTGGCCAGGGAACTCGGCGTGCTGGACCAGGTGGAGATGAGCGGCTGCGCGCCCGCCACCGACGACGAGCTGGCGCTCGTCCACGAGCGCGACTACATCGAGGCCGTCAAACGGGTCTCCGCCACCGGGCGGCCCGACCTCGCCCACGGGCTCGGCACCACGGACAACCCCGCCTTTCCCGGGGTGCACGAGGCGTCCGCGCTGATCACCGGCGCCAGCCTGGCCGCCGCCCGCGCGGTGTGGAGCGGCGAGGCCGAGCACGCCGTCAACGTCGCCGGAGGTCTGCACCACGCGATGGCCGCCGGGGCGAGCGGGTTCTGCGTCTACAACGACCCGGGCGCGGCGATCGCGTGGCTGCTGGCCCAGGGGGCGTCCAGGATCGCCTACGTGGACGTGGACGTGCACCACGGCGACGGCGTGCAGGCGCTCTTCTACGACGACCCCAGGGTTCTCACCATCAGCCTGCACGAGAGTCCTCGAACCCTCTTCCCCGGCACGGGTTTCCCCGACGAGCGCGGTACGGAGGGCACCGCGGTCAATGTGGCCCTGCCCGCCGGATGTGGCGACAGCGGCTGGCTCAGGGCCTTCCACGCGGTGGTCCCGCCGCTGCTGCGGGAGTTCGCCCCCGACGTCCTGGTCACCCAGCACGGCTGCGACAGCCACGCCCTCGATCCGCTGGCCAACCTCATGCTCAGCCTGGACGGCCAGCGGGCCGCGTACGCGGCGCTGCACGAGCTCGCCCACGAGACCGCGGGCGGGCGGTGGGTCGTGACCGGCGGCGGGGGGTACGAGCTGGTGCAGGTGGTGCCCCGGGCCTGGACCCACCTGATCGCGGAGGTGGCGGGCCACCCCCTGGATCCCGCGACCGCCACTCCGGAGGGATGGCGTACGTTCGTCAAGGAGCGGACCAACCAGACGGCGCCGCTCACGCTGACCGATGGACGAGACCCGGAATTTCGCGATTTCTCCGCTGGTTATGACCCAGCAGACCCGATCGACCGGGCCATCATGGCGACGAGGAATGCCGTCTTCCCCTTCCACGGGCTCGATCCCCTCCCGTGACCACGGCCCGCACACATGGTCCGCCGGCAAACTGGACTGAGGAACCGATGACGCGCGCTGAGCTTCGTGAGCACCTGGTCCGTACCCGGATCGCCGGTGACGTGGCGACCAGCCGGGAGAACAACCTGGACCACTACCGGTCGCTGTCCAACCGCGACCCGCACTACATGTTCGGGCTGACGATGGAGGGCGCCTGGTCCTACCGGGACGTGCTGGAGCTGATGGCCAAGTCCGCCGGGGTCGTGGCCGATCCCCGTCATCGGGAGGGGCAGGACACCATCGACCCCGACCGCACGATCGAGGCGGTCGAGAAGATGGGCGACACGATCGCCGGGGTGCTCCGGGGGGAGAACCCCCGGATCCTGATCGCCACCGGGCACCCCACCGGCCTGCTCACCATCCACATGGCCCTGGGCCGGATGCTCAGGGCGCGCGGCGTGACCCTGATGGCCCCGGCCGAGGGCTGGTCGTACTGGGGCAGCGGGTTCGGCCGCAGGCGCAAGATCCGCTATCTGGACGACGTGGCGATGCTCGACGACAAGGGCGCCTTCGTGCACACCCACGACCCCGCCCCGATGCGCGCCATGATCGCCGAACTGGGCGCGGACCGTCCCGATCTGGTGATCGCCGACCACGGCTGGGCCGGCGCGGCGGGCGAGGCGGGCATCCTCACGGTCGGATTCGCCGACAGCAACGACCCCGCCCTCTTCGTCGGGGAGGCCGAGGGCAAGATCGCGGTCACCGTTCCGCTCGATGACAACGTGCTACCACGGTATTACGAACCGCTGACGAACCACCTGGTCGAGAGGGTCGTACGGGCCCTCTGAGACGGGGGATGCGCAAATTAGGTCATCCCTATACGGGCATTTCGCGCCTGCATTCCACGCACCTCGCCGACCGTTTGCCAACTTTTTGGTGATTGTGGGCGACTCTAATGGGAGACAGTTGGTCCGTTCCAAGATCAATGCGAGGGGCACGGTCCGGCTGCTGGCCAGCGATTTCAGCTGTTTCGCTGACGCGAGACTCCGAAGGCTGAGAAAATAGGGGGTTTGCGTGACAGGGGTCCCGACTTACGCTGACAGCAGTACACGTGCGTGAGCAATGGCACCAGTGGGGATAACCCGGATACACGTGCGGAAGAGGCGTCCGATGGGTGCAGGCGAAAGACCTCTCAGCGAGGTGAAGTTCCTGACGGTGGCAGAAGTGGCCACTGTCATGAGGGTGTCCAAGATGACTGTGTACCGACTCGTGCATTCGGGCGAGCTGCCGGCCATCCGGGTCGGTCGATCCTTCCGGGTGCCGGAGCAGGCGGTTCACGATTATCTGAGGGATGCCTACATCGAGGCAGGTTGAGGCAGGGTGGGCTCGACGCGTCGAGCCGAGCGGCCGGGGGGAACGATCCGGCCGTGAGGTGAGCCAGGCGCGCTGGGCGCTCATGGTCCTGCTCCTTCCGGTCTGACCGGGGCGTGATTTCCGGTATGACCGTTGGGGAGCCGGTCCCTGTCTCGTCGGGGTAGCGGCGTGGTCGCCACGTCGTGAGTTCGTGCGCCCGGGGTCCCCCTAGGGGCGATCTACCGTGGATCGCCGGTAGTCTGTTGTGCCGGTGTGCTCTCGCGCACCGGTTCGACAATCTCGGCTACCAGCTACCTGGGGGTCCCGTGGGCTCTGTGATCAAGAAGCGCCGTAAGCGCATGGCGAAGAAGAAGCACCGCAAGCTTCTCAAGAAGACCCGCATCCAGCGGCGTAACAAGAAGTAGCGCGGATCTGCGAGGCGCCGATGACCCACACCGTGCTTGTCACCGGGGTCTCGCGCCACATCGGCGCCCGAGTGGCGAGCGTTCTCGCGGATGACCCGGACATCGACCGGGTCATCGGAGTGGATACGGTGCCGCCGCCCTCGCTCTCACGTGATGGCGGCGTACCTCTCGGCCGGACGGAGTTCGTCCGCGTCGACCTGCGCAGCCCCGACATCGCCCAGGTGATCGCGGCCGCCGACATCGACACCGTCGTTCACATGAGTCTGGTGAGCGCTCCCCCCAGGAGCGGCGGCCGCGCGCTCATGAAGGAGCACAACGTCATCGGCACCATGCAGTTGCTCGGTGCCTGTCAGCGGTCCGCGACGGTCCGCCGCGTCGTCGTGCGCTCGACCACCGCCGTCTACGGTTCCTCCCCGCACGACCCCGCGGTCTTCACCGAGGACGCCGAGCCGGGAGAGCCGCCGAGCCGCGGCTACGCCAAGGACGCCTCCGAGGTGGAGGGCTATGTCCGGGGCTTCGCCAGGCGGCGCCGCGACGTGGCCGTGTCGACGCTCAGGTTCGCCAACTTCATGGGACCCGGCGTCGACTCACCGCTGACGCGTTACTTCACCCAGCCCGTCCTGCCGACCGTGCTCGGGTTCGACCCGCGGCTGCAGTTCGTCCACGAGGACGACGCGGTCGAGGTGCTGCGGCGGATGGCGATGGAGGACCACCCCGGCACGTTCAACGTGGCCGGAGACGGCGTGCTGCTCCTGTCGCAGTGCGCGCGCAGGGCGGGCCTGCTCCCGATGCCCGTCCCCTCTCCCGTCTTCCGCCTCATGGGCCACCTCGCCCGGAGCGCGGGACTGGTCGGATTCTCCCCCGAGCAACTCCGCCTGATGTGTCACGGACGCGTGGTGGACACCGCCGCGCTGTCCACGGAACTCGGCTGGAGGCCGAAGTTCTCCACCGCGGCCGCCTTCGAGGACTTCCTGCGCGCGCGTGACCTGGCCGGAGGCCTTCCCGCAGCCCTGGTGGACATGGTGTCCCGGCCGGTGACGGGATGAGCGAGGCGGTGAGCGGGGGCGAGGACGCCGAGGTGATTCCCATCACCAGGGCCCGCGCCTCCCGCGAGCATCTCCCCGATCCGTCCGGCGAACCCCCCTTCGAGGCGTCCGACCCGTCCGGCGACCTCTCCCCGGGAGCTCCCGGTGCGTCCTTCCGGGAAGCCCCCGGTGCGTCCTTCCCGGAAGCTCCCGGTGCGTCCGGCGGCCTCTTCCCTGAAGCGTCCGGTGAACCTGTCCCCGAGGCCGGGTGGCCTTTCTCCGGACCGCGGGCCGGCGAGGAGGACGACGATCACCGGCTGGCCGAGCTGCTCGCCTTCCTGCGCCGCAGGGTGACCGGCGACTACGAGGTCGACGAGTTCGGGTTCGACGCGGAGCTCACCGACAGGGTGCTGCTGGAGCTGATCCGCCCGCTGTACCGCCACTGGTTCCGCACCGAGACCGTGGGCATGCACAACGTGCCCGGCGACTCCGGAGCCCTGATCGTGGCCAACCACTCCGGCACCCTCCCGCTCGACGGGCTCATGTTGCAGGTGGCCCTGTACGACGACCATCCCGGACGTCGCGCGCTCCGTCTCCTGGGGGCCGACCTGGTCTACCGGCTCCCGGTGCTCGGCCACCTGTCCCGCAAGACCGGACACACCCTCGCCTGCCGCGAGGACGCCGACCGGCTGCTCCGCAAGGGCGAGGTCGTCGGCGTCTTTCCCGAGGGTTTCAAGGGGGTCGGCAAGCCGTTCTCCGATCGCTACCGGCTGCAGCGCTTCGGCCGGGGCGGCTTCGTCGCCTCGGCCATCCGAGCGGGCGTGCCGATCGTTCCCTGCGCCATCGTGGGCGCGGAGGAGATCTACCCCAAGATCGGTGACCTGCGGATCCTGGCCAGGGTGCTCGGCCTTCCCTACCTGCCGGTCACGCCGCTGTTCCCCTGGCTCGGGCCCCTCGGGCTGGTCCCGCTCCCGTCCAAGTGGATGATCGGCTTCGGCGAGCCGATCCGCACCGACGAGCTCGACCCCGCCGACGCCGACGACCCCATGCTGGTCTTCAACCTCACCGACCAGGTCAGGGAGGTCGTCCAGCAGCAGCTCGACGAGCTCCGGCTCAGGCGCGGCCACGCCTTCCCCTTCCTCTGAAGCCTTCCTCTGAAGCTTTCCCCGAAGCCCTTTCTCCGAGGCTCCTTCCCCACGCCCTTCCGGGCTTTCCGAGCTTCGAGGCCTTACCGAGGAGGGCCGTCACGGCCGGGGGCGGCAAGGACGGCGGCGGGGAGGGCGGGTGGCGCGAGCGAAGGGTCAGCGGCCGGAGCGGTAGTGGCGGCGCAGGGCGACGGCGGCGGCGATGCCGCCCGCGAGGGCTCCGGCACCCGCCGCGATGGGCAGGCCGATCATGGTCGCCTTGCGCCCCGTACGGAAGTCCTTGATGTCCCAGCTGTTCTGCCGGGCGAACTCGCGCAGCTCGGCGTCCGGGTTGATCGCGGTGGCGTGGCCGACGAGGGAGAGCAGGGGCAGGTCGTTGGCCGAGTCGCTGTAGGCGGAGCAGCGCGACAGGTCGAGCCCCTCCCTGCGGGCCAGGGCCTTGACGGCCTCCGCCTTGGCGGGGCCGTGGAGCAGGTCGCCGACCAGGCGGCCGGTGTAGACGCCGTTCTCGGTCTCGGCGACGGTGCCGAGCGCGCCGGTCAGGCCGAGGCGCTGGGCGATCACCCGGGCCAGTTCCACCGGGGTCGCGGTGACCAGCCAGACCCGCTGGCCCGCGTCGAGGTGCGCCTGCGCGATGGCGCGGGTGCCCGCCCAGATGCGGTCCGCCATCACCTCGTCGTAGATCTCCTCACCGAGCCGGACGATCTCCTCGACCTTGCTCCCCGCGACGAACGCCAGCGCGGTCTCCCTGGCCTCGTCGATGTGCGCGGGGTTCTCGTCGCCGCGGATCCGGAAGACCACCTGGCCCATCGCGAACCTGAACAGGTCCTTGCTGGTGAACAGGCCCCGGGAGGCGAGACCGCGGGCGAAGTGGTAGATGGAGGCGCCGCGCATCATGGTGTTGTCGACGTCGAAGAAGGCGGCGGACACCGGGTCGGGCTCGGCCATCGGCATCGCCACGGCGGCCGCGGCGGCGACCTCGCCCGCCGCGACCTCCCCGACCGTCGCCCGTCTGGCCGTCTCCGCTTCGTCCCGCCGTCGTAGTAGCCGCCTCATAGCACCTCAGCTTAACCGGGACAGAGGGGTGAGATCAGTAGCGTCGGTATGAGCCGGATGTGACGTCTTGGTGTCGTACGACATCGCGCGAGCCCGCCGGGGCCGGGGCCAGGGCCGGGGCCGGGGCCGGGTTCCGATGTCGCGCTTCGGGAGGGGCAGGCGGCCCGGCTCCCTTTCGCGGCGGTCCGGGACGGTGGGGGCGGGACCGGCCCGGTACCGGACCGGCTACTCGGGCGGGGCCAGGCCCTCGATGTAGTTGAGGTAGACGTGGGCCTTGCGCTGGTTCTCCGCTCCCATCTTGGGGATCATCCCGGCGATCTGGGTACGCTGTTTCTGGACGAAGCGCTTGAGCTCCTTGGCGCTCGCGGAGTCGCGGCGCCGCATCTGCCGCAGGGAGGTCACCGCGGAGCGCGTGGTGTCCTCCATGGCCTGGAGGGTCTCCCCGATCACCTCCTCGCGCCCGCCCTCGCCCTCGTCCGAGCCCAGGAGCTCCTTGACCTCGCGGGCGCGGGTCTCGGCGTAGCCGAAGGAGCGGTCGGCCCGCTCGGCGTCGTCGCTGCTCAGGTGGAACAGCGTTCTCTCGGCGGCGCGCTTGAGCGGGTAGAAGGCGTCACCGGGCATCGACCGGTAGGTCCACATGCCGGACACCGCCATCGAGGCCACCAGGGCGAGGCTCAGCAGTCGCGGGAACAGCCCCGCGCGCGACCTCCGCCGGGAGTGGCGGGGGCTCACCGGCCGCTGCTCGGGGACGTCCTCCCCCGGAGGGGACTGGGTGAGCCGCTCGCGGAGCCTGGCGTTGAACTCGGGCCCGGGAGTGGCCGCCATGCGGGCGCCGAGTCGTGACACGCGGTCCTGAATGCGCGCCTGCGACCTCCGCGAGAATCCGGGCAGCCACTTCCCCATGAACGCTCCCCGCCGCCCCCAGCTCATGATCCATCGGTGTCACTTGCCTAACGACGACTCGGCACGGCAGGTTACGCGCTGCGCCACATCGGCATGGGAACATTGTTTCGGGCGTGGCGGCCGCGGCCGGGAGACGACGGGCCGAGGACGGCCGATGCCGGCGGGTCTCAGCTGAGGTCAGAGGGCAGCGCGCGGGCCAGGGCGCGGATCGCGCGGAACTGGAGTGCCTTGATGGCGCCGCTCTTCTTGCCCATGATGAGCGCGGTCTCCGCCAGCGACATGCCGTGCAGGAAGCGCAGGACCACACACTCCTGCTGCTCGGGGCCGAGACCGCGGACGGCGGTGAGCACCCGATCGCTGATCATCGCGGTGACGACGGCGTTCTCCGGGATGTGCGGCCCGTCGAGCGGTGTGTCGATCACCTCGGCCGTCGTGACCTCAAGGCGGTACCTGCCGGACTTGAAGTGATCGGTGATCAGGTTCCTCGCGATGGTCACGAGCCAGGCCCCGAAATCACGCCCTTGCCACGTGAAGTCCGTGATCCGGCGGAGCGCGCGGAGAAAGGTCTCGCTCGTGAGATCCTCGGCCAGTGGGTGTGAGCCGACCCGGAAGTAGACGTAGCGGTACACCAGGGTGAGGTAACGATCGTAGAGCGTGCCAAAAGCATCCGAATCTCCGGTTTTGGCGCGCAAAACGAGCCTCCGGAGTTCTTCGGAGGCATCCTCACGCACGGTGAGGTCACTACTGCGGACGGGCTGGGCTACCCCGGCTGTCGTGGGGAGGTGCCCGGCGAGCGGCCACGTTTCAGGCATCCGGTATCCCTGAGGGGAGGGGGTACGGCGTGCTCGATCACTCTAGAAATGAAGTGGAAATTCCACAATCCACTTTGAAGCGTCGTGACTGGGGGTAATCGCCGGATACGGTGTGGGGTCGGTTGTTTCAGACCGGCGCCGGGAGCCGGACGAGGGTTCGGCTACCGGTTGGGGGGTAATGTCCGGCAGCATTGGAGACACCATGGAAGTCCTCGTCGCTGTCATCGCCTTCGCCGGTGCATTGCTCGCAGCCATCGCCACCGGTGCTCTCGTCAGTCGCCTCCGCAGTGAGCCCAAGGGCTGGCTGATCGCCTGGAGCATCACGACGGCGTCTCTCTCCGTCTCACTCGGAGTAATCGCCACCGGTTATCTGATCGGATTTGGGGCAGGCACGTTCCGTATTTATCAACTGACCGGATCCATGCTGGCGCCCCTGTGGCTGGCCGTCGGGGTCATCCAGTTGATGGCCCGCAAGGGCACGGCCAGGTTCTCCTCCTGGCTCATGGGGATCGCCTTCACCGTCATCGCCACGGTGATCCTGGCGGTCGACCCGGTCCGGCAGGAGAAGGACTTCGCCAAGGCCCTCCCGCTGGGCGGCCACCACTGGAACCTGCCCCCGGCCTACCTGCTCGGGGCCGTCCACGTGATCGTCGCGCTCGTGCTGCTGGGCGGGCTGCTGCTGGCGGTCCTGCGCTGGCGCGGCGGTGACGACTACGACGCCGACAACATGCACGCGCTCCTGGTGCTCGGCCCCACCGGCCTCGCCCTCGTCGGAGCCGTCAGCTTCGCGGTGTCCGGGATGTTCACCGCGCTCCTGCTCTTCGTCACCGCCGCCGCGGTCTGGTACGCCATGCTCCGCCCGCTCGCGCCCTACGAGGACGACGACGAGGACGCGGACGACGCGGACGACGAGTGGGAGGACCGCCCCCCGCGGCCGCGCCGCCCCGAGTACGAGCCCCGCGACGTGCAGGTCGCCGGCCGCCGAGTGGCCCCGGAGAGTCCCCCCGCCCGCGCCCTGGCCGAGGAGGCGCCCCGCCGCTCAGGCCTCGGTGACCTCGTGGCCGAGTACCGGGCGGGTGAGCAGGACGTCGACTACGCTGCGCGCATGCGGCAGCAGCAGCCCTCCCCGCCCGACGACAGGTTCGGTGGCCCCGCCACGGGGATGTTCATGGCGGGTGAGTACGGCATGCCGCCCGCCGACCAGCCGTCCGGCGGTGAGCTCGGCAGGCGCGGCGGTGATCCCGGCAGGCAGCCGCCGGTCACCGGCCAGTTCGGCATGCCGGGCGTGCCCGGCCCGGCGACCGGTGAGTACAACATCCCGGCCCACGAGTTCGGCAGGCACGGCGCCCCCGGTTCCGGCAGGTCGTCAGGCCCGGGCACCGGCGAGTTCGGCAGGCCCGGCGGGACCGGTGAGTTCGGCAGGCCCGCGGGCCCGGGCACCGGCGAGTTCGGCATGCCGGGCGTGCCCGGCCCCGGCAGGTCGGGAAGCCTCCAGCCGATGCCCGCCGACCAGGCCTTCGGCGGCGCGCCCTCCCCGGGCTCCGAGCAGGGGCGCGGAGGCTCCCGAGGCTACGACCGGGGGGGCTCGCAGGGCTACGACCCGGCGTTCGGCGTCACGCCCTCGACCGGCGCCATGTATCCGGGCGGGCCGGGTACGCCGGGCGGGGCCGGTGACCTGCCGGGAGGCTCGAACCGCCCCTCACCGAGCATCTTCGGTCTGCTGACGGTCTTCACCCTGATCGACGGCACCGGCGAGAGATTCGACCGGCTAGCGGAGGAGACCGTCGAGGCGGTGCGCCGCTCCGAGCCGGACACGCTCGTCTACACCTGCCACTCGGTGAAGTCGGCGCCTCTCCAGCGCATCGTCTACGAGCTCTACCGGGACGAGGTCGCCTACGGCGACCACCAGCGCCAGCCCCACACGCAGCGCTTCGTCACCGAGCGCCAGACGATGGTGCTCGCCACCAATGTGATCGAACTCACTGTGAACGCCGCGAAGGTTATGCCGCTCCCGACCGCCTTCAGGTAGTGAACGGCGCGGGTGGCCTGTCAGGCGGCCACCCGCGGCGCCGACGGGCGGGGGCCGACGGGCGGGGCGAGTCCTTCGGGCGCCGAGGGCCTCGAGGGCCTCGAGGGCGGCTCAGGCGTCGAGGGCGGCGCGCAGGCGGTTCTCGTCGACGCGCCAGAAGTCGTGCTGCACCCCGTCGACAAGGGTGACGGGGATCATCTCCCAGTAGCGGGCCCGGTCCTCCTCGGAGGCCGTGATGTCGCGCTCCTCCCACGGGACGCCGAGGTCCGCGGCGACCCGCTCGATCACCGCCCGCGCGTCGTCGCACAGGTGGCAACCGGGTTTGCCGAGCAGGGTGATGCGATGGTCTCGCGGTGACATGACCGCCACGGTAGCCGAACCGCGGCGAAGCGCCGGCCCTCGCGGCGAGGGGTGAGGATCCGGCCCGGCGGACGGAAAGGCCCGGTGGCGACGGGGCTCGCGCCCGCCGTACACGCAGGTTCAGGGCCTGGTGAGGGGGCGGACGAGGGACCGGAGGGGGGCACGGCCAAGATTGTGAACACTCACTTTGTGCATCGGTTCACAAAAGGACTAACCTGAATGACAGTGGTTTCACCTCGTCATCCGTCGCGTCCGGGCCGCGCCGGCCGCCTGTCCCCCTGGAGTTCCGGCACGTGATCCGCCGTCTGTCCCAAGCCCGCGAACGCGGCATTCCCGAGGCGACCGTCGCCCGGCTGCCGCTCTATCTGCGAGCGCTGAACGGCATGGCCGAGCGTGGCCTGGCGACCGTGAGCTCGGAGGATCTCGCCGTCGCGGCGGGCGTCAACTCGGCCAAGCTCCGCAAGGACCTCTCCCACCTGGGGTCGTACGGCACCCGGGGGGTCGGCTACGACGTCGAATACCTCATCTACCAGATCTCCCGTGAGCTGGGTCTCACCCAGGACTGGGCCGTCGCCATCGTCGGAGTGGGTAACCTCGGGCGTGCGCTCGCCAATTACGGCGGGTTCGTCTCCCGCGGGTTCAGGGTCGCGGCGCTGCTCGACGCGGACCCCGAAGTGGTGGGCGACCACATCGCGGGATTGAATGTGGAGCACATCGACGAGCTGGAAGCCGTGATAAGGCGGCGGGGAGTGTCGATCGTGGTGCTCGCGACACCGGCCGTGGCGGCCCAGCAGGTGGCCGACCGGGTCGTCGCCGTAGGGGTCACCAGCATCCTGAACTTCGCCCCCGTCGTCCTTTCCGTGCCGGAAGGCGTTGATATCCGTAAGGTCGACCTGTCGATTGAATTGCAGATCTTGGCGTTCCACGAGCAGCGCAAGGCGGATCGGATGAGTGGGGGGCCCGCGATGGCCGAGGAGTGGCCCGAGGCGGTGGACTTGTGAAGAGGCACGGCGCACGAGCCGGCGGGCACGCTGACGGGCATGTTGACGGACGCGGTATCTCCCGGCCTTCCCGGGCGACCATGACGCTTTACCGGACGACCGCGACGTCCCGGACGACCGCGACGAGCATGACGATCACCATGACGATGGCGCGTATGAGGACGAATACGGAGACGGCAAGCACGAATACGGCGAGCATGAGCAGGGTGACCAGTAGTGCGGCGAGCGCCGCGGCCCCGGCTCCGGCCGGCCACCTCTCCTCTCGCCGTTCCGGAGCCTCTCGTGGCTCACGGGCCTTCCGGGACTCACGGGCCTCCCGCGACTCTCGGGACTCACGGGCCTTCCGGGACTCGGGAGCCCTTCGGGGTTCCGGAGCCTCCCGGAGCGAGCGGAAGGCGGGAGAGGGCCGATGAGCGTTCTCGTCGTCGGCCTGAGCCACCGGACGGCACCGGTGGCCCTGCTGGAACGGGTCTCCGTCTCCGGTGACTCGCTGGTGAAGCTGCTCCAGGACATCCAGCAGGACGTCCACGTCGCCGAGAGCATGGTCGTCTCGACGTGCAACCGGGTCGAGATCTACGCCGAGGTCGACCGGTTCCACGCCGCGGTGACCTCGCTCTCCCGGCTGCTCAGCGCCCACTCCGGCGTCTCCATGGAGCAGCTGGCCTCCCACCTCTACGTGCACTACGAGGACCGTGCCGTCGAGCACCTGTTCTCGGTCGGCTCCGGCCTCGACTCGATGGTCGTGGGAGAGGGGCAGATCCTCGGCCAGGTGCGTTCGGCGCTCAGGCTCGCCCAGGAGGAGGGCACCCTCGGCCCGACGCTCAACGAGCTCGTCCAGCAGTCACTGCGGGTGGGCAAGCGCTCGCACACCGAGACCGGCATCGACCGGGCGGGCGCCTCCCTCGTCGGCGTGGGGCTGACCCTCGCCGAGCGCGCCCTCGGCCCCCTGGAGGGGAAGCGGGCCCTGGTGGTGGGCGCGGGTTCGATGAGCGCCCTGTCGGCCGCGACCCTGCAGCGGGCGGGCGTCACCGACATCGTGGTGGTCAACCGGACCCACGAGCGCGCCGTGCGGCTGGCGCAGACGGTCGGCGGCAGGGCCGCCGCGTTCGGCGACCTGACGGCCGAACTGGCGGAGGCCGACCTGGTCATCTCCTGCACCGGCGCCACCGACGTGGTCATCACGGCGGACATGGTGACCCCCCACGAGACGTTCCTGCTGGACCTGGCCCTGCCGCACGACATCGACCCCGCCGTACGGCGGCTGCCCGGTGTGACGCTGGTCGACCTGGAGTCCATGCAGGAGAGCGAGGCCGACGCCGGCACCGACGACGGCGGTCGCGCCGAGGCGGTCACCGCCGTGCGCGGCATCGTCGCCGAGGAGGTTACCGCCTACCTGTCGGCCGAGCGCGCCGCGCGCGTCACGCCGACCGTGGTGGCCCTGCGGAGCAAGGCGGCCCAGGTGGTCGAGGCGGAGCTCGGACGGCTCGTCGCGCGGGTCCCCGATCTTGAGGGGCGCGTCAGGGACGAGGTCGGCCAGACCGTCAGGCGCGTGGTCGACAAGCTGCTCCACGAGCCCACCGTGCGGGTGAAGCAGCTGGCGGAGTCCCCTGCGGGCGATCATTACGCCGAAGCGCTGCGTGAGCTGTTCAATCTTGACCCGAAGGTGCCCGAAGCGGTGAGGCGCATCGAGACGATCGACGCCGAGCCGGGTAAGAACACCGAGCCGAGCAAGAAGGAGGCAGGCCTGTGAGCGGTGTTTCTTCTTCGCTCCGGCTGGGGACCAGGCGGAGCGTCATGGCGACGACGCAGTCGGGCCTGGTCGCCGCCCGCCTCACCGAGCTGACCGGCGCGGCCGTCGAGCTGGTCGGCGTCACCACCTTCGGCGACGTGACCAAGGCCGACCTCACCCAGCTCGGCGGTACGGGGGTCTTCGTCAGCGCGCTGCGCGACAAGCTGATCGAGGGCGAGATCGACTTCGCGGTGCACTCGCTGAAGGACCTGCCCACCACGCCCGACCCGCGCGTGGTCATCGCGGCGATCCCGCCGCGCGACGACCCCAGGGACGCCCTGGTGAGCGTCGCCAAGCTGGCCGACCTGCCGCCCGGCGCGAAGATCGGCACCGGTTCCCCGCGCCGGATCGCCCAGCTCCGGATGATCCGTCCTGATCTTGAGTACGTGCCGATCCGCGGCAACGCCGACACCCGCATCGGCAAGGTGACCTCCGGCCAGCTGCAGGGCGTCGTGCTCGCCGCCGCCGGGCTCGGCCGGCTGGGCCGCGACTCCGAGATCTCCCAGATCTTCGAGGTCGAGGAGATGCTGCCCGCCCCGGGGCAGGGGGCGCTGGCCGTGGAGTGCCGCTCCGACCGCTCCGACCTGGTCGAGCTGCTGAGCGTGCTCGACGACGCACGCACCCGGGCCGCGGTCACCGCCGAGCGCGCGGTGCTCAACGCCCTGGAGGCGGGATGCGCCGCCCCGGTGGGCGCGTACTCGGCCGAGAACGGGCCCGATCTGATCCTTACCGCCGCTGTCGTCGCAGTCGACGGCAGGCGCGCGGTGCGCAAGTCCACCGCCGGAAGCTCTTCCGCGCCCATGGATCTCGGCCGCGACCTCGCGGCCGAGATGATCGCGGAAGGGGCCGGCACGTTGATAGGGGAGCGAGCACATTGAGCTCCGGAAGTACCACCTTCGAGCGCCCGTCCGGGTTCGTCGCCTTCGTCGGCGCGGGTCCCGGTGATGAGGGCCTGCTCACGCTGCGTGGCGCCGACCTGCTTTCCAAGGCGGACGTCGTCATCCTCGACCGGGAGGCGTACGGCCCGCTGCTGCGCCACTGCCGCGAGGACGTCGAGATCGTCGACGTGGCCGAGGACGGCGCCGTCTCGCTGAAGGTCGTCAAGACCGCCAAGGGCGGCAGCGGCGTCGTGCGGTTGTGCGCGGGCGACCCGATGTTCTTCTCCTCGATCACCGAGGAGGTCGCGGCCTGTGCCAAGGCGGAGGTGGACTTCGAGATCGTGCCCGGCGTGCCGCCGGCGACGGCGGTGCTCACCTACGCGGGCATCCCCGCCGCGGTGTCGGTGCCCGAGTTCCGGGTCGTGGACGCGACCCAGATCGACGACTGGTCCGCGTACGCCACCGGGGCAGGCACCCTGGTGATCTACAACGGCGTCGCCGAGGCCGTCCCGATCGGCAAGGCGCTGATCGCGGCGGGCCGTCCCGACTCGACGCCCGTGGCGGTCAGCAGCGCGGGCACCACCACCGAGCAGCACACCGTGGTGACCACGCTGGGCCGGCTCGCGCCCGATCTCAAGCACGCGGGGATGACCGAGCCCGCGCTGATCGTGGTCGGCGAGGCCGTCGGCATGCGCGACCGGCTGTCGTGGTTCGAGACCAAGCCGCTGTTCGGCTGGCGGGTGCTCGTGCCCAGGACCAAGGAGCAGTCGGCCAGCCTGGTCGAGCAGCTGCACTCGTACGGCGCGGTGCCCGAGGAGGTCCCCACGATCTCCGTCGAGCCGCCGCGGACCCCGCAGCAGATGGACCGCGCGATCAAGGGCCTGGTCACCGGACGCTACGAGTGGGTCGCCTTCACCAGCGCGAACGCGGTCAAGGCCGTGCGCGAGAAGTTCGAGGAGTACGGCCTGGACGCCCGCGCGTTCGCCGGGCTCAAGGTCGCGGCCGTGGGCGACAGCACCGCGCGGGCGCTGGTGAGCTTCGGCGTCAAGCCCGACCTGATGCCGTCCGGCGAGCAGTCGTCGGAGGGCCTGCTGGCCGAGTGGCCCCCGTACGACTCGATGCTCGACCCGATCAACCGGGTGCTGCTGCCGCGCGCCGACATCGCGACCGAGACGCTCGTGGCCGGGCTGACCGAGCTGGGCTGGGAGTGCGACGACGTGACCGCCTACCGGACCGTCCGCGCCGCGCCGCCGCCGGCCCCGACCCGCGAGGCCATCAAGGGCGGCGGGTTCGACGCGGTGCTGTTCACCTCGTCGAGCACCGTCCGCAACCTGGTGGGCATCGCGGGCAAGCCGCACAACGTCACGGTCATCGCCGTGATCGGCCCGCAGACCGCCAAGACCGCCGAGGAGTTCGGGCTCCGCGTCGACGTGATGGCCGACAAGCCCTCGGCTTCCGCCCTCGCGGCGGCGCTGGCGGAGTATGGTGCCAAGCAGCGGCAGGCCGCCGTCGTGGCGGGGGACACCCCCCGCAGGCCCTCGCAGACCCGGCGGGGAGCCCGGCGCCGCGCCAAGTAACCTTGAAAGTGGCGCCCGCCCGCGCACGACGGGCGGGCAGGCCGCGTCCGACGCCCCCGGCTAGCGCCGCGGGGCGTGATCGCCACCGCGAGGATCGGTGTCGCGGCCGGCACCGCGTCACGCCGGTCGGCACCGCGTCACGTCGGCCCGTGTCGTGTCACGCCGACCGGTTTCGTGCGTTGACCGGTGTCGCGGTCGGCATCGCGTCACGTTGATCGGCACCACGCCGCGTCGAGCGGCGAGCCAGGAACACACACCGAGCTCCTCCGGCCCGCAGTTCCCCTACCGGCCGGGGAGAGGGGGAGACAGCATGACGGCCCAGTTCCCTGTCGCGCGCCCGCGCAGGCTCCGCCGTACGGCACCGATGCGCAGGATGGTGGCCGGAACCCGGCTGCACCCGGCGGAGCTGGTGCTGCCGATGTTCGTGAAGGAGGGCATCGTCGAGCCGAACCCGATCGGCTCGATGCCCGGGGTGTTCCAGCACACCCGCGACTCGCTGCGCAAGGCCGCCCACGAGGCCGCCGAGGCCGGGGTCGGCGGGCTGATCCTGTTCGGCGTCCCCGCGGTGAAGGACGGCCGTGGGTCGGCGGCCGACGACCCGGAGGGGATCGTCCAGCTCGCCGTCGCCGACCTGGTCGCCGACGTGGGCGACACGATGGTGGTGATGACCGACACCTGCCTGGACGAGTTCACCGACCACGGGCACTGCGGCATCCTCACCCCCGAAGGGGAGGTCGACAACGACGCCACCCTGGAGCGCTACGCGGCCTCGGCGGTGGCCCAGGCGCGGGCCGGATCGCAGGTCATCGCGCCGAGCGGCATGATGGACGGCCAGGTCGCGGCGATCAGGGCGGCCCTGGACGGCGACGGCTTCGAGCAGATCCCGATCCTCGCGTACTCGGCCAAGTACGCCTCGGCGTTCTACGGCCCGTTCCGCGAGGCGGCCGAGTGCGCTCCCCGGTTCGGCGACCGCAACGCCTACCAGCAGGACGCGGCGGGACCGGTCGGCGAGGCGCTGCGCGAGGTGCGGCTGGACCTCGACGAGGGCGCCGACGCCGTCATGGTCAAGCCCGCGCTGGCCTACCTCGACATCCTGCGCCAGGTGCGCGACGCCGTGGACGTCCCGGTGGCGGCGTACCAGGTCAGCGGTGAGTACGCCATGGTCGAGGCCGCGGCGGCGAACGGCTGGATCGACCGGGACCGGGCGATCATGGAGTCGCTGGTCGCGATCCGCAGGGCGGGGGCCGACATGATCCTCACCTACTGGGCGACCGAGGTGGCCGCGAAACTGAGATGAGACCGACGGCACGTACCGAGAACTGGAGGTTCGTCGCTTGGTGGAGAAGCGTGTGCGTTAGAGTGCGATAACCGGTGCGGATGTGTCCCAGGTGGCGTAGACCCTGGGTATTTGACGTTCTTCACTGACCAGAGTGTGGACAGGTCGATCGCATCCGGGTGACACGCGGGATGCGCGGACGACGGAGGACACAATGGTCGGGGTACCGATGGTTCGTCGAAGTAGACGGCATGCTCATCCGAAGCAGATGATCAACTCTGTGCTGGAGTACGCCGCTCTGGGCTGGGCGAGCTGTCCCGGCGCGAGGCCGCTGAAGGGCGGTTCGCGCTCCTGTTCCTGCGACCGGGTCGGCTGTCCCGACCCGGGGGCCCACCCGCTCTCGCGGGCCTGGCAGATGCAGGCCACCACCGACCCCACCCTGCTCACCAACTGGTGGCGGTACGAGCCCGAGGCGAACGTGGTCCTTCCCACGGGGCGGGTGTTCGACGTCTTCGACGTACCGGTCGCCGCGGGGCGCACCACCCTCGCGAACATGGACTCCGCGGGAGCCACCTCAGGCCCGGTCGCCGTCAACGGCGACCGGGCCCTGTTCTTTGTGGCCACCAGGAACACCTCCGACGACGAGGACGAGTGGTGGACCTGCGCCCTCGACTTCGGTCCGTCCACCATCGAGGAGATGCCCGGCCTGCGCTGGCACTGCCGCGACAGCTACGTCCTCGCCCCGCCCTCGCTGCTGCCGACCGGCGGGTCCGGCTCATGGCTGCGCCCGCCCGACGGACGCCCGCTGCCCGACCCTCTCCGCATCCTCGACTGGCTCGCCGACACCTGCGAGTGAGCCGGTCGTCACCACCGCGCTCGAAGGTGCCCGGACGGGACGGGCGGAGGCTCGCCCTGCGGTGACTACCCTGTAGGGCGTGAGCCGTACTGATAACTCCGAGGCCCTGTTCGCCCGCGCACGCGAGATCGTCCCCGGGGGCGTCAACTCCCCGGTCCGAGCCTTCGGCGCCGTCGGCGGGACGCCGCGCTTCATGACCTCGGGGCAGGGCCCCTACATCACCGACGTCGACGGCAACCGCTACGTCGACCTGGTCTGCTCGTGGGGGCCGATGATCCTCGGCCACCGGCACCCCGCCGTCATCGAGGCCCTGCAGGAGGCGCTGCGCGACGGCACCTCGTTCGGTACGGCGACCCCCGGCGAGGTCGAGCTCGCCGAGGAGATCGTCGATCGGGTGGAGCCGGTGGAGAAGGTCCGCCTGGTCAGCTCCGGTACCGAGGCCACCATGTCCGCCGTGCGGCTGGCCCGCGGGTTCACCGGCCGGTCCAAGATCGTGAAATTCGCGGGCTGCTACCACGGCCACGTCGACGCCCTCCTCGCCTCGGCCGGTTCCGGGGTGGTGACCTTCGGCCTGCCCGACACCCCCGGTGTGACCGGCGCCTCGGCCGCCGACACCGTGGTGCTGCCGTACAACTCGGTCGAGGCGGTCACGGAGGCCTTCCAGACCTTCGGCGCCGACATCGCGTGCGTGATCACCGAGGCGTGCCCGGCCAACATGGGCGTCGTCCCGCCGCTCGACGGGTTCAACGCCACGCTGCGCGAGCTGTGCACCGCGTACGGCGCGCTGCTGATCGTCGACGAGGTGCTCACCGGTTTCCGGGTGTCGGAGTCCGGCTGGTACGGGCTCGACCCGGTCGACGCCGACCTCATGACCTTCGGGAAGGTCATGGGCGGCGGCCTGCCCGCCGCCGCGTTCGGCGGGCGCGCCGACGTGATGGCCCACCTCGCGCCGGAGGGGCCGGTCTACCAGGCGGGCACCCTGTCGGGAAACCCGCTGGCCTGCGCGGCCGGCCTGGCCACCCTGCGCGCCTGCGACGAGGGGGTCTACGACCGGGTCGACGCCGCGGCGCTGGTCATCGGCCGCGCCGCCGCCGACGCCCTGTCCGCGGCCGGGGTGCCGCACCGCCTGCAGCGCGCCGGGAGCCTGTTCTCGATCTTCTTCACCGACGAGCGGGTCACCGACTTCGCCGGTGCCCAGAAGCAGGACACCGCCGCCTACCGGGCGTTCTTCCACGCGATGCTCGAGCAGGGCGTCTACCTGCCGCCGTCGGCGTACGAGGCGTGGTTCCTGTCCTCCGCCCACGACGACGAGGCCCTTTCCCGCATCGCCGACGCTCTTCCGGTCGCCGCGAAGGCCGCCGCTTCTGTTTCCGGTTAGCGGTGCGAGTGCTCGTTCAAAGCGGGTTGGATGGCTCGTGCTTCGTCGGGGGCTTTGGTGGGTGCGCGCTTCGGCGGGGGCTTTGGCAGGCGCGCGCTCCGGTGGGTGGGTGCTCCGGGCGGCCGTCGTTGGTAACCGTCCGGTGCGTCAGGCCTCCGGCCTGGCGGGCGCGCTGCTTGCGGATTTTTATAAGCCGCCCGGAACACCCACCCACCTCCGCACACGGCCCGTCTCGCCGTACATCGTGGAGACCGTAGTCGCTTTCCTCCGGGCCGCCCATCGAGCCCTTTGACGCTGAAGCGATCCGTACGGGGCCGTTCGGGGTCGTCCGCCGTAGCTGAAGCGCCCGTGCGGGAAGGAGCGCAGGGGGCGCTCGCAGGGGCTCGCTCGCCTCGGGCGCTCATGGGTCTGTACGGGGGGACGCGTCGCCGACGGCCTGGACTGATCCGGGCGTCTACCTGGGCAGGTCGCCGAGGTCGATGGTGATCGGGAAGGGCACCGGGACGGTCAGCCGGTCGTGGTGGATGCCGGTGAGGGCGTACGCGTGGGTGGCGGGGTCGAGCTCGTAGACGTAGACCACAGGGGAGCCGCCGCTGTTCTCCACCCGCCAGAAGTGCGCGATGCCCGCCTCCGCGTAGCGGGAGGGCTTGGTCTTGCGGTCGCGGTCCTCGGACTCGGGGGAGACCACCTCGACGGCGAGGTGCACCTCGCCGGGGGTGTAGAACGTCCGGTCGTCGTCATCGGCGGCCTTCGCGTCGACGACGACGACGTCGGGGCAGGGGCGCATCCGGTGGCCGAGCTTGACGTCCATCTGGATCACGGCCGCGACGTGCTCAGGAGCCTGGGCGTTCAGGACGACGCGAAGGCCGAACAGCACGCGCTCGTGGAAGCGTTTCTGGGGGGACATGAAGACGAGAGCTCCATCGATGAGTTCGACGTGCTTGAAGAAGTCGGGTTCGCCGTTCGGTCCCTCCGCCGGGAGGTTGTCGAGATCGTCGGCGGTCCATCCCCACGGGGGCGGGGCGGGCCAGTAGTCGAGTGCGGCGCTCACGTCGGTCACCGTAACATCGTCTCCGTCACTCGGTGTGTTCATTCAGATCATCTCCGTTGCCCTCGTTCTATTCTCTCCCGTTTCGGCCTGAACGGAAGGAGCGGACGCCGAGGAGGGAAGAGGCCGGGCGCGGGTGCTCGCGTAGAGGACGCCGGAGATGATCAGGGCGGCGGCGGCGAGTTCGGCGGGGGAGATCGGCTCCCCGGTGAACAGGGCGGCCGAGGACATGCCGAAGACCGGGACGAGCAGGGCCGTCGGGGCGACCACCGAGGCGTCGTAGCGCTGGAGCAGGAAGCCCCAGATGCCGAAGCCGCCGAGGGTGGCGACCAGTGACACGTAGAGCACCGACAGGCCGCCCTCCACCGAGAACTCCAGCCGGGGAATCCCCTCGACCAGCAGGGACAGGGCCGTCATGGGGATGGCGGCGACCCCGCAGACCCAGACCATGAAGCGGAACGAGTCGGGCGGCGCGGCGTCCCTGACCGCGATGTTGCCCGCGCTCCAGAAGAACGCCGCGCCGACGACCAGCAGGAACGCGCCGATGGGGCCGCCGGTGCCCAGGTCGGCGGCGATCAGCGCCAGGCCGGCGAACGCGACCGCCATGCCGGTGATCCGCCGCCGGGTGAGCCGTTCCCTCAGCAGGGCGACCGCCAGGACGGCGGTGAAGACGGCCTGGACCTGGACGACGAGGGAGGTCAGCCCGGCGGGCATGCCCGCCCGCATGCCCGTCAACAGCAGGGCGTACTGGCCGATGCCGAGGGTCGCCCCGGCCACGAGCACCTTTCGCCAGGGCACCCCGGGGCCGCCGACGAGCAGTACGGCGGGGAAGGCAGCCAGGAGGAAGCGCAGCGCCACGTAGAGCAGCGGGGGAAAGGACCGGAGTCCCACTTCCATGACCACGAAGTTGAAGCCCCAGAGGGCGGTGAGGGCGACGGCGAGGAGAAAGTGCCGGGTACGCATCCATCAATCGTCGTTTCTAACGATATTTCAGCACAAGTGAGACTTTCTTGCTCGTCTCGTTTAGGGTTGCTTACATGTTGGATCTCAACCGGCTCAAGGCCCTGCACGCGGTCTCCGTCTACGGCTCCGTGGGCGCCGCGGCCGAGGCGCTCATGGTGACCCCCTCCGCGGTCTCCCAGCAACTGGCCAAGTTGGAGCGGGAAACCGGAGCGACCCTGCTGGAGCGCAACGGGCGCGGCGTGCGGCTGACCGACGCGGCCGGGCTGCTCGCCGACCACGCCGAGCGCATCCTCGCGCTGGTCGAGACGGCGGAGGCCGACTTCGAGGCGCTGCGCGGCGAGGTCGTGGGGCGGCTGAGCATCGGCGCCTTCCCCACGGCGGCCCGGGGCCTGATGCCCGCCGCGCTCGCCCTGCTGCGCACGCGCCACCCCGACCTTCGCCTCCAGCTGATGGAACGTGAGCCGGAGCGGCAGATTCGTGAGGTGGCCAGGGGCGAGCTCGACCTCGCGGTGATCCAGGACTGGATGAACCGCCCGGTGGCGATCCCCGAGGGGCTGTCCCGGGCCACGCTCTTCGACGACATCGCCGACGCGATCCTGCCCGCGTCCCACCCGCTGGCGGATCGTCCCGAGATCGAGCTCGCCGAGCTGTCCGGGGAGCAGTGGATCAGCTCCTCACCCGGCACGGTCTGCCACGACTGGCTGGTCCACACGCTGCGCTCGGCCGAGCTGGAGCCGGACATCACCTGCATGACGGACGAGTATCCGACCCAGATGGCCCTCGTCGCGGCGGAGCATGGATGCGCCATCATTCCCCGGCTGGGCCGCGACTTCGTCCCGCAGGGCGTGCGGGTCGTCCCGATCCGGTCGCGCCCGACGCGCAGGATCTACGCGCTCTGGCGGAGCGACGCCGCCCGCCGCCCGGCCATCCGGGCCGCTGTCGAGGCGCTGAAGGCCGTCTCCGCCGACTTCCGCGGCCCCGTGTCCGAGCCCGCGCGGCCCGCCGAGCCCGTGGCGGTCCCGGTGACGGTCCCGACGATGGCCTCCCCGGATGGCCCCCGCCTTTCCGGATGACGGCTCCGGCGGTTTCCGGGCTCCGGGGCGCTCACGGCCCTAGCCGAGGGCGATCGTCACCACGCCGCCGACGATGACGCAGGCCGCCGGCAGCCGCCGGGTCAGGTCGCCCTCGGCCAGCAGCCGGCCGCCGAGCACCACCGCCACGAGCACGCTGACCTCCCGTACCGGGGCCACCGCGCTGATCGGCGAGAACGTGTACGCGGTCAGCGCCAGGAGGTAGGAGAGCGGCATCAGCACCGCCGCGCCCAGCACCCGTGCCCGGTGCTCCCGCCAGACGGGCAGGACCAGGCCCCTGCGGCGGGAGCCGAGCACCGGCGAGGTCAGGACCAGGGCACGGCCGAGGTCGCCGCCGTAGTTGAGCAGGATCGGCGCGACCGCGAAGGCGCTGACGACCTGCTTGTCCCAGACGGTGTACGCCGCGATGAACAGCCCGGTGGCCAGCCCGAACCCGATCCCGCTCAGGTCCTTGCGGCCGGGCCCGCGCGCCGCGCCGAGCAGGAGCACGCCCACCCCGACCATCAGGATCCCGGCGATGCCGGCGGGGCCCGGCCGCTCGCCCAGGAACAGGACGGCGACCAGGCTGGCCAGCAGCGGCCCGGTACCGCGGGCGATCGGGTAGACCATCGACAGATCGCCGTGCCGGTAGCCGCGCTGCAGCAGCATGAAGTAGCCCAGGTGCAGAGTGGTGCTCGCGGCGATCACCCCGAGGTCGGCCCAGGAGGGACCGGTGCCGCCGAGGAGGAGGTAACCCACCGTGACCGGCGTCCAGACCAGCGTGGAGGCGGCGGCCACCATCCAGACGAAGACGACGCCGTCGGCCTCGGCCGCCTGCTTGCTCATCAGGTTCCAGCAGGCGTGGGCGACGGCGGAGGAGAGGACGAGGGCGAGCGCGAGGGGGCTCACGCGGTGACCCTATCCTGCCCCATCCGGCCCGGGTGGCCCACCTGCCCGGCCACCAACCCGTACTTGTCGGTAGGCTGGCGGCACCATGCTTGAGACCACCGTCGTCCACCTCCTGCGCCACGGTGAGGTGCACAATCCCGCCAACATCCTGTACGGCAGGCTTCCCGACTACCACCTCTCCGACAACGGACGGCAGATGGCCGAGACGGTGGCCAAGACGGTCGCCGGACGGGATGTCACCGCGCTGTTCTCCTCGCCGCTGGAGCGTGCCCAGGAGACGGCGGTGCCGCTCGCCGCGACCTTCGGCCTGGACGTCACGGTCGACGAGCGGCTCATCGAGGCCGAGAACATCTTCGAGGGCCTCTCCCTCGGCAGGGGCGACGGTCTCTTCCGCAACCCGCGCTTCTACCGCTACCTGTGGAACCCGCTCCGCCCCTCCTGGGGGGAGCGCTACACCCATCTGGTCAGCCGGATGAGGGCCGCGATCGAGACCGCCCGCGACGTGGCACGCGGCCATGAAGCGATCATGGTCAGCCACCAGCTCCCGATCTGGACCATCCGGCTCGCCGCCGAGGGCAGGCGCCTGCCGCACGATCCGCGCCGCAGGCAGTGCGGCCTCGCCAGCCTCACGAGCTTCTCCTTCGAGGGAAACCGCCTGATCGGCGTCGGATACAGCGAGCCCGCGGCGGCGCTCGTCAAACGCCCCACTGTGCCGGGCGCCTGACCTCGCCGGTACAGTGATTGCTCTACCGGTTGTAGTACAGGGAGCCTCCGTCACCCATGCGCGCACAATCCTTCGCCGCCGCCGCGCTGCTCGTCGCCGTGGCCGGATGCGCCGGAACCCAGGGATCGCAGCCGCAGACCGGCGACACCCGCTTCGTGGCCGGTGACGGAAAGATCACCCTGTTCCAGGCCGCGGACCGCAAGGTCGCCCCGAAGGTGGAGGGGGAGACCCTCGACGGGGGCACCGCGACCCTCGCGGCCCACAAGGGCAAGATCGTGGTGCTCAACTTCTGGGCCTCCTGGTGCGCGCCCTGCCGGGCCGAGGCGCCGGTGCTCAAGGACATCTCCGCCAAGACGAAGGCCGACGGCGTGGAGTTCCTCGGCATCGACTTCAAGGACCGCAAGGCCGACGCGCTCGCGTTCGAACGCAGCCACCGGTCCGGTTACCCGAGCATCTTCGACCAGCCGGGCAAGGTCGCGCTCTCCTTCCAGGGCACGGTCCCGCCCGCCGCCATCCCCTCCACCCTGATCATCGACCGCCAGGGCCGGATCGCCGCCAGGGCCCTGGGCGCGGTCAAGTACAGCGACCTCCTCGCCGCCGTGACCAAGGTCCGCGATGAGGGATAACGGCCCCTGGCGACGGCCGGGCCCGCGATGAGCGCCGACCTCGTGGGCACCGTCGCGAGCGGCTCGCTGGCGCTGGCGCTGCCGATCGCGGTCGCGGCCGGGCTGGTGTCGTTTTTGTCGCCGTGCGTGCTGCCGCTGGTCCCCGGCTACCTGTCGTACGTGACCGGCATGAGCGCCGACCCCAGGCGGGGGCGCATGGTCGCGGGCACCGTGCTGTTCGTCCTGGGCTTCGCCACCGTGTTCGTGGCCGGGGGGGCGCTCTTCGGCGGTCTCGGCCAGGCCCTGTTCGGCAACGCCGCGATCATCACGCGGGTGCTGGGCGCCCTCACGATCGTGCTCGGCCTGGCCTTCATGGGGGTCGTCCCGGGTCTGCAGCGCGATTTCCGCATCCACCGGCTCCCGGCCGCCGGCCTGGCCGGGGCACCCCTGCTCGGCCTGGTGTTCGGCCTGGGCTGGACCCCCTGCATCGGCCCCACCCTCGGGGTCGTGCTCACCCTCGGCCTGAACGAGGGCAGCGCCGGTCGCGGCGCGATCCTCGCCTTCGCGTACGCGCTCGGCCTCGGCCTGCCGTTCGTGGTGGCCGGGCTGGCGTACAGCAGGGCGCTGAGGACGTTCAAGGCGGTGCGCCGGCACTCGCAGCTGATCACGCGGGCGGGCGGCGTCATGCTGGTCGTCGTCGGCGTGCTGCTCGTCACCGGGCTGTGGGAGCAGCTCGTCGCGATGACGCAGGGCTGGGTCGGCGGATTCGAGCCGGTGATCTGATGGTGTCCGTCGACCCGAGGACGGGAGAGCGAGCGGTGAGCGAGACGCGGCGGCCCACGGGCTTCGGGGTCGTGGGGTGGGCGCGCTGGTTCTGGCGGACGCTCACCTCGATGCGGACCGCGCTGATCCTGCTGTTCCTGTTCGCCCTGGGCTCCATTCCCGGCTCGATCTGGCCGCAGCGCGGCGTCTCCGACGCCAAGGTCGCCCAGTACTTCGACGACAGTCCCCGGCTGGCCGAGTGGCTGGACAGGTTCTGGCTGTTCGACGTGTTCCGGGCGCCCTGGTTCGCCGCGATCTACCTTCTGCTGTTCGTGTCCCTGATCGGCTGCGTGCTGCCCCGCACCGCGACCCACCTGAGGGAGCTGCGCAGGAAGCCGCCCGCGGCGCCGCGCAACCTGAGCAGGCTGCCGCAGCACGCCTCCTTCGAGGCCGACCTGACCGTCGAGGAGGCCGCCGCGAGGTTGCGCGCCAGGCGGTTCCGGGTGACCACAGGTCCCGGCTGGGTCGCCGGGGAGAAGGGCTACCTGCGCGAGACCGGCAACCTGCTCTTCCACGTGGCCCTGCTCGGCCTGCTGGTCGCGGTCGGGGCCGGGGCGCTGTACGGCTACCGGGGCAACGTGCTGGTCGTGGAGGGCGAGGGGTTCGCCAACACGGTCGCCGCCTACGACCGCTACATGCCCGGCCCCCAGGTGAACGCCGAGTCGCTGGAGCCGTTCTCCTTCACCGTCGACGACTTCCAGGCGACCTACATCGCCAAGGGCGAGAAGGCCGGGCAGGCCCTCGACTACGAGGCCAGGCTCAAGGTCGAGGACGCCCCGGGCGCCGCCCCGCGCGACTACGTCCTGAAGGTCAACGAGCCGCTGGACGTCAACGGCACGCTGAGCTACCTGATCGACCACGGCTACGCGCCGACCTTCAGGATCACCGACGGCAGGGGCCAGGTCGCCTTCGAAGGGCCGGTGCCCTGCCTGGTCGTCCAGCCCGCCACCTTCACCTCCGAGTGCGTGATCAAGGTTCCGGACGCGCAGCCCGAGCAGCTCGGCATCCTCGTCGGCTTCCTGCCGACGACCGTCCCGATGGGCGCCGAGTGGGTGTCGGTCTTCCCGGGCGCCGCCAACCCCACCGCCCAGGTGTACGGCGCCTTCGCCGGTGACCTGGGCCTGAAGGACGGCCGGCCGCAGTCGGTCTACGAACTCGACCCGGCGAGTCTGAAGAAGATGAAGCCGCTGGTCATGAAGGCCGACCCGCTGGCGGTCGGCAAGAAACTCACCCTCCCGAACGGCGCGGGCTCGATCGAGTTCACCGGCGTCAGGGAGTGGATCGCCCTGCAGATCACCCACGACCCGGGCCGGATGCCCGCGCTCGTGGCCTCGGTCCTCGCCGTCGTCGGTCTCGTACTGACCCTGACCGTCCGCCGCCGCAGGGTGTGGGTGCGGATCCACGAGGACCGCGAGGTCGAGGCGGGTGGCCTCACGCGCACCGAGGGCGGCGATTTCAGCGAGGAGTTCGCCGAGATCGTCTCCGCCTTGAACCCGGGAGTTTCGAACCCGGGAGTTCCCGATTCAGGAGTGAAGGATGTCCGCTGAGGTCGACGCCGGCCTCGCCACGTTGAGCGACCAGCTCATCCTGGCGACGGTTCTGCTCTACGTCTCCGCAATGATCGCTTACGCCCTCGACCTGGCCTTCGGACGGTCCGCCGCGGCTTCGGCCCGCGCGAAACAGCCCGTTCCGGTCACCGTCGGCGGGGGCGCCGACCCCGCCCCCGCCGAGGGGGCCCCCGCGGAGAAGGCGCCGCCCGCCTGGGCGATGTGGGCGGGACCGGTGGCCGTCGGGCTGAGCTGGCTCGGCTGGGCCGCCAACCTCACCTCCCTCCTCACCCGCGGCCTCGCCGTGGACCGGTGGCCGTGGGGCAACATGTACGAGTTCGTGGTCGCGATGTGCTTCGCGGCGGTGAGCGCGTTCCTGTTCATGCAGCTCCGCTACCCGGTCCGCTTCCTGGGCGCGTTCGTCACGGTCGCCGCCGCGCTGGGGCTCGGTTTCGCCGTACGGTACCTGCACGTGCAGGCAGGCCCCGTGGTGCCCGCGCTGAACTCGTACTGGGTCGCGATCCACGTGTCCGCGGCCATCGTCGCCAGCGGGCTGTTCATCGTGGCCGGAGTCTCCGGCATCCTCTACCTGGTCAGGAAGGACACCGCGGTCCGGCTGCCGTCCCGGCGGGACCTGGAGCGGGTCGCGCACCGGGCCATCGTGATCGGCTTCCCGATCTGGACCTTCGCCGTCATCGCCGGGGCGCTCTGGGCGGACAAGGCGTGGGGCCGCTACTGGGGCTGGGACCCCAAGGAGATCTGGGCGTTCATCACCTGGATCGCCTACGCCGCGTACCTGCACGCCAGGGCCACCGCGGGCTGGAAGGGAAAGGCGGCCATGATCGTGCAGCTCGTCGCCTTCGCCTGCCTGCTGTTCAACCTGGTCGGGGTGAACATTTTCCTCGGGGGACTGCACTCCTACGCCGAGGTTCCCGGCTGATTCCCGGCCCCGAACTGATTCTCGACGCCGAGATATCCTCGGGCCGAATTTTCACGCTGGAATTTTCCGCCGAATTCCCACGCCGGAGTTCACGCTGATTTCCCGCCGGATTCCCGCCGGGTTTCCGGGTCGGAATTCCCGGTCGATCGGCCGTACCGGCCACACCGGCCGGCCGGTCGCCGTCTCTAGTCTTCGTCGCGCAGGCGGCGGTCGAGGTCCTTGAGGAAGTCGGGGTCGTCGTCGGGGCCCTTCGGGGCCTCGGCGCGCGGCGGCCTGTCCTCGGCCAGGAGCGATCGGGGCGCCCTGGGGCCGGTGGGCCGGCCGAGCAGCAGCCAGAAGGCTCCTCCGGCGATCGGCATCAGCACCACGATGAGCACCCAGAGAAGTTTGGGCAGGTTCCTGGACTCCTCGTCCGGCGTGGTGATGACGTCGAACAGGCAGTAAAGCCAGAAGGCGAGTATCGCCAGACCGACAAGCAGGGGCATGCCCGAACTGTAAGCCATCGTGAGGCCTGCTGCGGTCGGGCTCCGCGTTACGGATGACTGGCAAGGGTCCGACCCCGTACCGTGGACCCGTTGCCACTTCCCCAGGGGGTGCGATGGCACATTCGGGCGACAAGGGCCGCCATCGACGGCGGTGGTGGCAGCGAGGTCCGGCCACGCGTGCGGAGAGTGCCCTGCGGGAGGCTCCGCGTGAGGTCCCCCGCGAGGCCGAGCGCAGGGTCGGGACGGTCACGGCCCCGGTGGCCGACCGGCCGCAGTACACCTGGAAGGACTTCGAGCTCGACGACGAGAGTCCCCGGGCCCAGCCCAACTCCCCCGACACCCCGGACCTGGGCGACGGCCTGCGCCACTGCGGGCGCCTGGAGCGCATCCTGCACCGCCAGTGGGACTCGCGGCGGGAGACGCCGCCCCCCGAGGTCGTACGGGCGGTGGAGAGCCTGGCGAGGCTGCCCGACGGGCTGAAGGACAAGCTGGCCGACGGTCTCGACGGCATCTACGTCGGCGCGGGCGGGGTGCCGGACCTGGACGACATGGGATACCTGCGCGGCGCGCCGCTTCCCTCGGGCCGGGCGACGTGGGACGTGTGCGCGGGCGCGTACGGCGACCGCAAGATCGTGGTGGGAGACCGGCCCTCGCCCACCCCCGACGTGATGATGCACGAGGTCGGGCACGCCCTGGACGACGTGGACGCCCCCCACGGCGACTGGGTCTCCGACTCCCCGGAGTTCGCCGCCCTCTACGCCCAGTGCGTCCCCGCGCTGGCCTCGGGTTTCCATCTCCAGCCGGGCGACCTGGGCCGCAGGGAGTTCTTCGCCGACGCCTTCGCCGCGATCGTCTCCCGGCAGCGCCCCGCGCTGGTCGACATGCTGGGCGGCGACACGCGGATGGCGCTCAACGTCATGTTGTTCTTCAACCGGCGCTACGGAATCTAGGTGATCTGGATGTACGTCGTCAGACTCGCTGACGGGACCCTGCGCGTGCCGCAGACCCTGACCGGCGATGACGGGCGTCTGATCGGCAATGCCTACGTGGAGGTCTCTCCGGGGGATCCCGACTACGACCGCTGGCTGGCCGAGTCGCTCACCGAGGAGGAGTGGGCCGAGCGGCGGCGGCGGTGGCTGGCGGAGAACGACGAGCTGGAGCGGGAGTTCCTGGCCTTCAAGGCCGAGCAGGAGACCTGAAGGGCTTCGACGCCGGGCAGGGGCCTGGGCCGGCCGCGGGGCCGGGCCGGGGGCCTGGGCCGGGCGGGAGAGCCTGCGTCGGGGAGATCGGGGCCGGAGCGTGCCGGGCGGTTCCGGACGCGGAACGTGGCGGCGGGCCCGGGCGGGCCCGGCGGGGCGGGTGGCCCGGTGACGGGGGAGGTCACCGTCCGTGTCGTGTCGTACTTCACACGACTCCACGGTGACCCTGCGGCTTCCGGGTAAGGCGCGCAGGATCACCGATGGTGTGACGTCCTAAGTCGTCAGACGCGCGGGGACTCGCCTGCCGGCCGTTCGGCCGTCAAGACGTCCTCTCCACGCAGAAGGGCGTGCACTTCCGACTCGCGGAAACGCCGGTGCCCTCCGGGGGTACGGATGCTGCTGATGCGGCCTGCCGCGGCCCAGCGTGTAACCGTCTTTGGGTCGACCCGGAAGAGGGCGGCAACCTCTCCGGGCGTCAGCAGACGCTCGCTGCTACTCTCCACAATCTCTCCCCCTCGCATCCCGCTTCCTGCCAGCGGGCGGACAGGTAACCAGTGTGCCGAGCGAAGCCTGATTTATCCGTGGTTTTCAACAAAGATCACGGGTTGTTATCTACTGCCTGCCCGATTGTTATATGATAGAGCCTTTTTGGGACTCTCGTGGGTGTTTCTTTACGAAACAGATCTCTTGGGAAGACTAGCAGCGCTCGCAGTAGATGCGAAGAGTTACCCGTGCGGTACCGCGATCGAGACCGCGCGGGCGAGGTGACGTAGCCTTGACACCGTGCGTCCCGTCATCGTTTACACCGCGTCCCGGGCCGGTCTGCTGGCCGTGACTCTGGGAGTGCTCTATATCCTCGGCCTGCGCGAGCCCCTGGGCCTGCTGATCGCCGCATTCCTGATCAGCGGTGTGGCCAGTTACGTCCTGCTCTCGAAGCAGAGAGACGCGATGAGCGAGCGAATCACTAAGAATCGGGAGTGATCGGCAACGGGAACATGCCAACTCGGGCATGGTACTCGTGACCAAGGCGAGTTGTGTCACTACCAACCAGTAATCCGCCGGGGTGTGCGAGGAATGCCTTGATCCCGATTCCGCGGTCCCGTGTCGGGTTCCACGCCAGGGCCCTGCCGGTGCGCGGGTGGATCGCGCCGATCCCCGGCCGCGCCACCGCCCCGGGGCCCGCCGAGTCGTGGCCGTCCGGATTGTTCAGCCAGCGCTGGTGCCCTCCGACGTAGACGGCCGCCCCCGTCGCCGCCACCGCGTACAGCGAGTCACCCCCGGTGTGGTTCACCCACGTCGGGCGGACCGCGCCGGTCCCGGACGGGGCGCCGGTCTCGAACCGGGCGGCGGTGTCGCACATCCTGTCCCGGCCCCCGGGCCCGCCGGTCGTGACGACGGCGAGGTAACTCCCGTCGGGGGCGAAGTCCAGGCCCCGCACGTAGCCGGGGAAGTCGGCCCTGCACCGGCCCCGGTAGGCGTCGGTCCGCCACGGCGCCACCGCGGCGGGTGAGGCGATGAGACCCGGCGACGGGGCGTCCGGCACGGTGGCGGCCGGGGGGGTGACGGCGATCAGGCCGAGCTGGGCCCGCGGCAGGCCGCCGAGGGTGGTGAAGTCGCCGCCGACCGCGAGCCTGCCGTGGCTGAGGGAGATCGCGTGGACCCTGGTCCTGCCTCCCCTGGGCGCGCCCGGCTCGATCGTGAAGGACGGGTCGGCCTCGCCGGTGACGGCGTCGATCCTGGCCAGTGCCGTGCGGGCGAGGGGGCCGACGTGGGTGAAGTCGCCGCCCGCGTAGAGGTGGCGGCCGAGCCTGGCCAGGCCGGTGACCGTGCCGCCGCGGACCTGGGCGCCGAACCGGGGCAGCGGGGAGCCGTCGGAGAGCCGGAGCAGGGCCAGGCCCCGCGTCCGCGCGCCGCCGGTCCTCGTGAACCGCCCGCCCGCGTAGACGGTGCCGCGGACCCCCGCCGCCAGGGCCTGGACCGGTCGGTCGAGGCGCGGCGCGAAGCCCGGCAGGATCCGGCCGGTGGCCAGGTCGTAGGCGAAGAGGTTGGCGCGGGGCAGCACCCTCGCGCTCCCGGCCTCGCGCACCTCGCCGAACGAGCCGCCGACCACCACCGTGCTGCCCACCAGCGCGATGGCGTTGACGATCCCGTCGAGCACGTGGGGAGTGGTGCCGGCCGGATCGGCCGAGACGACCCCGCTGTGCCTCGTGGTGCCGGCGGCGGCGATCCCGGCGGGCGCCAGGGTCAGGGCCGCGACCAGCAGGTAAGTGGCTCTGGCAAACATTCGACAATTTTTAGCATGCTCTGGGTGATGGAATGACTACTTTCCGTGGATTGTCGGGGCGGGCCTAGGGTGGGAGTCATGACGCGCGCTTCTCTGGACAAGCAGCCGCACGAGGTCGCCGCGATGTTCGATCGCACGGCCAGGCGGTACGACTTCGTCAACGACGTTATCTCCCTGGGCCAGGTCCGGCTGTGGCGCAAGGCCACCGCCGCGGCCGTCGACGCGGGCCCCGGTGAGCTGGTCCTCGACCTCGGCGCGGGCACCGGCACGTCGACCGACACCTTCACCGCGCTGGGCGCCCGCGCCATCGCCTCCGACTTCTCGCTCGGCATGCTGAGCACCGGGGTGAGGCGCAGGGGCGGCTCCGGCATCTCCGGCGGCGGGGTGCGGGGCGTCAGCTTCGTCGCGGGCGACGCGCTGCGGCTGCCCTTCGCCGACGGCGTCTTCGACGCGGTGACGATCTCCACGGCGCTGCGCAACGTGCACGACACCGGCGGGGCGCTGCGCGAGATGTACCGGGTGGCCAGGCCGGGCGCGCGGCTGGTGATCCTGGAGTTCTCGCACCCGACGCCCAGGTCCTTCGACCTCGTATACTCGCAGTACCTGATGAAGCTGATGCCGCGGGCCGCGAAGCTCTTCGGTTCCAACGACGACTCCTACGAGTATCTGGCGGAGTCGATCAGGGCCTGGCCGGACCAGGCGGGGTTGGCGAGGATCATTCAGGGAGCGGGCTGGGAACGGGTCGCCTGGCGCAACCTGAGCCTGGGAATCGTGGCCCTGCACCGCGCGTACAAGCCCGCGTAGCGCCCCGCGTGGAAGATTGGCGACAAGGGCAACACCCGCCTGACACTTTGCCCCGCAAAGGCGTTAGACTTCGGCCCGACAAGTTTGTGAAGCTCTTCACAAAGGAACGAAAGGCCCCTTACCCCGAGGCCCCCACAGCGTGTAGGACAGGACAGGTCCCGTGACCGTGCCAGCCGCCACACAGCGGAAAGTCGCTGAGGCTGACGCCGACGTCATCGTCGTCGGCGCCGGGCCCGCCGGTTCGACAACCGCATTCCACCTCGCGCAGGCCGGGCTCGACGTCCTGCTGCTCGAGAAGACCACCTTCCCCCGCGAGAAGGTCTGCGGCGACGGGCTGACGCCCCGAGCGGTCAAGCAGCTCATCGCGATGGGCATCGACATCGACGCCCCCGGCTGGGTCCGCAACAAGGGCCTGCGCGTGGTCGGCGGCGGGATGCGCTTCGAGCTCGACTGGCCGGAGCTGTCGAGCTTCCCCGACTTCGGCCTGGTGCGCACCCGCCAGGACTTCGACGAGATCCTGGCCGCCAACGCGGTCAAGGCGGGCGTCCGCCTGCTGCAGGGGGTGAACGTCACCGCCCCGGTCCTCGACGACCGCAGCGGGCACATCGTCGGCGTGGTCGCCAAGCGGGACGGCGAGGAGGTCACCTACCGGTCCCGGCTGGTGGTCGCCGCCGACGGCAACTCCACCCGCATCTCCCTGGCGATGGGGTTGCACAAGCGCGAGGACCGCCCGATGGGCGTCGCGGTGCGGACGTACTTCGAGAGCCCCCGCCACGACGACGACTACCTGGAGACCTGGCTGGAGCTGTGGGACGGCGACACCCTGCTGCCCGGCTACGGCTGGATCTTCGGCGTCGGCGACGGCACCTCCAACGTGGGCCTGGGGCTGCTGAACACCAGCGAGTCCTTCAAGGGCATGGACTACCGCGACCTGCTCAAGCGCTGGGTGAAGGGCATGCCCCCCGAGTGGGGCTACGTCGAGGAGAACATGACGACCCCCATCAGGGGCGCCGCGCTGCCGATGGCCTTCAACCGCCAGCCGCACTACACGCGGGGCCTGGTGCTGGTGGGCGACGCCGGCGGGATGATCAACCCGTTCAACGGCGAGGGCATCGCGTACGCGATGGAGACCGGCCACATCGCCGCCGAGACGATCGTCCAGGCGCTCGGCAGGGTCACCCCCGCGCAGCGGGAGCGCGTGCTGCGCGCATACCCTCAGACGTTGAAAGACGCATACGGTGGTTACTTCACCCTCGGCAGGGGGTTCGTGGAGCTGATCGGGCACCGCGGCGTGATGAACTTCGCGACGCGTCACGCGCTGCCGCACCCCCACCTGATGCGGTTCGCGCTCAAGCTCCTTGCTAATCTCACCGACCGGCGGGGTGACGCGTCCGACCGCATCATCAACGCCCTGTCGAAGGTGGCGCCACCGGCATGAGAGCGACGAGGGCCGGACACCTGGAACCGGGGGCGATGATCGCCCTGCCTAGACTTTCGAAATACACCACAACGCAGAGCTACGCGCCGGCGCGCGTGGAGATGGGAGAGGAGGCGTAGCGATGGAGTTGTACGCACCCATCCTGGTGCTCGCCGTTCTCGCGGCGGGATTTGCGATCTTCTCGGTGACGATCGCCCCCTTCACCGGTCCCAAGCGCTGGAACCGCGCGAAACTCGACGCCTACGAATGCGGTATCGAGCCGACGCCCCAGCCCGTGGGCGGAGGTCGCTTCCCGCTGAAGTACATGATCACCGCGATGCTGTTCATCGTGTTCGACATCGAGATCATCTTCCTCTACCCGTGGGCGGTCGCGTTCGACCAGCTCGGGCTGTTCGGATTGGTCGAGATGCTGCTGTTCATCGTCACCGTGCTCGTGGCCTACGCGTACGTGTGGCGCCGCAAGGGTCTGGACTGGGACTAGATATGGGTCTTGAAGAGAAACTTCCGAGCGGGTTCATGCTCAGCACGGTCGAGCAGGTCGCCGGCTGGGCGCGCAAGAACTCCGTCTGGCCGGCGACGTTCGGTCTCGCCTGTTGTGCCATCGAGCTGATGTCCACCGGCGGTCCCAAGCACGACCTGGCGCGCTTCGGCATGGAGCGCGCCTCGGCGTCTCCGCGCCAGGCCGACCTGATGATCGTCGCGGGACGGCTGTCGCAGAAGATGGCCCCGGTGCTGCGCCAGATCTACGACCAGATGGCCGAGCCCAAGTGGGTCATCGCGATGGGCGTCTGCGCCTCCAGCGGCGGCATGTTCAACAACTACGCGATCGTGCAGGGCGTCGACCACGTCGTCCCCGTCGACATCTACCTGCCCGGCTGCCCGCCGCGGCCCGAGATGCTCATCGACGCGATCGTCAAGTTGCACGACAAGATCCAGAACACGAAGTTCGGCGCGCACCGCGCCAAGCAGATCGACGAGCTCGAGCTGCAGGCCCTGCGGACGCTGCCGCTGATCGACCAGGGGACCGCCAAATGACGAGCGAACCCGCTGACAACCTCCCCGAGGTCCCGGAGGAGCCGATCGCCCACCTGGGCATGTTCGGCGCCTCGGGCACCGGCGACACCTCCGGCTACGGCCGCCTCGTCGTGCGGCGCAAGCCCGAGCTGTCCAGCGCCCGCCCGTACGGCGGCTACTTCGACACCATCGCCGACGAGCTGGAGCGCGCCCTCGGCGGCGATCTCGGCGACGCCGTCGAGCGCGTGGTGGTCGACCGCGGCGAGCTGACCTTCCACGTCAGGCGCGAGCGCCTGCTCGACGTGGTCAGGATCCTGCGCGACGACCCCGCCCTGCGCTTCGAGCTCTCGCTCGGCGTCTCCGGCGTGCACTACCCCCACCTGGTGGGCCAGGAGCTGCACGCGGTGATCCACCTGTGCTCGATCACGCACAACCGCCGCCTGCGCGTCGAGGTCTCCTGCCCCGACGACGACCGGCACATCCCCTCCACGGTCTCGGTCTACCCCACGCACGACTGGCACGAGCGCGAGACCTGGGACTTCTTCGGCATCGTCTTCGACGGGCACCCGGCGCTGACCCGCATCATGATGCCCGACGACTGGGACGGTCACCCCCAGCGCAAGGACTACCCGCTCGGCGGCATCCCGGTCGAGTACCGCGGCGCCGAGATCCCCGCGCCGGACCAGAGGAGGTCCTACACATGAGCGTCCCCTACCAGGAGACGAAGGAGACCGTCGGGGGCCCGTACGACACCGCGTACGACGAGGCCACCGAGGGCAAGGTCTACACCGTCTCGGGCAACGACTGGACGGAACTGGTCGAGACCCTCTCCGGCCAGCAGGACCAGCAGCTCGTCATCAACATGGGCCCCCAGCACCCGTCCACGCACGGCGTGCTCCGCCTGGTCCTGAACCTCGACGGCGAGACGGTCACCGAGGCCCGCACGGTCATCGGCTACCTGCACACCGGCATCGAGAAGAACCTCGAGTACCGGACGTGGACCCAGGGCACGACGTTCGTCACCCGGATGGACTACCTGGCGCCGATCTTCAACGAGACCGCCTACTGCATGGGCGTCGAGCGGCTGCTGGGCATCACCGACCGGATCCCCGAGCGGGCCCAGGCCATCCGCGTGATGATGATGGAGCTCACCCGGATCTCCTCGCACATGGTGGCCATCGGCACCTTCGGCATGGAGCTGGGCGCGACCACGCCGTTCCTCTTCGGGTCCCGCGAGCGCGAGATGGTGCTCGACGTGATGGAGTACATCACCGGCCTGCGGATGAACATGGCCTACGTCCGGCCCGGAGGCGTCTCGGTCGACCTGCCCGCCGGCGCCGTCGACAAGGTCGGCGAGCTGCTCAAGGTCATGCCGGGGCGCATCAAGGACATGCGCAAGATGCTCGACGCGAACCCGGTCTACCTGGCCCGCACCAAGGACGTCGCCTACCTCGACCTCACCGGCTGCATGGCGCTGGGCGTCACCGGTCCGATGCTGCGGGCCGCGGGCCTGCCGTGGGACCTGCGCAAGTCGCAGCCCTACTGCGGCTACGAGACCTACGAGTTCGACGTCCCGACGGAGAAGACCGCCGACGTCTACGGCCGTTACCTGGTGCGGGTGGCCGAGATGGAGGAGTCGCTCAAGATCATTGAGCAGGCGCTCGACCGCCTCTCCGGGCCGCTCAAGAACGACCGCGTGATGATCGACGACAAGAAGATCGGCTGGCCCGCGCAGCTCGCGCTCGGCCCCGACGGCCTGGGCAACTCGCCCGACCACATCGCGCACATCATGAGCGGCTCCATGGAGGCGCTCATCCACCACTTCAAGCTGGTGACCGAGGGCTTCCGGGTCCCGGCCGGGCAGGCGTACGCCTCGGTCGAGTCGCCCCGCGGCGAGCTCGGCGCCCACGTGGTCAGCGACGGCGGAACCCGTCCCTACCGCGTACACTTCCGCGACCCGTCCTTCACGAACCTGCAGGCCATGCCCGCGACGTGCGAGGGCGGGGCGGTCGCCGACGTCATCTCGGCGGTGGCCTCGATCGACCCGGTGATGGGAGGTGTCGACCGATGAGCTCCAGCAAGGGCCCGGCCGGCCAGTCGGCGAACGCGGCGGACGAGAGGCTCGACGCGAGCACGGGTACCGGCCTGACGGGCGAGAGCGCCCTCGGGACGAGCACCGCCCTGGGCGGCGAGCCCTCGAACCGTGATGAGGACGCCGCCCGCGCGGGCGGCGAGGAGGTGAGCGCGACCGTGAGCAAGGGGTACGCGCCGGAGGTGCGGGAGCGCCTGGAGCGCGACGCCAAGGAGATCATCGGCCGCTATCCCAAGCCGCGGTCGGCCCTGCTGCCCCTGCTGCACCTGGTGCAGTCGGAGGACGGCTACGTCTCCGACGACGGCCACGAGTTCTGCGCCGAGATGCTCGGCCTGAGCAAGGCCGAGGTCGTGGGCGTCTCCACCTTCTACACGATGTACAAGCGCAGGCCGATGGGCCAGTACCACGTGGGCGTGTGCATCAACACGCTCTGCGCGGTCATGGGCGGCGACCAGATCTGGGAAGAGCTGTCCGAGCACGCGGGCGTCGGTCACGACGAGACGACCCCCGACGGCAAGGTCTCGCTGGAGCGGCTGGAGTGCAACGCCGCCTGCGACTTCGCCCCGGTGATGATGGTCAACTGGGAGTTCTTCGACAACCAGACCCCGGCCTCGGCCAAGCAGCTCGTCGACGACCTCAGGGACGGCAAGGAGATCTCGCCGACCCGGGGGCCGAAGAAGCTCTGCACGTTCAAGGAGGCCTCGCGGGTGCTCGCGGGCCTGCCCGACGGCCTGGCCGGCGACGGCCCCTCGGCGAACGGCCCCTCCCTGGAGGGTCTGAAGATCGCCAAGGCCAAGGGATGGAAGGCTCCGGAGGCGTGAGCGTGCCACGGCGTGGAGCCATCACGAGCGGGCGTGCCGGTCAGACCGGCGCGTGCGGGCGCAACGAGCGTGCCGGCAGGCACGGAGCGGCCTCGTCACGGAGCGACGGGCTGCCAGGCGAGGAGACGAAGTGACCACTCTCACCCCGGTTCTGACCGCGAACTGGGACCAGCCCAACTCCTTCACCCTGGAGGGCTACGGCGACTACTCGGCGGCCGAGAAGGCGCTGGGCATGGACCCCGACGCCGTCATCCAGGCCGTCAAGGACTCCGGACTGCGCGGCCGAGGCGGCGCGGGCTTCCCCACCGGCATGAAGTGGGGCTTCATCCCCCAGGGTGACGGCAAGCCGCACTACCTGGTGGTCAACGCCGACGAGTCCGAGCCCGGCACGTGCAAGGACATCCCGCTGATGATGGCCAACCCGCACTCGCTGGTCGAGGGCGTCATCATCACCGCGTACGCGATCCGCGCCAACCACGCGTTCATCTACGTGCGCGGCGAGGTCGTGCACGTCGTGCGCCGCCTGCAGGCCGCCGTGGCCGAGGCGTACGCCAAGGGCTATCTCGGCACCGACCTGTTCGGCTCCGGCTTCGACCTCGAGCTGGTCGTGCACAGCGGCGCCGGCGCCTACATCTGTGGCGAGGAGACGGCGCTGCTCGACTCGCTGGAGGGCTATCGCGGCCAACCTCGGCTCAAGCCCCCCTTCCCCGCCGTGGCGGGCCTGTACGCCTCGCCGACAGTGGTGAACAACGTCGAGTCGGTCGCGAGTGTTCCCTCCATCATCGCCAACGGCGCCGACTGGTTCGCCGGGATGGGCACGGAGAAGTCCAAGGGCTTCGGCATCTTCTCGCTGAGCGGCCACGTGACCACGCCCGGCCAGTACGAGGCCCCGCTCGGCATCACGCTGCGCGAGCTGCTGGAGATGTCCGGCGGCATCCGCGAGGGCCACCGGCTCAAGTTCTGGACCCCCGGCGGGTCGAGCACCCCGATCTTCACCGACGAGCACCTCGACGTCCCGCTGGACTTCGAGTCCGTCGGGGCGAAGGGCTCGATGCTCGGCACCCGGGCCCTGCAGATCTTCGACGAGACCACCTGCGTGGTGCGCGCCGTGCTCCGCTGGACCGAGTTCTACGCGCACGAGTCGTGCGGCAAGTGCACCCCCTGCCGGGAGGGCACCTTCTGGCTCAAGCAGGTGCTCAAGCGGCTGGAGAAGGGTCAGGGCACCGAAGAGGACCTGACCACGATCACCGACATCGCCGACAACATCCTGGGACGCTCCTTCTGCGCCCTGGGCGACGGGGCGACCAGCCCCATCCACTCGTCGGTGAAATACTTCCGCGACGAATACCTCAAGCACTTCGAGATCGGCGGCTGCCCGTTCGATCACGCCCCGTCCACGGTGTGGGGTGCCCAGTGAGCGCGCGGACCCCGGCAACCGGCAAGCACAGCACCGTCTCGGTCATGAGGCCGACGGAGGAGACGCCATGACCGTCGAAGCCACCACCCCGGCGCAGCAGGTGCCGGTGAACCTGGTCACCGTCACCATCGACGGCTTCCAGGTGAGCGTCCCGAAGGGCACCCTGATCATCCGGGCGGCCGAGCTGCTCGGCATCCAGATCCCCCGGTTCTGCGACCACCCGCTGCTGGAGCCGGCCGCCAACTGCCGCCAGTGCCTGGTGGACATCCCCGACGCCGGCAACGGCCGCGGCTTCCCCAAGCCGCAGCCCTCCTGCGCGATCGAGGTCGCCGAGGGCATGGTCGTCCAGACCCAGCTCACCTCCCCGGTCGCCGAGAAGGCGCAGCGCGGCGTGATGGAGCTGCTGCTCCTGAACCACCCGCTCGACTGCCCGGTCTGCGACAAGGGCGGCGAGTGCCCGCTGCAGAACCAGGCCATGTCCAACGGCCAGGGCGAGAGCCGCTTCGTGGAGAAGAAGCGGACCTTCGACAAGCCGGTCGCGCTCTCCTCCGAGGTGCTGCTCGACCGCGAGCGCTGCGTCCAGTGCGCGCGCTGCATCCGCTTCTCCGACGAGATCGCCGGCGACCCGCTCATCGACTTCTTCGAGCGCGGGGCCAAGGAGCAGGTCGCCACCGCCGACGGCCGCCCGTTCGAGTCCTACTTCTCCGGCAACACCGTGCAGATCTGCCCGGTGGGCGCGCTCACCGGCGCCGCGTACCGCTTCCAGGCCCGCCCGTTCGACCTGGTCTCCACGCCCAGCGCCTGCGAGCACTGCGCGAGCGGCTGCTCCCTGCGCACCGACCACCGGCGCGGCAAGGTCACCCGCCGCCTGGCCGGGGACGACCCCGAGGTCAACGAGGAGTGGAACTGCGACAAGGGTCGCTGGGCCTTCACCTACGCGACCCAGCCCGACCGGCTGAAGACCCCCCTCGTCCGTGACGAGGAGGGACGCCTGGTCCCGGCCTCCTGGCCCGAGGCGTTCGCCGCGGCCGCCAAGGGCCTGTCCGCCGCGCGCGGGCGCGCCGGCGTGCTGGTCGGCGGTCGCCTCACCGTCGAGGAGGCGTACGGGTACGCGAAGTTCGCCCGGATCGCTCTCGGCACGAACGACATCGACTTCCGCGCCAGGCCGCACTCCGAGGAGGAGGCGCGCTTCCTCGCGCACGCCGTCGCCGGCAAGGGCATCGAGGTCCGCTACGCCGACCTGGAGAAGGCGCCCGCGGTGCTCCTGGCGGGCTTCGAGCCCGACGAGGAGTCGCCGATCGTCTTCCTGCGCCTGCGCAAGGCGGCGCGCAAGAAGGGCCTGAAGGTCTTCTCGGTCGCGCCGTTCGCCGGCCCCGGGCTCGCCAAGATGGGCGGCACCCTGATCCCGGCGGTACCGGGCTCGGAGACCGCCGTCCTGGACGACCTCGCCGCCGTGGACGCGATCGCCGCCGAGGCGATCAGGCAGCCGGGCGCGATCATCCTGGCCGGTGAGCGGCTCGCCACCGTGCCGGGCGCGCTGTCGGCGCTGCTGCGGCTCGCCGACTCCACCGGCGCCCGCCTGGCCTGGATCCCGCGCCGCGCCGGTGAGCGCGGGGCCGTCGAGGCCGGGGCGCTGCCGAACCTGCTGCCGATCGGCCGCCCGGTCGGCGACGAGACCGCCCGCGCCGAGGTGGCCAGGGCGTGGGACGTCGCCTCCCTGCCCGAGAGCGAGGGCCGCGACACCACCGCCATGCTGGCGGCGGCGCTCGACGGCGAGCTCGACGCCCTCGTCATCGCCGGTGTCGACCCCTACGACCTGCCGGCGCCGCAGGCCGCACTGCTCGCCCTGGAGAACACCCCGTTCATCGTGAGCCTGGAGCAGCGCGCCAGCGCGGTCACCGACCGCGCCGACGTGGTGTTCCCCGTCGCCGTGGTGGCCGAGAAGTCTGGCACCTTCGTCGACTGGGAGGGACGCGGGCGCACCTTCGCCGAGGCACTCCCGGTTCCGGGGATCATGAGCGACCTGCGGGTCGTCTCCGCGATCGCCGACGCGATGGACGTGCACCTCGGCCTGCCCGACCCCGCCGCCGCCCGCCGCGAGCTCGGCTCGATCGGCGCGTGGCGCGGACCCAGGGCCGCCGCCCCCGACGCGACCGGCCGGGCCGCCGCCGGGCCGCAGGCCGGGGAGGCCGTGCTGGCCAGCTGGCACCTGCTGCTCGACGACGGCCGCATGCAGGCCGGAGAGCCGTACCTGGCGGGCACCGCCCGCCGGGCCGAGGCGCTGGTGTCGGAGTCCACCGCGGCCGAGTCGGGCCTGGTCGACGGCGGCGAGATCGTCGTCAGCGGCGAGCGCGGCTCGCTGAGCCTGCCCGTGCGGATCGCGGACCTGCCCGACCGGGTGGTGTGGCTGCCGGCCAACTCCGCGGGCCGCTCGGTCACCCGGGACCTGCGCGCCGTCGCCGGTGATGTGGTCAGGATCGGCGCCTCCTTGGGGAACGCCGCGTCCGACGGGGGCGCCGCCGTGGCGCCCGCCGCCGCGAGCCCGGTCACGCCGGGCTCGGCGAGCACCGTCGCGGGCATCGGCGCGGCCACCGACACCGGGTCCGACGAGCGTGCCACCGGCACGACGGCCGGCGAGGCACGCGCCGCCGGCGAAGCCAACGAGGAGCGGTAATGAACGCCCGGACTCTTCTAGCGGCCGATCCGAGCCTCGCCGACTTCGGCAAGGACCCGCTCTGGATCAGCATCATCAAGGCCGCCGTCATCTTCATCGTCCTGATGCTGGGCGTGCTGTTCGGCGTGTGGTTCGAGCGCAAGCTCATCTCCCGCATGCAGAACCGGTACGGCCCCAACCGGGCGGGCAAGTTCGGGTTGCTCCAGTCGGTGGCCGACGGTCTCAAGATGGGGCTGAAGGAAGACCTGATGCCCCGGACCGTCGACAAGGTGATCTACTTCATCGCCCCGGTCGTCCTGGCGGTCCCGGCCTTCCTCGCCTTCTCCGTCATCCCGATGGGCCCGATGGTCTCGATGTTCGGGGTGCAGACGCCGCTGCAGCTCACCGACCTGCCGGTCGCGGTGCTGCTGGTGCTGGCGATGGCCTCGATCGGCGTGTACGGCATCGTGCTGGCCGGCTGGGGCTCGCGCTCCCCCTACTCGGTGCTCGGCGGCCTGCGGGCCAGCGCCCAGGTGGTCTCGTACGAGATCGCGATGGGCCTGTCGTTCGTCGGCGTCTTCCTGTTCGCCGGGACCCTCTCCACCTCGGAGATCGTCGCGGCCCAGGCCAACGGCGGGACGCTCACGCTCTTCGGCCTGAACATCCCGCTGCCCTCCTGGTACATGATCCTGCTGATCCCGTCCTTCCTGATCTACATCATCACGATGCTGGGCGAGACCAACCGGGTCCCCTTCGACCTGCCCGAGGGCGAGGGCGAGCTGGTCGGCGGCTTCCAGACCGAGTACTCCAACTCGTTGAAGTTCGCGGTCATCATGCTCGCCGAGTACGTCAACGTCTTCGTGGTCTCCGCGGTCTCCATCACCCTGTTCATGGGCGGCTGGCGGGCCCCGTGGCCGATCTCCATGTGGGACGGGGCCAACACCGGCTGGTGGCCGCTGCTGTGGTTCTTCCTCAAGATGGTGCTGGTCTTCTCCTTCTTCGTCTGGTGCCGCGCCTCGCTGCCGCGCGTCAGGTACGACCAGCTGATGGCCCTCGGCTGGAAGATCCTCATCCCGGTCAACCTGGCCTGGATCATGCTCGTCGCCACGGTCAAGGCCCTGCGGCTGGACAACGTCGACCAGTCGGTCGTGTTCATCGTGCTCGCGGCCGTGCTGATCGGCTGCTTCGGGATCTGGTGGCGTTTCGACAGCGTGCTGCAGAGGCGCAAGGAGGCCAGGGCCGCCCAGGTCCAGGCCGAGTTCGAGCAACTCCAAGCCGAGCCGTCCGCCGGTGGCTTCCCGGTGCCGCCGCTCGACCTGCCGCACTACCACGGTGTAGCGCGCAAGGAGGTTCCCAGTGGGAGCAACTGATTGGCTGAATCCCATCAAGGGATTCGGCGTGACCTTCCACACGATGTTCAAGAAGGTCGAGACGGTCAACTACCCCGAGGAACAGCGGCCCACGGCCCCGCGCTTCCACGGCCGGCACCAGCTCAACCGCTGGCCCGACGGCCTGGAGAAGTGCGTCGGCTGCGAGCTGTGCGCCTGGGCCTGCCCGGCCGACGCGATCTTCGTCGAGGGTGCGGACAACACCGACGAGGAGCGGTTCTCGCCGGGTGAGCGCTACGGGCGCACCTACCAGATCAACTATCTGCGGTGCATCCTGTGCGGCCTGTGCATCGAGGCCTGCCCGACACGGGCGCTCACGATGACCAACGAGTACGACCTCGCCGACAGCAGCCGTGAGAGCCTCATCTACACCAAGGAGATGCTGCTCGCGCCGCTCGGCCCCGGCATGGAGGTCCCGCCGCACCCCATGCGTCTCGGCGAGACCGAAGAGGACTACTACCGGCTGGGACGCAACAATGGGTGAGACCATCACGTTCTGGGTTCTGGCGGTCGTCTCGGTGGGGGCGGCCTTCGGGCTCGTCTTCAGCCGCAAGGCGGTCTACTCGGCGCTGATGCTGGGCGTCGTCATGCTGTCGCTGGCCGTGCTGTACGCGGTCCAGGACGCCCCCTTCCTCGCCGCGGTGCAGATCATCGTCTACACCGGCGCGGTCATGATGCTCTTCCTGTTCGTCCTGATGCTCGTCGGCGTCGACTCCGCCGACTCGCTGGTCGAGACGATCAGGGGACAGCGTCTGTGGGCGTTCGTCGCGGGCCTGTCCTTCGCGGTGCTGCTCGCCCTGGGCGTCGGCAACGCCGTCTACGCCCCGCCCACCGGTCTCGCCAAGGCCGTCGAGGGCGCGGGCGGCAACGTGCCCTCCCTGGCGCAGCTCATCTTCACCAGGTACGTCTTCGCCTTCGAGGTCACCTCGGCGCTGCTGATCACCGCCGCGCTCGGCGCGATGGTGCTGGCACACCGCGAGCGCGTCCGGCCCAAGGCCACCCAGCGCGACCTGGCCCGCGCCCGCTTCACCGGCCCGCAGCCCTCGCCGCTGCCGGGGCCCGGCACCTACGCGCTGCACAACGCGATCGACATGCCGGCCCTGCTGCCCGACGGCACGGTCGCGGAGAAGTCCATCAACCGGGTGCTCGCCAGGCACGAGATCGAGGACGGCTTCGCGCCGACCGACCCGGCGAAGGCGGCGCTCATCAAGCAGGTCCTGGAGAAGGAGGCGGCGCAGGGCCGTGACTCCGGCCGGGACGACGAGCCCGTCCATGTGAGGGACGCGGCACTCCAGCAGGAGGACGGCAAGTGACCACTCACTACCTGGTGCTCTCCGCGCTGCTGTTCGCGATCGGCGCCGTCGGTGTGCTGGTGCGGCGCAACGCGATCGTGGTGTTCATGTGCGTGGAGCTCATGCTCAACGCCTGCAACCTCGCGTTCGTCACCTTCGCCCGGCAGCAGGGCAACCTGGACGGCCAGATCATCGCGTTCTTCGTGATGGTGGTGGCCGCGGCCGAGGTCGTCATCGGCCTCGCCATCATCGTGATGATCTTCCGAACCCGCAGGTCCGCGTCGGTGGACGACGCCAACCTGCTGAAGTACTAAGAGGTGGCCGTGGAACCCGCTGAGATCATCCAGCATTCCGGGGGCGTGATCGGAGTCTCCTGGCTCATGATCGCACTCCCGCTGCTCGGCGCCGCGGTCCTGCTGCTGGCCGGGCGTCGCTCCGACCGCTGGGGTCACCTCCTCGGCGTCGCGATGTCCCTGGGCGCCTTCGTGGTGGCGGTCGTCGCCTTCGTCGAGATTCTCGGCCTGCCCCCGGCCCAGCGCCGCCTGGGCGTCCCGCTCTACCAGTTCATCCCCGGCGTCGCCGACATGGGGCTGCTGATCGACCCGCTGTCGATCAGCTTCGCCCTGCTGATCACCGGTGTGGGATCGCTGATCCACATCTACTCGATCGGCTACATGTCGCACGACGTCGACCGGCGCCGGTTCTTCGCGTACCTGAACCTGTTCGTCGCGGCGATGCTCCTGCTGGTGCTGGCCGACAACTACGTCGCCCTGTTCATCGGCTGGGAGGGCGTGGGCCTGGCCTCGTACCTGCTCATCGGGTTCTGGCAGTTCAAGCCCTCGGCGGCGGCCGCGGCGAAGAAGGCCTTCATCGTCAACCGCGTCGGCGACTTCGGCCTGCTGATCGCGATCTTCACGATCTTCACGACGTTCGGCACGGTCGCCTTCGGCGAGCTGTCCGGCGCGACCGTGAGCGGGGCGATCTCCTCCGGCGGCGCCTCGCAGGGCACGATCACCGCGATCGGCCTGCTGCTGCTCCTGGGTGCCTGCGGCAAGTCGGCCCAGCTGCCGCTGCAGTCGTGGCTGCTGGACGCGATGGAGGGCCCGACCCCGGTCTCGGCCCTCATCCACGCGGCGACCATGGTCACCGCGGGCGTGTACCTGGTCGTCCGCTCGGGCGCGTTCTTCGAGGCCGCCCCGACCGCGCAGCTCGTCGTGACGATCGTCGGCGTGGCCACGCTGCTCGCCGGTGCGATCATCGGTTGTGCCAAGGACGACATCAAGAAGGGCCTCGCGGGCTCGACGATGTCGCAGATCGGCTACATGATGCTCGGCGCGGGCCTCGGCCCGGTCGGCTACGCCTTCGCCATCGCGCACCTGATCGGGCACGGCTTCTTCAAGGCCAACATGTTCCTCGGGGCGGGCTCGGTCATGCACGCCATGAACGACGAGGTCGACATGCGCAAGTACGGCGGCCTGTTCTCGGTGATGAAGGTCACCGCGGCCACCTTCATCGTCGGCTACCTCGCGATCATCGGCTTCCCGCTGCTGTCCGGTTACTTCACCAAGGACGGCATCATCGAGACGGCCATGCACCACAACCCGATCCTGGGCTGGCTCGCGGTCCTGGGCGCGGGCATCACCGGCTTCTACATGTCGCGGATGGTCTTCATGACCTTCTTCGGCAAGAAGCGCTGGGCCGACGACGCGCACCCGCACGAGTCGCCCTCCGTGATGACCGTGCCGCTGATCCTGCTGGCGATCGGCTCGATCTTCCTGGGCGCCTTCATGATCCTGGACAACCGGCTCATGAAGTTCCTCGCCCCGGCGGTCGGCCTGCCCGAGGAGCTCCCCGGGTTCCACCCCTTCAGCGTCCCCGGCCTGGCCACGCTCGCGCTGGTCGCCGTCGGCGTCATCTTCGCCTGGACCCGCTACGGCTCCGCCGAGGTGCCCCGGGTCGCCCCGCGCGGTTCGTTCGTCACCACCTTCGCCCGCCGTGACCTGTACGGCGACGCGCTGAACGAGGCGCTGTTCATGCGCCCCGGCCAGTGGCTGGCCCGCATCGCGGTGTTCTTCGACAACCGCGGCATCGACGGCCTGGTCAACGGCCTGGCGGCGGGGATCGGCGGGACCTCCGGGCGGCTGCGCCGCATCCAGACCGGCTACGTGCGGTCCTACGCGTTGTCCATCCTCTTCGGTGCCGCCGTGGTCGTTGGCGCGCTGCTCTACGTAGGGAACATGTGATGCCCTGGCTCTCGACCCTGATGGCCGTGCCCGTTCTGGGCGCGGTGGGTGTCTCCCTTGTCAAGAGTGACAAGCTCGCCAAGCAGCTGGCCCTGGCGGTCTCGCTGGTCGTGCTGGCGCTGACCGGCGTCCTCGCGGCGCAGTTCGACCCGGCCTCCGGGACGCGCTTCCAGTTCGCCGAGGTCTACGAGTGGATCCCGCGCTTCGGCGTCCACTACGGCGTCGGCGTCGACGGCATCGCCCTGGTGCTGATCGCGCTGTCGGCGATCCTCGTGCCGATCGTGATCCTCGCCTCCTGGCACGACGCCGACGGCTCCGGGGCCGAGGCCCCGCCCAAGCGGTCGGTGAAGACCTACTTCGCGCTGCTGCTGGTGCTGGAAGCGATGATGATCGGCGTCTTCGCGGCGACCGACGTCTTCCTGTTCTACGTCTTCTTCGAAGCGATGCTCATCCCGATGTACTTCATGATCGGGTCGTACGGCGGGGCGCAGCGGTCCTACGCGGCCGTGAAGTTCCTGCTGTACTCGCTCTTCGGCGGCCTGCTCATGCTGGTCGCGGTGATCGCGCTCTACGTGGTCGCCGGGAAGAACACCTTCATGTTCCCCGAGCTGATCGCGGCCGTCCAGGACCCGACCACGCAGAAGTGGCTCTTCGCGGGCTTCTTCATCGCGTTCGCGGTCAAGGCGCCGCTGTGGCCGTTCCACACCTGGCTGCCCGACGCCGCCGCCCAGGCCCCGGCCGGCGCCGCGGTGCTGCTGGTGGGCGTGCTGGACAAGGTCGGCACGTACGGGATGCTCCGCTTCTGCCTGGAGCTGTTCCCCGAGGCGTCGAAGTTCTTCACCCCGCTGGTGATCGTGCTGGCGGTCGTGGGCATCGTCTACGGCGCGATCGTGGCCATCGGCCAGACCGACATGAAGCGCCTGATCGCCTACACCTCGATCTCGCACTTCGGCTTCATCGCGCTGGGCGTCTTCGCGATGACCACGAACGCGGGCGCGGGCGCCACGCTCTACATGGTCAACCACGGCTTCTCGACCGGCGCGCTGTTCCTGATCGCCGGCTTCCTGATCTACCGCCGGGGTTCCAGCCGGATCGCCGACTACGGAGGCGTGCAGAAGGTCGCCCCGCTGCTCGCGGGCACCTTCCTGATCGCCGGCCTGTCCGGGCTCTCCCTGCCGGGTCTGTCCACGTTCGTCAGCGAGTTCATGGTCCTGCTCGGCACCTACCAGCGCTACCCGGTCCCGGCGATCATCGCGACCAGCGGTGTCGTCCTGGCGGCCGTCTACATCCTGTGGATGTACCAGCGCATGATGACCGGCGCCCCGAAGGAGCCGGCGTACGCCGTGCCCGGTTCCCCCGAGGAGGCGGCGCACGTCCTGCCCGACTCCCCGAAGAAGCCGGCGCTGAGCCTGCCCGACCTCAACCTGCGCGAGATCTTCGTGGTGGCCCCGCTGGTCGCGGTGCTCCTCGTGCTGGGCTTCTACCCCAAGCCGGTGCTTGACGTGATCAACCCCGCGGTGGACAAGACGCTCAGCAGTATCAACATCGAACAGCCCAAACCCGCCGTGGCGGACCAGAAGGGGGCCGGGCAGTGAACGACGCCATCATCCAACCCCCGACGATCGAGTACGCGCTGCTGTCGCCGATGCTGCTCGTGTTCGGCGCGGCCATCATCGGCGTGCTGATCGAGGCGTTCGCGCCCCGCTACCTGCGCAAGTCGATCCACATGCCGCTCACGCTGCTGGCCCTGGTCGGCGCGTTCCTGATGACCGTGCTCAACGCCGTCAACGGCCTGCCGGACGCCCCGGCGGCGATGGGCTCGGTCGCGGTGGACGGTCCCTCCCTGTTCATCTGGGGCATCATCCTCGTGCTGGCCCTGGTCAGCACGCTCCTGATCAACGACGAGGAGCAGTTCGTCGCGCAGGCGGCGGCGGTGCCGGGCAGCCCCGACGAGGAGGACGCGATCCTCAGCGGGTACGCCCAGACCGAGGTCTACCCGCTGCTGCTGTTCTCGGTCGGCGGCATGCTGCTCTTCGCCTCCGCCAACGACCTGCTGATCATGTTCGTCGGCCTCGAGGTCATGTCCCTGCCGCTGTACCTGCTCTGCGGCCTGGCCCGCCGTCGCCGCCTGCTCTCGCAGGAGGCCTCGGTCAAGTACTTCCTGCTCGGCGCTTTCTCCTCGGCCTTCTTCCTGTACGGGATGGCCCTGATCTACGGCTACGCCGGGTCGGTCGACCTGCGGGCCATCAGCGACTCGCTCAGCTCGGTCAGCGGCCAGGAGACCCTGCTGCTGATCGGCACCGCGATGCTCGGCATCGGCCTGCTCTTCAAGATCGGAGCCGCGCCGTTCCAGGCGTGGAAGCCTGACGTCTACCAGGGCGCGCCCACCGCGGTCACCGCCCTGATGGCCTCCACCGTGCTCGTCGCGGCCTTCGGAGCCGTCCTCAGGGTCTTTTGGGTGGCTCTGGGCGGTCTTGAGTGGAACTGGAAGCCGGTCATGTGGGGCGTCGCGATCCTGACGATGATCGTCGGCGCGGTCCTGGCCATCACCCAGACCGAGATCAAGCGCATGCTCGCCTACTCCTCGATCGCGCACGCGGGCTTCCTGCTCACCGGCATCGTCGCGGTCGGCGCCGCCGAGCAGAACGCCCAGGCCCTGTCGGCCATCCTGTTCTACCTGGCCGCGTACGGCTTCACCACGGTCGGCGCCTTCGCGGTCGTCACCATGGTCCGCGACGCGGGCGGCGAGGCCGGGCACCTGTCCCGGTGGGCCGGCCTGGGCAAGCGCTCCCCGATCCTGGCGGGCATCTTCGCCTTCTTTCTGCTCGCCTTCGCCGGCATCCCGCTCACGAGCGGTTTCTTCGGCAAGTACGCCGTCTTCTCGGCGGCGGTCGCCGGGGACGCCCTGCCGCTCGTCGTCGTGGGTGTGGTCAGCTCGGCGATCGCGGCGTTCTTCTACGTCCGCGTCATCGTGCTGATGTTCTTCAGCGAGCCCGCCGCCGACGGGCCGTCCATCGCGGCTCCCACGGTGGGCACCTCGGCTGTGGTCGCCCTCGCGGCAGCGGCTACGGTAGTGCTCGGGGTCTTCCCGCAGCCGGTGCTCGATCTCGCGGATCAGGCTGCGTCCGCGCTGTTCATTCGCTAGAGGAGTAACGTTTCATGGCTGCGCCACCGGTTGTTGATCTTCCGTTCGTCGACGAGCGGCTGGCGCAGGACGTCGCGACCGGACTGGCAGAGGTCGAGAAGCTGTTGCGGTCCTCGGTGCAGAGCGACGACGCCTTCGTCACGGAGGCGTCCAAGCACCTCATCGAGGCCGGCGGCAAGAGGTTCCGGGCCATGCTGGCCCTGCTCGCCGCCCAGTTCGGCTCGCCGCAGGCCGCGGGCGTGGTGCCCGGGGCCGTGGTGATCGAGCTGACCCACCTGGCGACGCTCTACCACGACGACGTGATGGACGAGGCCCCGGTCCGCCGGGGCTCCCCGTCGGCGAACGCCCGCTGGGACAACACCGTGGCCATCCTGACCGGCGACTACCTGTTCGCCCAGGCGTCGGAGATCCTCGCCGACCTCGGTGCCGACGTCATCAGGATCCAGGCCCAGACGTTCTCCCGCCTGGTGCGCGGCCAGATCCGCGAGACCATCGGCCCCCGCCCCGGTGACGACCCGGTAGCCCACTACATCGGGGTGCTGGCCGACAAGACCGGTTCGCTGATCGCCACCTCCGGCCGGTTCGGCGCCATGCTCAGCGGGGCCTCGCCCGAGGTGGTCGAGCGGCTGACCCGGGCCTGCGAGGCCATCGGGGTGGCGTGGCAGCTCGGCGACGACCTGCTGGACGTCGCCTCGGAGACGGTCGAGTCGGGCAAGACGCCCGGAACCGACCTGCGCGAGGGCATCCGGACCCTGCCGGTTCTCTACGTCCTCGCCTCGGACGCCCCCGAGAGCGCCCGCCTGCGCGAGCTGCTGGCCGGTCCGGTGGCGGAGGAGGACATCGAGGAGACCCTGGGTCTGCTCCGCGCCGACCCCGCCATGGGACGCGCCCGCGCCGAGCTGCTCGCCTGGGCCGACCGCGCCCGCGAGGACCTGGCGAGCCTTCCCGACATCCCGGCCCGCGCCGCCTACCTGGCCCTGTGCGACTACGTGGTGGAGCGTTCCGGCTGACCACCGCCTGCCCTGCGTCGTTTTCCCCGTGTCGTTTCCTCGGCGCCGCTTTCCCGGCATCGTGATCACGTCGTGGACGGTCCGGCCGGCCGTCGCCCGCCAGGCGGTGTGCTACCTCCTCGTGGAGTGGTCCGGCCGGCCCCGTTAACCTGGAACCGTGCGACCACGTCGTGAAGCGTTCCGGCCGGCCACCGCAGGTATGATCATCCGGCTCTTCCACCCGGTCTGACAGGGTTTATCGTATGTTTTTCACGATATTCGTTGCATGTAAAAGCAAATATTGTATGTGCATGTAGACTCCTGCCGATAGAACACTCCAGGAGGAATCACCATGTCGTGGGATCGTTTCGCCCTCTTGCACGCGCGTGTGGAGGCGGAGTTGACCAAGGCACTCCAGCGCGGACACGGCCTCGGGCTGTCGGAGTACCGCGCGCTGGGACGGCTCGCCACCGCCCCCGGCGGCTGCATGCGCATGCAGGAACTCGCCGAGTCCGTGGGACTCAACCAGAGCTCGGTGACCCGTCTTGTCGCCCGTCTCGAGGAGGCCGGGATGACCCGGCGCGACCTCTGCTCGGACGACCGCCGCGGCGTCTACTCGGTGATCACCGACGAGGGGCGGACCCGGCTGGCCGCGGCCACGCCCACCTACGAGCGCTCCCTGGCCGCGGCCCTGGAGCAGGCCGGCATCGACCCGGACCTCACCCCGCTGGTCCTCGCCGTCCGCGGCTCCTGACCCCCGGTTGACCCCCGGTCGCCTCGGCGCGGTCGTTTCGCGGCCCTTGGCGCCACCATGTGGCGCCAAGGGGTCTTATGCGGGTTCTTGTACGGGAACGGGATCAGGGGCCGTCCGGCGGGCCTGGGCGGCCGTCCGGAGGCTGTCCCAGGTGAAGACCGACAGCGCCAGCCAGATGACGCCGAACCCCAGCCAGCGACTGGGCGGCATGACCTCCCCTATGACGAACACGCCGCACAGGAACTGCAGTATCGGGGCGATGTACTGCAGCAGGCCGATCGTGGTGAGCGGTATCCGGATCGCGGAGGCGGTGAAGCAGAGCAGCGGGACGGCGGTGACCACACCCGCCCCGGCCAGCAGGAGCGCGTGGCCCGCCCCCGCGTTGCCGAACGTGCTCGTCCCCTGCTGTCCCAGGTAGACCAGGTAGCCCAGCGCCGGGAGCAGCAGCACCAGTGTCTCGACCGTCATGCTCTCCGCGGCGCCCACCCCGGCGATCTTCTTGACCAGCCCGTACGTGCCGAAGCTGGCGGCCAGCACCAGCGCGATCCACGGCGGACGCCCGTAGTCGACGGTCAGGACGACCACCGCCACCGTGCCCAGCCCCACCGCGACCCACTGCCACCGTCGCAGCCGCTCCTTCAGCAGGAACACCCCGAAGAGCACGCTGACCAGCGGGTTGATGAAGTAGCCGAGCGCGCTCTCGACCACGTGCCCGCTGTTGACGGCGTAGATGTAGAGGCCCCAGTTGACCGTGATGATCATCGCTGCCAGGACGAGGAGGCCGAGCTTCCGCGGGGTGCGCAGGAGCTCGCGGAACCAGGACCAGTGGCGCCGTACCGCCAGGATGGCGACGACGGCGACCAGGGACCACGCGATGCGGTGTGCCAGGATCTCCAGGGCGGCCGAGGGCTTCAGGAGCGGCCAGTACAGCGGGAACAGGCCCCACATGCTGTAGGCGGCGATGCCGTACAGAACTCCACGGCGCGTTTCAGGCATGATGCCTATCTTCGCTCCTTACCAGATTTAATACAATTTAGTAGTACTTTCCGCTCTGTTAAGAGAGTCTTACGGGAACACGGGGAGGTCGCCGGCGGTTGCCTCCTGGTGAGAACGTGTCAGGAGGAGGTTCACAATGGGCTGGTTGTTCGGCAAGGACAAGACGACGATGGTGTCCCCGGAGAACGCGCTCCCGGGCCGCCCCACGCCGATCACGGCACCCGGCCGCCACGCGGTCCTCGACGCCCCGCTCGCTCCGCCCTACCCCGAGGGGAGCGAGATCGCCGACTTCGGCCTCGGCTGTTTCTGGGGCGCCGAGCGCATCTTCTGGCAGACCCCGGGCGTGATCACCACCTCGGTCGGCTACGCGGGTGGCTACACCCAGAACCCGACCTACGAGGAGGTCTGCACCGGCCAGACCGGTCACACCGAGCTCGTCCGCGTCGTCTTCGACCCCGCCAAGGTGTCGTACGAGGAGCTGCTGCGCGTCTTCTGGGAGGCCCACAACCCCACCCAGGGCATGCGCCAGGGCAACGACGTCGGCACGCAGTACCGCTCGGCGATCTACTTCCACTCGCCCGAGCAGGAGAAGTCGGCCCTCACCTCGCGTGACGCCTACCAGAAGGTGCTCACCGAGTCGGGCTACGACCCCATCACCACCGAGATCGCCCCGGCGGGGGACTACTTCTTTGCCGAGGAGTATCACCAGCAGTATCTGTTCAAGAACCCCGGCGGCTACTGCGGGATCGGCGGGACCGGGGTCAGCTGCCCGGTCGGCCTGACCTCCGGCGAGGCGTAACGTCGTTGGAGGCCTTGGCGATGGAGCCATGGCCTCCTTCCCGGCCTTTTGAGGCCTGACGGCAGCCGACTCAAAGAAGCCCGTGATCCTTCGCCCATCGGGGAAGTTCGCTTCCGGTGCAGGGAAGACGCATCCCAGTGGCTCTCAAGGCATCCGCACGCCCAGCGGGTCATAGCCGCGATCACCGGCTCGGGCCTGTCGAGTGTCGCCTGGAAGTGGCGGCCGGGTGCCCTGTCACGGTGTTCCAGCGCATAGTCGCCTTCGCCCTCGTGCCATACCTGGATGAAGACCTGGATGAAGACTTGGGCGGAAGCGCTTGCCGGGCACACGGCTTGCGAAGGTCGTCGGCTACCCGGCGTCTGTTCGTGATCGAAGTCTCTCGCGGAGGGTTCCCTCATGGCGCAATGCGCCGAACAGCCGCTGCGGTACCAGCGTCAAGCCAGGTGAACCATCCGAGTGAATTCCTGCCAGACGAGACGGGTCCGACCGGAAGGAGCTCGCCGGGTGCTGCCCATAGGGCACACACCGATCTTTCAGATGCGGGCCATCTCGCTACACGGTCTGCATCACGGCTCGGCCGTGTGCGTTCCGGTGGTGTCTGGTTACACTCGATACATGAGCGTGATGCGTGAGGAGCTTCACCATCTGGTGGACCGTCTGCCCGAGGAGAAGGTGGCCCCACTGCTCCGCTTTGTCCGAGACCAGCTGGACGAACAGCCCGTCGTCCGTGATCTTCCGTTCATCGGAACGCTTGAGGCTGAGCCGGATTTCGCGGAACGCTCTGAAGAGATCTTGCGCTCGGAGGACAATCACTCTTCGTGATTGTCATTGATTCAGGACCTTTGGTTGCAGCGGTCAATATCCGGGACAACTATCACGAACTCTGCGCCAGGCTTCTGCGGACTCATCCAGGTCCGCTTCTTGTTCCCGCCACCGTTGTCACGGAAGTCTGTCAGCTCATCGAGAAGCGTCAGGGGAGCAAAGCGGAAGCGGCTTTCCTGAGGTCTTTCCAATCTGGCCTGGTTCTGATTGATATCACCAACGAAGACCTGAGCCGGATGGGTGATTTGGTTGAGATATATGCCAATCTTCCCTTGGGTGCGGCTGACGCCTCCGTGATCGCGGTGGCTGAGAGGCTTGAGCTGGCTGAGGTGGCCACACTCGATCGTCGTCATTTCACCGTCGTACGTCCCCGGCACGTAGACGCGTTCACCCTCTTGCCCGAGCGGCTCTGAGCGTAGGACTGAGGGATCATCGCCGGCGGCATTCGGACGGATCGGTCATTGCGGGGGCGGTGGCACCAGCGTCAAGCTAGGTAACCCATCAGAGTGGGCTGGGGCTGCCAGACGGTCCTGACGGGCGCGGAGAAGTGAGCACGGCAGTGGGAGACTCTCGTGCGGACTCACGGCGGTACCGGGACGTCTGCATTTTCGGCCTTATGGCCGGTGAGGCGTGACCTGCCCTGACACGTAGTCTGGCCCGGGATCGTCCCACGACTCGACGTCCCCGATGGCGACCTTTGCTGCGGGACGAGCCTCAGCCGATGAGGCGTTTGCGCCAGTCGAGGGGGGCGATGGTGATGGTCTGCTGGGGATCGCCGTTCCACTCCACCGAAAGGCCGGTCTCCTGGAGTGCGGCGACGATCTCTCGGCCGATGGACGCCGTCGTATCCGATGAACCGTCGAATCCGCCGTACAGGAGTGCCAGCCCGTGGCCGGCTGCGGCCGAGTCCGTGCACTGGCTGTGGAAGTAGACATAGCCGCGGGCATCCGGTGAGCTTGCCGCTGCGATTTCCGCCTGACCGCAGGTGCGGCAGCAGGCGAAGTTCTCCCTTGCCGTGATGCCTGTGGCTTCCAGGGCGGTGAAGGCCCGGCTGAGCCGTTCCGGGTCCTGCTCCCCCTCCCAGGAGGCTTGTTCCTCGACGCGCTCCAGCCACATTCGGTCCACCAACCGGCGTGCCTGTTCGGGAGAGACCGGCCGGCGGTCTCCTGACACGAGATGATCCTGTGCGATCTCGGCCAGTTGTGCCCGCGTTGCGTAACCACCCACGATCACCTCGCGGATGCGCGCATCGAGCCCCTTGCGCTCGTCCTCGTCAAGTTCGAGAGGCGGTGGAGGTTCGGGGAGGCCCAGGTCCAACGAGGTCCAACTCAGTCCGGAGCTCCATTCGTCCTCCAGGCACGCCCAGCGGGTCATGGCCGCGATCACCGGCTCGGGCCTGTCGAGTGTCGCCTGGAAGTGGCGGTCGGGTGCCCCGTCACGGTGTTCCAGCACATAGTCGCCTTCGCCCTCGTGCCATACCTGGATGAAGACTTCGGGGAGGTCGGGAATCCGCTGGACGACCAGGAACCTATCGTTCTGACCGCCCAGCCGGTCGACCAGTTCGGCGAGTTTCTCAGCGCTTGCCCGGACGTACCGGTGACCGTCCTCTGTCAGTACGGTGATCGCGAGCATGCCGGTCACTCTGACACAGGGCGCGGACACATGACTAGCCCGGAGGGGCGGAAGCGCCTGCCGGGCACAAGGACTTGCGAAGATCGTTGGCTGCCCTGCGTCGGTTCGTGACTGGAGACTCTCGCGGAGGTTTCCATCGTGGCGTAATGCACTGAACAGTTACTGCGGCATCAACGTCAATCCAGGTGATCCGTCCGAGTGGGGCGTTCGCCGGAGAGGCTTGGTTCCCGTGGGGGAGTAGAGCTCGACCGCTCGATCCAGGTGAGTGGTGAACTTCCCAACAGTTTGCTACTTGAAGTAGTAAACTAACTGCATGAGTTTGCCTGAGCGAGAGTTCGCCCCGGGGGACGGCCCGGCGGCCAAGGTCAGTGTCTCCTTGCGTGCGGGGAACATCCGGGCGGTCCGGGAACGCGTTGGAGCGCGCGGGTTCTCCGCCTATGTCGATGCCGCGGTTGAACGTCAGATCGAGCGGGATCTTCTGGAGGAGGCGCTTCAGGCGAACGAGGCCGCCTGTGGGCCGATCCCGCAGGGATTGCGCGATGAGGCGGCGGAGCTGTTTCGCGACGTGAAATCCGCACCCGAACTCCAGGAAGAGGGCGGATGGCGCGCGCACGAAGCAAGCTGAGCGCGGGCACCGTGGTCCTCGACTGCGAAGGCCTCGTCAGGTGGTGTGAGGCCGATCAGAGAGTGACCGCGATCGTGCGCGAGGCCCAGGACAACGACTTCCGAGTCGTCGTCAGCGCGATGACGCCGATCGAGGCTCAGGACGTCCGAGTGAAGAATGATCGCCTCACATGGCATCTGTCCCGGCTGAAGGTCGAACCGGTGACCGAGGACATCCGTGTGCGGGCGATTGAGCTTCTTCGCGAGGCCCGGCTGCACGGTCACAAGTACGCCATCGACGCCGTGGTGGCTGCCACCGCCTTGCGTGCGGTCAGGCCGGTGATCGTCCTCACCTCCGACGAGGACGACATGTACAAGCTCTGCGGAAAAACCGTCAAGGTCATCGGAGTCTGAGGCCCACCGGCCACTTGGCAGTGCACGGTGTCCGGGACCGGGGTCAGCTGCCCGGTCGGCCTGACCTCCGGCGAGGCGTAGGCCTGCGGTTTAGCGAGATCCTGGCTCTTGATCGCCCGGTGCGTCCGGTACGGATCTTGGGTTAGAGTCGTTTGCCCGACCTCAGCAGGTCGGTGCGCACGCGGACGACATGGGGGCGTACCCTCGTGCTCGCCAATCGAAGCCCTCCTGATCATGGCGTCACGGCCGATCGTATGTGTGCGACCGTACGACCTCGGAAGCGTTGGGGCGAACACTGTTCGACGACGCCGCTTGCACGGTCACACGCCATCAGCCCCCGGTAACCGGCAACCGCCACCCACGGCAAGACTCTTGACTGCATTGTTCGGGCGGCGCTGCGCTGGTCGTGGTCTTGTCGCTGCTTCGGCGTGATGAGACGGACCGTCATGCCTCGGCGCGGAGGAGGCTGCGTCCGGTTGGATGGGGCTCATGACTGCCCTGACGTGGCCAGGCTGTCGCCCGATGCCCCGGTGCTTCGCGACGCGTGCCGGTCCATGGCGGTGCCGGAGGCCGTTCACGTGGTGATGAGCATCGGGTGGCACCGGGGTCTCCTGTCCGGGTCGGCCCGGCGTCCGGTAAGGCGTGGTCAGCCTGACCTGACTCGCGCCAGGGCTGCTCCATCCCGGCAGGCATCGGACATTGGTTGCAGTGGTGGACAAAAGGTTCGCTAGCCTCTTCGGATGATCTCCTATCGTGCGATCGTCCCTGCGGATCTCCACCGCGTGACCGCCTGGGTCGTGACCGAGCCCGTCGGCTGGATCCCCGCCGATCGCTACCTCGCGGAACTGGCCGAGGACATGTACCGGCCGGAATGGACGTGGATCGCCGAGGCCGGCGACCGGGTCGTGGGACGGGCGCTGTGGTGGGGGCCGAGGGACAGCGCGTACCCGGTCGCGCTCGATTGCCTCGACGTGGATCCCGCGGTGGGTGAGCGCACCGCTGTCGCCGCCGGGCTGATCAGGGCCGCGCTGGCCGGATTCCCGCGGCCGGTACAGTACGCGATCAAGGCGGCGGGCGGCCGGCGTGACGACGCGGACACCTCGGCGGCCGTCGAGTGGCGGCGAGCGGCGGCACACGCGGCCGGCCTCACCCGGGAGGTGGAGCGGCTGCAGTTCGAGTGGGCGCCGGCCGACGGGACGCCCGCGGCGACCGGCGCGCTGCGGTTCGCGGAGGCGTCCGACGAGGAGTTCCTGGCGGTGTTCACGAGAATCGCCGAGGGCAGCCTGGATGCTCAGACCCGGGCGAGTGTGGCGGCCAAGGGCGTGGACGCGACCGCGCGCGAAGAGATGGACTTCTATCTCGGGGCGCCGGGCAAACGGGAGTGGTGGCGGATCGCCTACACGCACGAGGGCGAGGTGGCAGGTATGGCGATCCCCTCGGCCACGCCGTACAGCGTGAACGTGGGGTATCTCGGGGTGGTGCCGGAGTTGCGGGGGCGCGGTTACGTGGACGAGGTGCTCGCCGAGATCACCCGCATCCACGCGGCCAACGGAGAGACGCGCGTCACCGCCACCACCGACGTGGGCAACGCGCCGATGGCGGCAGCGTTCCGGCGCGCCGGATACCGCAACACGGAGATCCGGATCAATCTCTCCAACGACCTCCGGCCCTGAGAACTGCTGCCAGGAGCGAAGCGCCGACACCGGCGGCATCCGTACACGAGACCTCGGCGACATGTATCGCCACAGGGTCAAGGCTGCCCGCCCGCGGCGGTCGGCGCGCGTCGCGGCGGTCGCCGGCCGCGCCGCGGCTCTCCGGCCGGTCGCGGCCACGCCGCCCACGCGCATGACCACCGCCACGAAGGACCCGAGACGGCGAATGGGACCTCAGCTCGGGTATCGCATTCGCAGCTCGTCCATTGCGAGGTCCCAGAAGGACCTGTAACGCTTGGCGCCGGCCAGCCATGGCGCGAGATACCAGGCTTCCCACTCACCTTCAGGAGTTTTGACGTGGGGGTTGAGGAGAACGGCTCCGTCGTCCCAATACCCGGCCAGAAGGGTGTCGGACACATACTCCCCTCTCATGTCGACGGAGACCTGCTCGTGTCCGTAGACGAAGTAGAGCTCGTCGGGCACGCTCCATGAGTTCTCGGGCTTGGGTTCTGACCAGCTCTCGGCTGTCGAGGGGTCGACATCACGGAGCCAGCCGACTTCCTCGACACGCAGCAGGCGGCAGTCGTCGTCGCTGCCCCACCCGTTGGCGAACAGGAGAAACCGCCGGTAACTCGACGGCAGCCCCACGCCCAGCCGCTCTTCGAGCTCGCGGACCTCTGCTTCGGTAGCCGGAGGATACAGATCGCCGAGTGGGCCGACCGCCGGGTGTTCGGAACCCTCGGTCACCGGATGCCTTGCGGGGAAGCGTTCGGACCATGCGTATTCGGCGCTCATCGTGAAGAGGACATCTCCGTTTCGGGTGGCCGCCGCACGTGCGGCACGAAGTCAGGACTGCCCCTCCCGACGACCTCCAGATATGGGGCACACGCGAGATGATCAACGTACGGCATCTGTCAATGCTTGGCATCCCCGCAGTTCACGCAGCACATCGGTCGCACGTCGAGCCGGATCGTCCAGGGAGACGGTGCGGATCTCGCCGATCCTCCGGGGTGAAGCCGACGCTGCGTGGGCTACGGGCGCAATCTGTCAGGCTCGTGGAGCACTCTGTCCGCCAGACGGTGCGGGAACATACGCTTGACGCTCTCCGCGTAATCCCCACCGTCGGCGGGTTTCCTCACTTGATCTCCGTCCACCCGCACCGGCATGGAGACGCCTCCCGACGAGACGTCGGCCGTTGGCGTCATCCTGCAGGTTGCCCAGGCGAACGATGAAGAACCCTCTTTGCCGAGCAGCCGGACCTTGCAGGTACCCGGGCCCCAGAGCAACTCGTCCGGCAGGCGCGCGGCGAGGCGTTTTCTCCTCGGCCTGGACAGCCGGCGTGTTGCGGTCAGGCAGCCGGTAAGGCGGCTCGGAGCAGCCGGACGCCACCGCGACCATCGCTCCGATGCCGACGATGCCGACGATGTATCGACGACACATGCTCCCGATGATGTCATCTCCACACCGCACACTCGTGAGGTCTCCGACACTTGGCACAAGCTGAGCTTCCCCCGTAGGACGGACGACCTCACGGGACCTGGGCCGAAAATACGCCCTGCCGGTGGACGATCGGCCGGCTCAGGCCGGACCGTTCTCCCGATGAGCCGCCGGCGTCCCGGCCGTCACGATCGGACCATGACCGATGAGCGCTCGACGGGACACCCTCCGTCCCCGCGGTCGCCGCGAAGCGGCCGGCCGACGGATGACCGGAACACGGCAGGGACTCTCGCCGCCCGTGGCCGTGAAGTCGCCACGGCCTCCTCCGGCAGGCCGGGCTGGCTCCTGCCCGCCGCGCTGATCCTGCTCAGTGCCGTTCCCATCATCGCCGGAGCCGCCCGCCTGACCGAGCTGACAGCCGGTGCGGAGATCACGCCGGGAAACGCACGGTTCTTCGCGACGCCTGTGCCGGTGGTGCTGCACATTCTCACCGTCAGCGTGTACAGCGTTCTGGGGGCCTTCCAGTTCGCGCCCCGTTTCCGCCGCCGGAGGCCGGGCCGGCACCGCGCCGCCGGGCGGGTCCTGGTCCTCTGCGGCGTCGCCGCCGCGCTTTCCGGTCTGTGGATGACGCTGTTCTATCCCCGGCCCGACGGTGACGGTGATCTCCTCGCCGGCATCCGGCTCGTGTTCGGCTCGGCCATGCTCCTGGCCATCGTTCTCGCCTTCGCCGCGATCCGGCGGCGGGACGCCGCCCGGCACCGCGCCTGGATGATCCGTGGTTACGCGATCGGTTTGGGCGCGGGCACGCAGGCGCTGACCCACCTGCCCTGGTTCCTGATCTTCGGGACGCCCGGCGAGTTCCCCAGGGCACTGCTCGTGGCCGCCGGCTGGGTGATCAACCTCGCCGTGGCCGAATGGTTCATCCGCAAGCGTCCGATCGGTCGGGGTCGCGTCTCCGCGAGGTGACCGGGCGCGGTCTCCGCCGGGCCTCGGCGGCTCACGCCGCGGCCGGGCCGTGTGACCCTGACCGTCGAAGGGCTCTAGCCGTCGCCTGACCCGTGCCTTCTTCGCCGCCGATCGCTCCGGCCGAAACAAACCGCGAGCGCCAGCAGCGTCGACAATCCGCTGAGCACGTAACTGTCCGTCAGCAACATCAGCCACATCCCGGCGTGGGACGGATATACCAGAAGTACCGCCAGGGCGATGTATCCAGGCAGGAGAAAGACGAACCACAAGAACCCGACGCCCACCTTCTCGAGCGTGGCCTCTGTGCGTTGAGCGTGCTGTGCCCAGAGCACCAGGAGTGGTATGCACCAGACCCAATGGTGCGGCCAGGAAACGGGTGAGACCAGCAGCCCCACGATGGCGCAGACGGTGATTCCGGCGAGCTCGCCCGCCTTCTTCGCGGTCCGTGCGGCGACTAAAAGCCCACCCGTGCCGACCACCGCGCACAGGACGAGCCACAAAGGCACGGTGGGCCAGGAGCCGGGCATGAGCATGAGCACGCCGCGAAGCGATTGATTGAAAAAATCCGCGCCCTGCTCGGCGGCCACCCGTTGCGTGTCGAAGAATGCGCCACCCCAGTAATCACGTGAATCGGCCGGCAGCAGCAGGAAGCCGAGGACCACTGTGCCGAGAAAGCCGAGTCCGGCCATCAGGGCGGCCCGGAAACGACGCGTGATGAGAAGGTAGGGGATGAATATCAGTGGGGTGAGTTTGATGCCGGCGGCGATGCCCGTTCCTATGCCGCGCCATTTTTCCTTGCCGTGCGTCAGATCCACAACTATCGCCAGCAGCAGAATGATGCCTATCTGCCCGTTCCACAGCGTGAGCGTCACCGGGTACAAGGGAAGTATCGCGACGACGGCCAGCAACGTGTGAGTCGCCCGGCGATCACGGTGCTTCACCGCGGTACGGCCGATGAGAATCCATACCACCGCCTCGAGGGCGAGTATGGAGATCAGCACCCAGAGGGCGACGGCGATCTCCATTCCGACCAAGGCGAGAGGCGTGAACAGCATCGCCGCGAACGGTGAATAGGTGAATTTCAGCCACCTTTCACCTACGGCCAGGTCGTAGACGGCGGTACGCCGCAGTACCGCCGCTCCGCCTTCCCGGTAAACCTCCAGATCGATCCAGCCCTTCGCGTGGATCGCGCTGAAGGCGAAGGCCGCCAGCGCGCCGATCAACGCGATCAACACTCCGCATGCCACCTGGAAGGAGCCGCCATCTTTTTTGCCCGAACGAATTCGCGGACCGGCTGACACCGAAGAAAGCATGGCAACTCCAGACTTGGCTACGGTGCACGCTAGCCACGCCGGCTTGTCCAAAGCTTGTCGTGCTTCGCCTGTGCCGGCCGTTCGCCGGTCGGGGCTCTGGTGTGACGCGGACACACGGGGAAGCCCTCCGGGGTGGCCGTTGACTCCGGTACCGAGCGTGCGAACCCCTGGGGCTCCGGGAGATCAAGGTCATTGTTCTCTGTTGGAACGTGACATATGTTCCGGACAGACACCGCCGACACCAGGGAGAAGTCGTGCCCGAACTCGTGGCTCCCCAGCTCGTCGTCAACAGCCGGATGATCTACTTCGGCTGGGTGCCGGCCGACCCCGAGGCCGTCGCGGCCCTGGTCCCCGACGGTCTGAAGCCCATGGCCAACCGGCAGGTCTTCATGAACCAGTACGTCGTCGACCGGCCCGAGCAGACCTCGGGCTTCGGCGCGTACTCGCTCACCTACATCGGGCCGGACCTGGAGGACACCTACGCTCCCGACGGCGTGACCCCCGGCCGCTGGTGGACGCACTACTTCAACTCCAGCGAGGTGGTACGCGAGTACGCGGCCGCCCGAGGCGTGCCCGCGAGCGTGGGCCGTACCACGATCGAGGTCGGGGACGGGAAGCTGGTCGCGACGACCGAGTCGGACGGTGTGCCGGTGATCCGCGCGACCGCGCGGGTCGGTGAGACCGGTACGGCGGTCAACCGCGGCCAGCTGCGCTACATCACGGAGGTCGACGGGCAGCGGCACAGCGGGCTCTATCCGTTCGTGGCGGAACCGGTCGACCCGTTCGAGGTCGTGTCCCTGGAGTTCCTGGAGCCGGGCCACTCCGTCTACGCTCTCCGCCCCGCCGATCCACTGCAGATCGTGTGGGGCTTCTACTCGCCCCGGTCGTCCTTCACCTATCCCGGCGGGGAGTCGGTGATGGCCTGACGCCCGGCACCGGGGGAGCGGCGAGGCCGGGCCGCGGCGGCCGGTGGGATCTCGGTCCCACCGGCCGCGACCTAGCCCTCTGAATGACGTCCCCCGCGCATGACAGGGCTGCGCGTCCGGGGTTCCTCGGGGTCGGCCGGGACGTGGAGGAGGGCCAGCAGGCGGCGGCGGAGGTCGCTGAAGCCGGGTACGTCGACGGAGCGGGGGTGGCCGAGGTCGACCTCGATCTCCTCGGCGATGCGGCCCCTGTCCAGGACGAGGAGCCGGTCGGAGAGAAGGATCGCCTCCTCCACGTCGTGGGTGACGAGGAGGGCGGCGAAGCCGTGCCTGGCGCGGAGCCTGCCGAACAGAGCCTGCATCTTCAGCCTGGTCAGCGCGTCGAGCGCGCCGAACGGCTCGTCGAGCAGGAGCAGGTCCGGCTCGCGGACCAGCGCCCTGGCGAACGCCACGCGCTGGGACTGCCCGCCGGACAGTTCCGACGGCCAGGCGTCACGCCGGTCGGCCAGCCCCACCTCCTCGAGCGCCGTCGTCGCGCGCTCCTGGGCGTCCCGGCCGCGGACGCCCAGCGCCACGTTGTCGGCCACCCGTTTCCACGGCAGCAGCCGGTGCTCCTGGAACACGACGGCCTTCGACCCGCAGGTCGTGAAGTCGCCGGAGGCCTCCTCGTCGAGCCCCGCGAGGATCCGCAGGAGCGTGCTCTTGCCCGATCCGCTCTCTCCGAGCAGGGCGACGACCTCGCCCCGCTCGATCCGCAGGTCGACGCCGTCCAGGACCGTCGTGCCGGCGAACACCCGGCGTACCCCGGTGGCGGCTATGACGCTTGCAGGCCGCGTCGCCATGACAGCGTTCTCCTTTCCGCGGTGCGCAACGCCAGGTCGGACAGCAGGCCGAGGGACGCGTACACGACCAGGCCCAGCACGACGATCTCCGTCTGGCTGAAGTCGCGGGCCTCCATCATCATGAAGCCCAGGCCGCTCTGCCCGTTGACCTGCTCCCCGACGACGAGGCTGAGCCAGCCCGCGGCGAACGCCAGTCGCAGGCCGAGGAACAGGGACGGCATCGCGCCCGGGAGCACGACGTGCCGGATCCGCTCAAGGTGGGTGAGGCCGCAGGTCCGGGCGGCCTCGACCAGTCTCTCGTCGATGTCGCGGATGCCGGCGTAGGTGTTGAGATAGATCGGGAAGAACGCGCCCAGCGCCACCAGCGACACCTTCAGCGACTCCCCGATGCCCACCCAGATGATGAGCAGCGGGACGAGTCCGAGATGCGGCAGCATCCGGGCCGCCTGGACCGGCGGGTCCACGAGGTCGTCCCCGATCCGGAGCAACCCCGCGAGCGCGCCCAGGACGAGGGCGAGCGAGCCTCCGATGAGCAGCCCGAGGGCGGCCCGCTCCAAGGATTCCAGCAGGTGCAGGCCGAGGGATCCGTCCAGGGACAACCGCCAGGCCGCCGCCGCGATCTTGCTCGGCGGGGGAAGCTTGTCGGGCGAGAGGAGACCGGCCTGCGCGGCGCCCTCCCATCCGGCGACGAGCACGACCGGCGTGATCAGCCGCCGTGGCCTGAACCTCACTTCAGGACGTCCGAGAAGCTCGGGTCGACGAGACTCTTGATGTCGACCTTGCCGGGAATGAGCGCGAGGTCGGCGAAGCCGTCCGCGATCTGCTGGAGCTCGTCGCCGATCGTGGCGTCCACCTGCGCGAGCGGCTGGGCGCTGCGCTCCAGGGCGCGGCGGGCGACGTCCTCGGGGATCTTCAGCTCGGGGGCGAGCAGCTTGACGCGCTCCTCCGGGTTGGCGATGCCCCAGTCCGTGACCTCGCGGTAGACCCTCAGGTACTCACGTACCAGGTCGGGCTTGTTCCGCAGGGCTTCGGGCGACACCAGCAGGTACTCGCGGTTGTTGGCCAGGCCGGTGGCGTCGGCGAGGACCTTCACGCCCGGCTGCTCGGCGAGGGAGAAGTACGGGTCCCAGATGATCCAGGCGTCGACCTGGTCGTTGTCGAACGCGGGACGGGCCTCGGCCGGTTTGAGGTACTGGACCTCGATATCGGTGATCTTCATGTCGTTGGCCTCGAGCAGCTTGACCAGCAGCCAGTTGACGTTCGACCCCTTGTTGAGCGCGACCTTCTTGCCCTTGAGGTCCTTGAAGGAGGTGAAGCCGTTCTTCTCCTTGACCAGGACGGCCTCGCCCTTCGGCACCGGCTCGGAGGTCGCGATGATCTTGAACTTGGTGCCGCCGGCCGCGGCGAAGATCGGCGGCGCCTCGCCCGTCTGCCCGATGTCGATGGCGCCGGCCTTGATCGCCTCGGTCAGGGCGGGGCCGCTCTCGAACAGCGACCAGGAGGCGTTCGGGGCGAGTCCCCTGGCCTTGAGCAGGCTCTGCCCGCCGAACCGCTGGTAGCCGACGCGCAGTTGTTCCTTCTCGGCCTTCGTCTCACCTCCTCCGCAGGAGGTGAGACTGCCGATCAGGGTGAGCACGCCAAACAGGGCAAGAACGCGGCGCATAAGGGGGCTCCTCGGGGAACGAAGCAAACGGCCGCAAGTATGCCTACTAATCCTACCTTTTGTATAGGGTTAATGGACAGGTGGGCCTGACCCCGCGAGCGGGGCGACGGCGTCCCGGGGGGGGCAGGCGGCCGAGCTCCACGGCCCGGGCGGCGACACCGGGCATCCGAGGTGCGACGACCGCGGCCACTCCCTCGTCTTCGGAGTCGGTCGGCGCGAGGTCGCCGGAGCCGCCCTTGACCGGGTGCGCGGGCAGGTCGCCTGAGCGGCGGCCGGTATCGTCCCCTTACCGGGCCGCGAGTCCTCCGGCTCGCCGCTGACCATGGAGAACGCGAGGGAGAAGGCCATGGACACCATCGCCGACCGGATGGCGGCGGCGTACTTCGACGCCATCGCGTTGCTCTGCGAGGTGACACCGGCGGGCCGGTACGCCGAGCGGGGCACCGCCCGTGCGGCGGTGACCGGCGCGGGCGTCGCGACGTTGAACGCCGCCTACGACACGGCACCGGAACCGGATCGCGAGTCGCTCGACGAGATGGCGATCGAGGTCGGCGGACAGGGCGTGCCATGGTCGATCCTGGTTCGGGGCGAGGCGGGCGGCGAGATCGCCGACCTCGCGGCCCGGCACGGGCTGGCCGAACGCGGTGATCTGTGGTTGCTGGCCTGCGCCACGGGCGACATCGTGTTCCGGGCCGACGCGGCACGGCGAAAGCCGGTACGCCAGGTCGGCGCGACCGAGAGCGACCTCTACACCGAGGCTCTCACCCAGGGCTTCGAAGCTCCCGAGGGCGTCTTCGGCTCGTTGATGGGCGGCGGTGTGCTCGACGCCGGCCCCGTCACCGGCTATCTGGCCGAGGAGTACGGACGGCCTACCGGCACCGGGCTCGGGATCCGGGGCCCCGGCGTGGTCGGCGTGTTCAACATCGCCGTCGTGCCGGACGCACGGAGCCGCGGCCTGGGCCGGGCGATCACCGAGACCGTGCTGCTGGACGGCGTCGCGGCCGGAGCGAGCGAGGCCTACCTGCACACCAGCGCGATGGGCCGGCCGCTCTACGAGTCGATGGGTTTCCGCCCCGTGGAGAAGTGGACCGTGTTCGAAGCACGGTGACGGACGAGACCGTCCAGCCGAGGAAGAGGATCGAATGAACTTCAGCGAGAACGTGCGCTCGGCCTTCCGGCGCGGTGAGAGCGACGCCGTGGTGCGCATGAGCGAGGCCGAGATCGAGCGGGCCCGGGCGGCCGGCGACCCGGCGGGCGAGGTGGAGGCCCGCTACAGCCTGGCCCGGGTCGCCATCCGCGGCGGTGACCTGCCGGGCGGGGAGGCCCGGGCCCGGGAGGCGCTCGCGGTCGCGCTGCGCTCCGGTGACCGGAGTCTTGAGGAACGGCCGAGGCACGTGCTGGCCGCCGTGGCGCGCATGTCCGGCGACCTGCTCCGCGCCCGGGATCTGTACCGGGAGAGCATCGCCCTCAACGAGGCGCTCGGCCGGCCCGAGACGGTCAACTCCGAGTATCACAACCTCGCGTTCTGCGAGCTGGGCCTGGGCAATCTCGATGTGGCGGGGAAGCTGTTCGCCGAGGGCCGTGAGCGGGTGTTCCGCAACGGCTGGGCCGACTTCGTGCCGTACGTCTGCGTGGCGGGCGCCGCGTACGCCTCGGCCGAGGGCGATCACGCGCGGGCGGCGCGGCTGGCCGGAGTCGCGGACGGCGCGTTCGCGTCGCTCGGCCAGGTACCGGATCCCGACGACGCGGCCGACCTCGCCAAGGTGCGCGCCGCCGCCGTCGAGGCGCTCGGCCCGGACGCCTTCGACGAGGAGCACGCGCGAGGCCGGCTCCTCGATCCGCGTGCGGCCTTCGCCGACGACCGGCGCGCACCTTGACGGGTTCGCCGTGCGCGTCACCTACTGGATCGCACCTCATCGCCGGATCGTGCTCCTGACCGTGTTTCACAAGACGCGGATGCGTGATGATCGTGAGGTCGAGCGGGCTCGGCGAGCCATGCGCCGCTGTGCCGATGGTGAGTGAACCGACGACTGTCGGGCGTCGACACAGGATCGAGCCGTGATCGGCAAAGGCGTCGGCGCGACTGATCGGATCGTGAATTTCGTGAGTGCCCTGCTCGTCGCCTGGCGATCTTACTGCGGTGACCCTCCTGGCCGGGGTATCCGAGTTCCGCCTGGCCGATGGTCATCAAGTGCGGCAACGGTGCTCACGGGTCACCCCATCCCTGACCGCCGGCGGATCAGTCGCGGACGGCGCAGAGGAGACGGTTGTGGCCGCGCTGCCAGAGGGTGCCGGTCTCGGTGAATCCGGCGCCGCGGAGGGCGTCGACATGTTCGGAGAGCAGGGAGGACTCCGAGCCGTGATGGTCGGCGCCCGCGGTGGTGCGTGCGGTGTGGAGCTCGGCGAAGGCGGGATCCGCGGCGACGGCCTCCCACCACTGGCGCCAGCCCTCGGGGTGGCCGCCGGCGAACGCGCGCCGGGTCTCCCGGTCGTGCACGGCGCGTTCGAGGCGGGCGATGGCCGGAGTGGCGTCGTCGGTCTCCATGTGGTCGCCGTTGAGCAGGAGCCCGCCCGGACGCAGCACGGTCGCCAGCTCGGCGTACATCTTCCGGAGGTCCGGTCCGGAGATCCAGTGCAGCGCGGTGGTGCTCACCGCGACGTCGGCCGGCCTGCTCAGGCCCAGGGACTCGGTCCATCCGGGGCTGCGCAGGTCGAGGGAGACGAAGGTGAGGTGCGGGTAGGCGGCCCGGCCGAGGCCGAGGAGGAGGGGGTCCGCGTCGACCGGGACCACCGTCGCCTCGGGCAGCCGCTCCAGGAGGCGGGCGGACAGTGATCCCGGTCCGCAGCCGAGGTCGACGACCAGCGGATCGGGGCGGCCCGTCGCCTCGACGGCGTCGATCAGCGCGGTGAAGCGCTCCTCGCGGTCGGGCAGGTAGCCCTCCTGCTGGCGGTCCCAGCGTGCGATCCACTCGAGTGCGGCATCGTGGGTGAGCACCATCGTCTCCTTGTAACTGTCGTCTAAGCTTGTGACAGTTACAAACTAGAACGCAAGGATGTAACCGGTCAAGTGGATTTCAACAGTCACGCTGATGCGATCGTCCGGGTGGCGGTGGGGTTGGTCAACGAGCTGACCCCGGGAGAGAGTCGGGGCCGCGACCTCCCGCCGCCGCGAGATCTCGTCGCCGCCGCCACGGAGGGTCTGCGCACCGGCTACCCGGGCCATCGGGAGGTCACCGAGGTGGAGGCCGGTGAGCTCGTCGAGATCGCGGCGCGGCTGCGCACGGTCTTCGACGCCGTCGCGACGGGAGACGTCGACACCGCCGCCCTGCGGGTCAACGCCCTTCTGGAGGAGACCCGGGCCCGGCCGATGCTCGAACGTCACGACGGGGAGCCGTGGCACCTGCACTTCCACGGCCCGGGCGGCACCATGGCGGGCGACTGGGCGGCGAGCTGTGCCACCGGTCTCGCGATCGTGCTGGGGAGCGAGTATCACGACCGTCTCGGCGTGTGTACGGCGCCGCACTGCGACCGGGTCTACGTGGACGTCTCCCGCAACGGCACCCGCCGGTTCTGCGGCACCAGCTGCCAGAACCGCGTCAAGACCGCGGCCTTCCGTGCCAGGGGCAAAGGCCCGTGAAGGCACGCCCCCGACGGCCGCCGACCGCCGACCACGGGTGCCGGGACACCTGGCGGGCCGGGTGCGAGACCGGCCCGCCAGGTGTCCCGGCAGGTGGGTGCGAGGCCGGCCCGCGGCCCCGGCACGCGGGCGCGTTCACCCTTTCGCTCGAACGATTTCGAGCGTGGAATCGAAGGTTCGTATTCGAGACGGTGCCGTGATCTTCCTTTGGAAGGATTCCTCTCCCCTCGCCGGATGCCGAAGGAAATCGCATGAGAAGAATCACCGTCGGCCTCGTCGCGGGCCTTGTTCTGCTCACGCCGCTGCCGGCCCGTGCCGCCGCCCCCGATCCGGTCAAGGCGCTCCACGCCCAGGTCGTGCCCGGCAGGGGCGTCACCATTTCCCTGGTCACCCGCATGTCGGCCGACGGCAAGCGGTTCGCCACCATCCGGACCGACCGGGTCGCCGGATTCCGTGAGGGAGGGCGGGTGGAAACAGATGACATCAGCACGTTCTACTCGCCGGCCGCCAAGGCTTCGGAGCTGGAATCGGATCCTTACTTTCTCTTTCCCTCGCTGCTCATCAAAGTCAAAGACGCGAACTACACCTCGGGTGGCGAACTGGTCGGCAGTCTGCCGCCGGGCAAGCAGTGGGTGCGCAGCCGATGGCCCGAATCCAGTCCCGCGGATGTCACGGTCGATCTCCTCCAGCCCGGTACGCTGCGGGCGCTGCTCGCCACCGCCTCCTCCGCCGGCCCACGTGCCGCCAGGGGCACCATCCGCACCTCCAAGATTCCTGGTCTGCCCTTCGGCGGTCTCCCTTCGGAGCGCGGCGAGAAGCTCGCCTGGGCGCTCTGGTTCGACGCCAAGGGCAGGGTCACCCGCCTGACCACCAGGACCTCCCAGCAGACGAACGACAACTACGAGCTGGGCCTCGGCTCCGACCTGCGCTTCACCGGCTGGGGTGCCAGGGTGACCATCGAGCCGCCGCCCGAGGACCTGGTCGTCGATGCGGAGGACCTTCCCGAGCCCGACCTGTTCGGAGAGTCGCCGACGACGATCGAAACCCCTCCGAAGGGAAACTGAGGTCCGGGGCGCGCCGGCCCCTCGGCGGGCCGCCCCTGCCGGCGATCGGGAAAGCGAACCGGCTCATCGGGTGATACCCCATGACCGACATTCGCTCCCGAGAGGTTCTCGATGACAGCCACGCCGGTCGAACGACCGCCAGAACAGTCGCTCGACGACTTCTCCGCGGTCTTCGACGCCTACTTCGGGGAGATTCACGGCTACGTCACCCGGCGACTCGGCCCCGGACAGGCCGAGGACGTGGTGGCCGAGACGTTCCTGACGGCGTTCCGCAAGCGGGCGCGGTACGACCCCGCCAGGGCCGGCGTCAGAACCTGGTTGTACGGCATCGCCACCAACCTCATCGGTAAGCACCGCAGGGCCGAGGTCCGCGCGCTGGGCGCCATGAACAGGTACGGCCCCCCGGCCGACTCACCCGGCCACGAGGAACGGGTGGCGGCCCAGGTCAGTGCCGAGAGCCTGCGCCCCGCGCTCGCCGAGGCCATCGCCCGTCTCGGGCGGGGCGAGCGCGACGTACTGCTCCTGACGGCCCTGGCGGGGCTGAGCCACGAGGAGATCGCCGCCGCGCTCGGCATCTCCTACGGCACGGTCGGCTCGCGGCTGAGCCGTGCCAGAAGCAAGATCCGCTGGTACGTCAAGCGGCTGAACACGATCCGGTGGGCCAGGCCGTACGACAGGAAGGGCGACACCTATCAACTGGAGAGCTCCACCACCACCGAGGACTGGATCTCCGAGGAGGGCCGGGCCTGGACCGGCTACAGGAAGCTGGCTACGCGCCCCCTCGATGTGGAGGCCTGGCGCCGCGACGGCTCGCCGACCGAATGGAAGGCGGAGCGCGGTGACTCCTCCGTCTCGCCGGGCGAGGGGAGGACGGAGTACGGTGCCTTCTCCACCTCGCCGGGTAAAGGGCATCTGGGCTCGTACAAGAACAGGAAGAAGTTCCGGTTCGGCGGCGAGCAGCTGACCCTGGAAGAGATCAAGGCGCTGCCCGCCGACCCCGGGGCTCTGAGGAACCGGGCGCTGGAGGCCATCCACGCCGGGGTCGAGCGCTCCGCGGACGACCACCTGCCGATGGCGCTGGCGTCACTGCTGTACGAGCTGCCCGCCTCTCCTGAGGTGCGGGGCGCCGCGTACCGGGCGCTGGCGGCGCTGCCCCTCGTACGGGCGGAGGGCCGCACCAGGGACCCGCGAGGCAGGCCGGGCGTCGCGATCGCGTTCCCCGGCATGTACGACCGGTCCACCCCGAACAGGTTGATCATCGATCCGGACACCTCGATGGTGCTGGCCTTCCTGGACGCCGGCGTGCCCGGCGGGAGCAAGGGCACCGAGGTGGTGCTGGAGGCCGGCTGGACCGACTCCGAGCCGGTGGCGCCCTCGGCCGGGTAGGGGATGCCCGTGCCCGGCCACGGATGCGGGGCACGGTGGCCGGGCACGCTCGCGGTCGCGGGCGACCGGCGAGAATGAAATCGTTTCCGCCGAGCTCAAGGCCCGGTCATCGAGCCGGCCGGCCCCACCTCGGTGACCATACGCACGGAGGGCCGGGCGGAACCCTGTCCCGCTCGGCTCCGGTGGCCAAGGTCGCGGTACGACAGGCCCGCGGGCCTGTCACACCGCGGTGGACGCGGCGAAGGCGGCGATCGCCCGGGCGAACTCCTCGGGCTCCTCGAGGTGGCCGAAGTGGCCGCTGTCCTCCAGGATGAGCAGCTCGGAGCCGGGGATCAGCTTGTCGAGCTCGTGGGCCCAGCGCACCCCGCAGATGACGTCGTACCGGCCGACGATCACCAGGGTAGGCGTGGTGATCGCCCCCAGCAGCTCTCGGTCGTCGATGACGTCGGGGGCGAGGTGCTCGTCGAGGCCCGAGATGTGTGATCCGCTCACCGAGGCCCTCATGGGCGCGAACTCCTCCGCGCGTCCCCAGTAGTCGGCGAGGTAGGCCGGGAGCAGCCCGCGGATCGCGGCGGTGAACTCCTCGTCGTTCGAGATGGCGGGGATCGACCCGAAGGCGTCGAGGACCTCCTGGAGCTCGGGGTTGCCCGCGTTCCTCCGGGTGAACTCCTCCAGGTTGCGCATGGCCTCGGCGAAGTGCTCGGCCCCGGTGACCGGTGCGCTCTCGTACAGGATGATCCCGGCGAGCCGGTCGGCGTGGCGCAGGGCGTAGTGCTGCACCACGAAACCGCCGTACGAGTGGCCGAGGAGGTACACCTTCGGGAGCGCGAGGTGCCCGATCAGGTTGTCGAGGGCCTCCGCGTAGCGGTCCCGCGTGTAACCGTGGGGGTGCGTCTCGAGGCGGCCCGATCCGCCCGTGCCGATCGGCTCCACGTACACCATGGTCAGGTGCCGCTCCACCGCCGGCATCCTCATGTACTCCCAGAACACTCCGGGGCCACCGGAGTGTGCCAGGCACACCGGGCCGGTGCCGTGGACGTGGTAGCGCTGGACGATGCCGTTCAGGTCGACGGTGTGGGTGCCTGGCGACAGCGGGTTCGTGCCGAGGGCGTTCATGGGATCTCCGGTCGTGTGGTGTCGTCACTGACACCGACAGGACGCGGGGGCGGCGGGTAAGTTCGGTCCGGCCCCTGTGATCGTGGTCACAGCCGCGGTCGCGGGCGAAGCCGCCGTTCCGTGCTCAGGCCGGTCCGTTCCGTGCTCAGGCCGGTCCGTTCCGTGCTCAGACCGGTCCGGAGGGTTGCGGATGATAGAGCCGCAGCTGGTGCACCCGGCCCTTGTCGAGGGACATGAGCCAGGTCACGGCGGGCGGGCAGTGTTCGGGGCTCTCCGCCGGATTGACGATGTCCATCTCCCAGATGGTGATGTCACGGCTGGCGACCACGTGGGCGAGGTGCTGGCGGACCCCCGCCTCCAGATCGCCCTCCATTCCCCTGAGCAGGAATTCGCGCCCGATCCTCGGGCGCTCCCCGCTGAGCAGCGCGACCTCCGGCGACCATCGTTCGGCCAGGACCTCGGCGAACCTCCCCCGCACGGCCGCGTCCAGGGTCTCCAGGGCCTCCCGGCGGCTCGCCGCGGCCAGCTCGGCGGCGTCGCCGTGCGCCGAGTCCGCGGTCGCCCGCAGAGCCTCGGCCAGCTTGGCCCTCCCCTGGCTGAGCCGGCTGCGAACCGTGCCCACGGGCACCGCGCAGGCCGCCGCTATCTCCTGGTAGGACGTGACACCGCTGCTGAAGTGCCGCAGCATGACGGCCATCCGGACGGGCGGGGGCAGCTCCTCGATCGCCCGCCAGATCCAGTCGCGCAGCGCGTGCCGCTCCAGCGCCTGCTCGGGGGTCGCGTCGGCGGAGGGCGGCGCCTGCTCGTCGAGGAACCGGACGTCGTGGACGGACCGGAGACGCGTCCGGCACGCGTTGCGGACGATCATCCGCAGCCACGGCCCCACCGCTGCGGGATCCCGGACATCGCCGATCCGCCGCAGCGCGACCAGTGCCGCGTCCTGTACGGCGTCGTCCGCGTCCGGCCCGTGCCCCAGCAGGCTCAGCGCCACCGCGCGCATGCCCGCCTGGTGGCGCTCCAGCAGCAGCCCCAGCGCCGCGGCGTCCCCGGCCTGGGCGGCGAGGGTGAGTTCCGGGTCCGAGGTCCCGCGGGGCGTCATGCTGGTCCACCTCTTGCTCCGGCCGCTCCCGCCGCTCCACGGTCCGGCCGATGCCTCTCGTGACCGCGATCCCGCAGGTGGTGACGGCCGCATCCATGATCGTCGATCGTTCGTGCTCGGTCCCGCACGGGCGCCCAGCATACTTCGGGGTGCCGGATGCGCCGGGCATGCTTCGGGGTGCCGGATGCGCCGGGCATGCTTCGGGGTGCCGGATGCGCCGGGCATGCTTCGGGGTGCCGGATGCGCCGGCGACGGCGGGATTCGCCGGGCGGGCCGCCCTCGCGGACCGTTCGCCGCTTGTGCCGCCCCAGCGAACCGTGCGGCGAGTCGAGCTCATCCTTCATGCCGTACTCGGTGACCACGAGGTGGACCGTCTTTTTTCTGGTGGTACAGGTCGAACATGTCGTCCGGACGGTAGAAACCGCAGGCGGTCCTGAGCCGGTCTCCGTGAGCGACCGTGGTCTTCGATTCGCTCGCCACCGGCGGCATCTTCATGAGAAGTGGCATCAAGGGCCGCTGCTCGGCCTCGGAAGGGACATGGCCATTGGAACCGACCGGCTTCCGGCCTTTGAACCCCCGGTGTTCGTGATTCACCTGTCACGTCTCCAGAGCCTGCCCGTCGCCAGTTCGAGGTAGTAGACGCGTTCGCTTTCGTAGCCGCGGACCAGGAAGGGGCCCTTCTTGGACCAGCCAAGACCGATATCGATAAAGTCGTCGCCGGGGAACGTGGGGGTGACGTCGGACAAACGCCTGCCGGTCTCCGGATCGAAGGTCTCGACATTCATCTCACGGCCTCGGATGGCCACGAAGCGCTTTCCGTCCGGCCGGAGGTAATACGTGTCCTCGGGGGCGTCATCCCTGATCTTCCTGAGGGGAAGGTTCATGCGTGCTCTTCCCCAATGGTCGAGCACGAGCACCTTGGAGGCGGTCGTGACCACGATTCCGCTCTCGTTGAGGTCGTGGACCCGTCGAGCACCGGGGATCGACACCGTGGTCCAGGTCCTGGTGTCGGTGATCCGCGCACCGTCCCTGGTCAGTGCGACATACCTGTTCTGGCCGGCGAACGTGGGTGTGGGCACCTCGGTGTCGGCCAGGACGCCGGTGAGGTGGCGTACGCCGTTGGTGTCCTGGTACACCATGCGGCGATCGTGCCTGTCCAGATAGACGACGGCCTTCTTGCCCGGACTGCGCGCGAACGGCGCCCGGCGGGGTGCCCCGCCTTTCCTGATGACGTACGGTGCGGCCTGCGGGAACGGCTCCCCGTTCACCAGCCATGACCGGCAGGGGTCGTCCATCTCGTCGATCCACGGACAGGTGGGCTCTTTGTACTCGTCCACCGTCGTGAACTCGGCCGTGTGCTTCGGGAACGTCTTGGGCATCGAGTATTCGGGCAGTTCCCGCTGTGGCGGCTGCCAGGGAGTGAGGAGCGCGCCCGACAGCACGATCGCGGTTCCGGCGAGGTAGAGGGTCCGTGTCGACCATCGGCGAATGGTCGACACGGTCAGGGCCGTGTCGTCCGACGCCTCGGGCGCCGGTTCGGCGGTCAGGTTCCGGGCGGCGAGCGGTACGGCCGCGGCCACGATGATCACGATGGCGGCATGGGCCAGACGTGCCGGGGTGGCCCCCTTGTCGATCAGCAGGTAACCGCATGCCACCACGGAAGCGCCCGAGCCGAGCAGCCATGCCCTCCGGTAGATGTCCGTGTCGTCGTGGGGGCGCGACCCTCGGGCCGGTAGCCGTAGGTCGCGGAAGACGGAAACGGCGCACCAGCCCAGGACCAGATAGAACGGGTCGCCGGTCAGACAGGCCAGGGGAACGGCGATGGTGAGGATGATCAGCCGCCCTCGGCGCAGGCCGGTGAAATGGTCGATGACCTGCTGGGCGTTGGCCGTTGTGACGGAAAGGCCGGCCAGTGTGGCGAACCTGGCGAGTCGCTCCGATGTGACCGGCACAGCCGCCGCCAGCACGGTCGTCACCACGGCCAACCAGAAAATCATTGAGGGTGTCGTCACGAGATATCACCGTATATGGTTCTACATCGTGACTTCAGGCGATATATGGCAGCAATTCGATGTTGCCACGTGGCGTGCCGGGCATGCGCGGTCGCTGTTGCGGAGTGTGGTGTTCGGTTTCCTGTCTTTGGCGGTCGTCGGATCGATCCTGTGGTGGTCAGGAGCGGTAACCCCGCATATCCGGTGGGACACCGACGCTTTTTTCCTTCATGCGGAGGTGGACGAGAACGGCGTCCTGTCCACCAACCTGGATATCGAACTTGAAAACGAAGGGCTGGTCCCCTTCACCATCACCGATATCTCGGCGAAAATACCGGGAATCCTCCTGCTGCCCGCCGACGAGGCGAAAGAGGAGCATGCTCTGGTCACCGTGGGGAGTGGTGACCAGAAGACCCTGAGAAGACGCGTTGTCATCACCGACTGCGCGGCGGTGCCCCACGAGCCCCAGCCGGTCACTTTCACCTACAGAACCTGGTTGGGCTCGAGGACGGCGGAGGTGACGTGGGGCTCGTGGGCGCTGACAGGACCCGAAGTGAGGCTGCCGATCGCCTGGCAGCGAGGTCTCGCCAGCAAGGCCTGCAATGACGCGGTAAGTCCGGATTTCCTCTGAAGGCCAACTCGTCCTCGAACGTGGACACCGACAAGCACGGGAGGTTGTGACGCATGCGGCCCGTCGCGAAGATCGCCACTGGTTTCCTTTTCGCCTTCGCCGCCTTTCGTCTCAACGGCTTCGACCTGCTGGTCGACCCCGTCGGATGGTTTCTGTGCGTGTCGGGGCTGTCCCAGCTTCGGCGGTCCGCGCACGATCCCTTCGACCGGGCCAGGTTCTTCGCCATCGCCACGTTGTGCACCTCGCTTGTCGCCATGGTCGTGTCCGGCGTGCCCTCGAACGGCCTTCTGACGCTTTCCCCCGTCGAGCACGTGATCGGCATCGCCAAGACGGCCGGCGCCCTGATCACCGTGTGGCTGTCCGTCGACGCCGTCATCAGGCGGATCCGTTCCCGCGGGGACGTCTCCAGGGTCGCCCTCCTCGACGTGTCGCGCTGGGCCGTCGCCGGTCTGGGAGCGCTCGGCATGCTGGTCGGATACGGCTACGCCGACCTGGGCCCTGTCCTGCTCGTCGCCTGGTTCGCGGCCGTGGCGGTCCTGATCATCGCGCTTTATCGCTCGGCCCACCTGCCGTACCTCTCCCAGACGTGGGAACCCGCGGCGAGTTAGGCATGCGTGATGCTGTCCATGGCCGTGAGCGGGGTGCCGAGCCGGCGTCCCGGACTGCCCGCGAGAGGTGATCGCCGTATGCGTGGTGGCCCGTCGCGTCAGAGCGTGACGACGACCTTTCCCGGTACGTGTCCCTTCTCCTGGTATTCGACAGCCGCCCGGATCTCCTCGAACGGGTAGAGCCGGTCGATGACCGGGGTGATCTTCCCGGCCTCGATGAACTCGGTCAGCGTCACCAGGTTCCTCTTGTTCTCCGTGCATCGGACCACGTCCGTCCTGACCGTCCGCTGGGACACGAACGGCGCGGTCGCGAGGGCCGAGACCATGTGACCGACGGGCCGCAGCCATCGGCCGCCCGGTCCGCCGACGATGACGTAGGCCCCTTTGGGAGTCAACGTCCGGCGGCAGGCCGACACCGGGCGGCCCCCCGCGACGTCCAGCAGGAGGTCGTAGCGCCGCTCCTTCCGGGTGAAGTCCTCCTTGGTGTAGTCGACGACCTCGTCGGCGCCGATCGACCGGACCATGCCCACGTTCCCCGGGCCGCAGACGCCGGTGACCTCCGCGCCGAACGCGCGGGCGATCTGCACGGCGAACGTTCCCACCCCTCCCGAGGCGCCGTTGACGAGGACCCGCTGCCCCGGCTGGATCCGTCCGTCGTCGCGCAGGCCCAGCAGGGCGGTGCACGCCGCCATCGGTACCGACGCCGCCTGCTCGTACGACAGGTTCTTCGGTTTCGGCGCCAGCTCGTCCTCACGGACGCACACGTACTCGCCGAAGCCGCCCTCCTCGAGCAGCGCGAACACCTCGTCTCCGGGGCGGAACGCCGTCACGTTCGCGCCGACCGCCTCGACCTGCCCGGCCATGTCGGCGCCCAGGATGCGGAGCTTCGGGGTGCGAAACCCCAGGGCGCCGGGCATCAGGCGCGCGACGTACGGCTCGCCTCTCATGTTGTGCCAGTCGTAGGGGTTGACGGAGGTGGCGCGCACCCGGACGAGCACCTCGCCGTCGCCGGGGACGGGTGTGTCGATCTCCGTCAGATCGAGGACGTCGGGGGAGCCGTACGAGCGCAGGACGAATGCTTTCAACGCATTCTCCTCATCCATCGCGGGTGGGATACGGGTCTGCCGGGGCGCTCTGCTCGCGAACCGGCGTCGTGGCCGGTGCCGGTAGATCGGAGGCGTCGCCGGCCAGGTGGCGTCGAGGATGTCTCGTGCCACGAGAACCACGGTAGAAGCCCCCCGCGAGGGACTCATCAGCCGAAAGTACGCCCGATCGATGGACGATCGGCGGGCTCCGGGCGGGCCGTTCCGCCGATGGAGCGCCATCGTCCGGGCCGTTCCCCGCGCCACCCGGCGGCGCCGCGCGCGGCTCAGTTCCTGACGCGTCTGGTCTCGTAGGCCCACATGGCGATCTCGACGCGGTTGCGGGCACCGAGCTTGGCCATCAGGCTCGCGATGTGGGACTTGACGGTGCTGAGGGAGATGTGGAACTCGTCGGCGATCTCGCTGTTGGTCCGCCCCCGCGCCACGGTGACGAGGATCTGTTCCTCCCGGTCCGTGAGCGCCTCGACGGGGTGCAGCGAGGGTGAGGCGGGCCCGGTCTCGGCGAAGGCGCCGAGCAGCCGCGCGGTGACGCTCGGGGCGATGAGCGCGTCACCGCCGGCGGCGGCGTGGACGGCCTGGGAGAGCAGGACGGTGCCGGCGTCCTTGAGCAGGAAACCCCGGGCACCGGCCCGCAGCGCGGCGTAGACGTACTCGTCGAGGTCGAACGTGGTGATGACGACGACGGCGAGGGGGTCGTCGACGCCCGGCCCGGCGAGGAGGCGGGTGGCCTGGATGCCGTCGAGGCCGGGCATGCGGATGTCGAACAGGCACACGTCGGGACGCAGGCGCCGCGCGAGCTCGACGGCTCGCCGCCCGTCGGCGGCCTCGCCGACGACGTCGATGTCCGGCTGGGCGTCGAGGATCATCGCGAGCCCGGTGCGGACGATCTCCTGGTCGTCGGCGACGAGCACCCGGATGCTCATGCCGCCACCCCGGCCCGGGGCAGTACGGCGGTGACGGTCCAGCCCCGACCGGGGTCCGGGCCGGCCTCGCAGGTGCCGCCGAGCAGCTCGGCGCGTTCGATCATGCCGATGAGCCCGTATCCCGGCGACACGGGCGGGCGGGCGGAACCGGTGTCGCCGTCGTCGCTCACGCGCAGGCGCACCGACGTGTCGTCGGCGGTGACGCGGACCTCGACGCGGGTGGCGTGACGGGCGTGCCGCAGGGCGTTGGTGACCGACTCCTGGGCGAGGCGGTAGATCGCGGCCTCGACCGACGGGGGGAGGTCGCCGAGGTCGTCCGGGATCTCCACGTCGACGGACGGGCCGGAGCCGCCCCCGCCTGCGAGCTGCCGGAGGTCGGCGACGCGCCGGCCGGGTGCCAGCTCCGCCGGCTGGTTCCGGCGCAGGACGCGGACCATGGCGCGCATCTCGGCGAGGGCGCGCGACGCCTCGGCCTCGATCACGTGGAGCGCCTCGGTCGCGGCGTTCGGCCGCGACGCCGACGTGGCGAGGCCGGCCTGGGCGCGGATCGCCATCGCCGAGACGTGATGGGCGACGATGTCGTGCAGGTCGCGCGCCAGCTGCTCGCGTTCGAGCATCTTGACCTGGTCGAGCTCGCGCATCCTCGCCCGCGCCCGGTACCTGAGCGCCCCGCCCAGGGCGACGGCGGAGAACGTGACGGCGAACGCGGCGACCATGTCGGCGGGGGCGAGGCGGCCGAGGACGATCGAGAGGTGGACCGCGACGAGCATGATCGTCAGCCCGATCACCGCCTCGCGCCCGGACCCCCACCGGACCAGCGCGTACACCACGATCAGCAGGTAGGCCATCGTGTACGTCTCCGCGGAGTCGCCGCCCGTCAGCAGCGGGGCGAGACTCGTGACGCCGAAGACGATCATGATCATCGGCAGCGGCCTGGTCCGGCGCCACAACAACGTGGGGATCAGCCCGACGGTGACCGCCACCGAGACGGCCCGCCACGGAAGGTCAGGCCGCAGCACCCCTTCGAGCAGCGCGATCGGCACGAGCACCCCCACGAGCGCCCAGTCCCGCCACACCCGCCGCGGCGGGTCGGGGGGAGGGGGCTCGTCCCACACGGAGCGAACGAGGGGGAGCACCTCCTCATGGTACGAGAGCCCGTATCACTCTGTACCGGCCCAAAGTACGAGAGCATGCTCCCGGTTCGGCGGTTCGGCGGTTCGGCGGTTCGGCGGTTCGGGGGTCGCGACGCAGCCCGTACGGCTCCGGGGATCGCCGCTACCCCGCCGCGGGGCCGAGGCCGTTCACGACGGCTCTCAGGCCGGCCACCACCTGGGCCGCGGACGGGGCCTGCTCGGGATCGAGCAGCCACTGCGTCATGACGCCGCCCATCAGGGCCAGCTGCACCGCGCCCAGGGTGCGCGTCACGTCGTCGTCGACCGTGTCCTCCGCGACCCCGGCCAGGATCGCGGCCAGCCCGCGGCGGCCCTCGGCCTGGCCGCGAGCCAGATGCTGCCGCAGTTCGGGATAGTGCTCGGCCTGCAGGAGCGCCTCGAAACTGGCGATCCACAGCGGCCGGTGCGCGGTGAAGGACTCGATGATCCTCGCCCACATGGCCTCGTACTGCTCGGCCGGGGTCGCGCCCGGCTCGGCGTAACCGGACAGCGTGCGGCCGGTCTCGGTGCCCCACTCGTCGATGGCCTCGATGAGGGCCGCGTTCAGCAGCGCCTCGCGCGAGCCGAAGTGGTAGCCGATGGCGGCCATGCTGACCCCGCCCGCGGCGGCCGTGATGTCACGGATGGTGGTGCGCGCCCACCCCTTCTCCTCCAGGCAGCGCCGGGCCCCGGCCAGCAGGTCTTCGCGATTTCCCATGCCCGGCATGCTATCCGCGCCTGGGACGAGCGAATTAGGCGTACGCCTAATGCATTTGCCTTGCGCAATTGCCCAAATCCGCACTACGGTCGTCGTACCCCAGACGACGACCCCCGGGAGACCCGCCATGACCGGCCCCACCCGCGCCGAGCTGCACATCGACGGCCGCCGCCTGTCCTATCTCGACTTCGGCGGCACGGGCCGCCCCCTGCTCGCCCTGCACGGCCACATGTCCGAAGGCGCGAGTTTCGCCGGCCTGGCCGCCGGGCTGGCTCCCGGCTGGAGGGTCATCGCCCCCGACCAGCGCGGCCACGGCGACTCCGAGCGGGCGGCCGACTACTCCCGCCAGGGCTACCTCGACGACGTCCTCGCCCTGCTGGACCATCTCGGCCTCGACCGGATCGCGATCCTGGGCCATTCGCTGGGCGCCGTCAACGCCTACCAGTTCGCCGCCCGCCACCCCGGCCGGGTCGAGGCCCTCGTCAACGCCGAGGGGCCGGTCCGGCTCGACCCGCACGGCCCCAACCCGCTGGCCTTCGTCCTCGCGCTGCGCGACCAGGCCCCCACCCGTCAGGCGCTCGTCGAAGGGCTCGGCGAGATGGCCCCCTTCTTCGAGGGCGCGTTGCGGGAGAACGCCGACGGCACCTGGCGGCTGCCCTTCCATCCCCAGGACATGGTCGACTCGGAAGACCTGGTTCACGGCGACCACTGGGACGACTGGCTGGCCTGTGCCTGTCCCGCCCTGCTGGTCCGAGGCACCCGGGGCGTCATCCCCGCCGACCAGGCCCGGGCCATGGCCGAACGACGTCCCGGCACCCGCCTCGCCGAGCTGGACACCGACCACTTCGTCTACACCGGTGACCCCGCCGGATTCCTCAGGGTCGTCCGCGAGTTCCTCGCCTCGGTGGCTGGCCCGCCGGGGGTTCGTGGCGACGCGCCCGTGTCAGGGGCCGTCGGATGACGCCAGGCGGGCGGTCTGGGTCTTGAGGACCGCGATGGTGTTGGTGACGTAGTCGAGGATCGCGGCCAGTTCGCGCTCGTCGTACTTCGCCATGAAGGCCCCCATCTCGCGGCCGAGGTCGGCGAAGATGCCGCCGAGGTCGGGAGCGTTCCCGGTGACGGCGGAGACGAGCACGCGGCGACGGTCACCGGGGTCGGGGGCGCGCCGCACGTAGCCGGCGCGTTCCAGCCGGTCGAGCAGTGCGGTGATCGCGCTGGCGCCGAGCCCGAGCTCGGCGGCGAGCGCCCCGGCGGGCAGCGGGCCGTTCCTGGTGACGAACCCCAGGGCCTTGTGGTCGACGGCGCTCAGCCCGAGCCGCCGTGCGATCGCCTCGTGGAAGAGCACGACCGCGGTGCTCAGCTCCCAGCCCAGCTCGTCGCCACTCATCATCGCTCCAATACTTCGATGTAGTGAATAATTCACTTGATTGAAGTATCTTAGCAGCATGACTCTCTCTTCAGGACTGCGGCTCAGCGCTGACGCGGCGCGCTGGGGTGTGCGCTTCTACGCCCGGCACCTCTGGATCGTGCTGGGGCTCTCCCTGATCCCGACGGTCCAGCGCTTCGTCGCCGTGCGCTGGGGGCAGGACCTCCCGACGGCGGCGAACGTCGCCGCCGAGATCCTCACCGGGGCGAGCCGGATCCTGCTGCTGTACGTGATCGTGAGGCTGGCGATCGCCGACGATCCCGAGCTCGGGCCGCTCGGCCGCGACGCCCGCCGGAGGCGGCTGAGGGCGTTCGCCGAGCGCGGGAAGTCCGACCTCGTCGTCCAGTTCCTCGTCCTGGGAGCGGCCTTCTTCGTGCTCGACATCCTGCCCAACCTGGCCATCGAGAACTGGGTCGCGGAGGACCGGCGGGAGCTGGTGTCGTCGATCCTCGTCTCCGCCAAGAACCCGACGGTGATCGCCTTCACGCTCGTCTGGATGGTGGGGGTGGCCCGACAGATGATCCTTTCCGGCGGGCGGGGAGAGGCCGCCGCTTCTCCGGCGGGTCCCGGCGCCGGCGGTTGACGGCGGGCGGACGTCCGGCCCGTCACCCGTGCCGGTCGAGGCGAGGATCACCGGGCGAGCGTCTCGTCCGACACCTGCCAGAGACGGGCGGCCGCCTCGGGGTCGAGGGCGTACGCGGCGACCCCGTTGCGGGTGCCCGGCCGGTTCCGGCCCGCCTCGTTGCAGTCCTCGAAGTAGCGCCCGCCGACGCCTTCGAGCAGCGGCGACGTCGCGACCAGCACGGACGTGGCGGCACCCTGCTCGGGCGTCTTCCACGTGATGCCCGCGCCGCCGGCCGCGGCGACCGCCCGGTCGAGCTCCTCCTGGGAGACGTGCCGCTGCAGGTTGGTCCGGATGCCGCCGGGCATGAGCGCGTTGACGGTGATGCCGTCGCTCTCCCAGCGCCTCGTCGCCTCGACCCCGAACAGCACGTTGGCCGTCTTGGACTGCCCGTACGCCGACCACGGCTCGTAGGCGCGCTCCCTGAAGTGGATGTCCTCGAAGACGACCGGCGAGCGCAGGTGCGCGCTCGAGCTGACCGACACGACGCGGGCGCCGCCGGCCGTCGCGAGTGCCCGGTGCAGACCGGTGGCGAGCGCGAAGTGGCCGAGGTGGTTGGTGGCGAACTGCAGCTCCCAGCCCTCCGGGGTGCGCGTCCCGGGCGACGCCATGACGCCGGCGTTGTTGACGAGGATGTGCAGCGGGCCGTCCCACGCGGCCGTGAACGCCGCCACGGACGCTTGGTCGGCGAGGTCCAGCGGTGCGACGAGGACCCGCTTGGCGCCGGTGGTCGCGACGATGTCGTTCGCGGTGCGCTCTCCGGCGTCGAGGTCGCGTACCGCCAGCGTCACCTCCGCGCCCGCCCCGGCGAGCGCCCGCGCCGTCTCGATGCCGATGCCGGACGCCCCGCCGGTCACGACGGCGCGGCGGCCGGTGAGGTCGATGCCCTCCACGACCTCGGCGGCGGTGGACGCGGCGGTGAACGGCGTGGTGACACGTGTGGTCTCAGTCATGATCATGCCTGTCCTGTCGGCGATGTGCCCGGCTGCGCGAAGGGGGGACCCGGCCGGTACGATGTGAAACGGAGGAGCCTCCACTACAAGTCACTGTAAGCGGAGCTTCCTCCGCTTAGCAAGTCACCCCCCGGCGTCCAGCGCGCCGCCTACCCCGTCCGCAGGGACTGACGAGGAGAAACCGTGTCGGCCACCGGCCCCCGACCGTTGCGCGCCGACGCGCGGCGCAACCGCGAACGACTGCTGGAGGTCGCCGTGCTCGCGTTCTCCCACGACGGGCCGGACGTGACGCTCGACGCGATCGCGAAGGCCGCGGGCGTCGGCATCGGCACGCTCTACCGCCATTTCCCCACCCGCGAGGCGCTCATCGAGGAGGCGTACCGCAGCGAGCTGAACAGGCTGTGCGACGTCGTGCCGGACCTGCTGGAGGCGATGCCGCCGGACGAGGCGACGCGCAGCTGGATGGATCACTTCGTCGACTACATGACGACCAAGCGCGGCATGGCCGACGCGTTGCGCGTGGTCATCGCGTCAGGCGGGAATCCGTACGCGCAGAGTCGCGACCGGCTGGTCGAGGCGATCACGACGCTGCTCCGGGCGGGGGCCGCCGCCGGGACCGTGCGGCCGGACGTCGATCCGGTCGACGTGCTCGTGAGCATGGGGGGTGTGTCCCTCGCCGCGGGGGAGCCCGAGCAGCGCGACCAGGCCCGCCGCCTGCTCGACCTGCTGATGGACGGCCTGCGCTACCGCGCCACCGTCCCCGGAGAACGGTGACGCCGTGGGCCTCCGCGGCGGCGGAGACCCACGGCGTGGGGTGAAACGCCTGATCAGCGGGGAGAGCGCTGTGACCACCGCTGATCAGGCGGGCTCAGGACCTCAGGGGTAGGAGACGAGCTTGGACGGGATCGTCGCGGTGCCGAAGGCGGGACCGCCCACACCGTTGATCACGTGGTTGATCCGGCCGTTGCCGCCGAGGGAGACGGTGAGCAGGCTGTGGAACTTCACGCCCGGCTTCACCGGCGCCTCGAAGCCGTTCTCCACCTCGATCGTCGGGTCGACGTTGAAGTAGACGTAGCTGCCGAGTCCCCAGCCCTCGTGGGTGTTGACCGCGGGGCCGACCTTGTAGGCGGCCCACCCCTTGCTGGTGCCGTTCATGTAGGCCGCCTGGTTCGGCGGGTCGTACGCCTTCTCGTTCTGGAAGAAGATCGTCCGGCCGCGCTCGCCGTACCACTCGACGTCGTACTTGCGGTAGTGCTCGACGAACAGGCCGGTGGCCAGGACGTCGTCGCCGTTGACGATGAGGCCGGTCTCGGCGGTGTTGACGTTCCAGCCGATGCCCTCGCCGTGGTCACCGCGCCACAGCCAGGTGTGGTCGATGATCACGTCGTCGCTGTTGACGACGACGCTGGTGGTGGCGTTGCCGGCGAAGGCGCCGCCGATGCGGACGAAGACGTCCTGCAGGCTGGTCGGGTTGGCGGCGTGGTCCGCGCTCGACCCCTGCGGGCCGACCTCGATGAGCACGTCGGACTTCTGCGTGCCGGCGTCGACCAGGAAGCCGGCGAGCTTCACGCCGTCCACGTCGGCCACCTTGACCGCGGTGGAGCCGCCGCCCGGGATGATCGTCGCGAGACCGAGGCCGAGGACCACGGTGTTCGCCCGGGTCACGTTGATCGGCTGGCTGAGGTGGTAGACGCCGGGGGTGAGCAGCAGGTGCAGCCCCTGGCCGAGCGCGGCGTTGATGGTCGCGGCCGAGTCGCCGGGCTTGGCGACGAAGAACTGGCCGAGCGGGAGCGAGGTGCCGGGGGTGGAACCGTTCGCCCAGCTCACGCCGCGCGCGTTGGTCCGCAGGGCCGGGACGAACACCCGGTAGGCGCCGCCGCCGTCCACGTAGAGGTACGGCTTCTCGCGGCTGATCGGGGTGTTCTCCAGCGTGGTGTAGGACTGGTCGAGGAAGTTGGTCGCGGGAGCGCCCTGCACCCCGGAGAAGACCATGTTCCACACGCCGTTGACCCAGCCGCCGACGGAGCTGTCACGGGTGTACCACTGCTGCTGCGAGTACGGGCCGACGGCACCGTCGATCTTGCTGTCGGCGATGTATCCGCCGCTGGCCCAGCCGTAGCCGGTGGGGGCCAGGTTCAGCGCGCCCTTGATGTGCATGCGGCGGAACGGCGCGGCCTGGGAGACGGCCCACTGGTTGGTGCCGCCGGGCGGCTGGACCGACAGGTTCTCCGTCGAGCGCCAGAAGTTCTGGGTCGCGTTGCCGTTGAACCAGCCCGCGTCGACGGTCACGCCGTTGAGGGTGACGTCGTCGGGGTTCTGGCCCAGACCGATGATCGAGGTGTAGAAGCCGACCTTGGCGTTCACGTTGTAGGTGCCCGGCTTGAACAGGAAGGCGTGGCGCCCGGTGCCGAACTGGGCCGACTCCTGCTGGGCGAAGACCGCGTCGAGCCGGTTCTGGATGGTGGCGCTGGACATCGACGGGTCGAAGACGTGGACGTTCGGGCCCAGCGGACCGCCGCCGGGGATCTCCGGATCGCCGCCCGAGGTCGTGTACACCGCGAACTCCCACAGTGAGTAGCCGTAGCCGGTGCCCCGCGCGCTGCCCAGCATCCGGACGTACCGGGCGGAGCCGGTCACGTCATGCGACTGGACACCGCCGGTGGCGCCGGTGACGGTCTTCAGGTCGGTCCAGGTGGTGCCGTTGGTCGATCCCTGGAGCTTGAAGGCGCTCGCGTACGCGGCCTCCCACCTCAGGTCGATCTCGCAGAGGGTCTGCGCCGAGCCCAGGTCCACCTGGACCCACTGCGGGTCGCCGGCCGCGCTGGACCAGCGGGTCCCGTTGTCGCCGTCGAAGGCGGCGCTCGCGGGGGTCCCGGCGCCCTGGACGGAGGAGGCGCTGGAGGGCTTGTTCAGCGCGGCGTTGGTGGTGCCGCACGACCCGCCGGGGCCGGAGCCGCCGTCGGGGCCGAAGACCTGGAACTCCCAGAGGGAGTAGCCGTAGCCGGTGGCCCGGGTGACCCCCTGCATCCGGACGTACCGGCCGGTGCCGGTGACGTCCCAGGTGTCGATCCCGCCGTCACCGCCGGTGACGGTCTTCAGGTCCGTCCACGTGGTCCCGTTCGTGGAGAGCTGGATCTTGTATCCGCTGGCGTACGCGGCCTCCCAGTTCAGCACGACCTTGTTGACGCTGGTCGAGGCGCCGAGGTCCACCTGGAGCCATTGGGCGTCGGTGGCGGCGCTGGACCAGCGGGTGCCGGCGTTGCCGTCGACCGCGGCGGCCGGGGCGGTTCCGGCGTTCTCGGACGACGAGGCCGTCGCGGTCTTGCCCTGCGACAGCAACGTGTCGGCGAAGGCGGGGGTCGACGGTACTGCGAGCAGAGCTGCCGCGACTGCCGTGGCAGTCCATAAGGCGGCAGGACGGAACAGACCTCTCATGCATGTCTCCACTGCGGATCCGGGGGGTGGAAGGTCTAACTGCAGGTGAAGGGCGACTTACGGGGGATGGTAAATCAACGTCTTATTTCTACACTTAATTTAACTTGTCGGAAACATGGCGTCAATGGGTCAAAAGTCATGGATGGCCGTTTTGGGAGGGATCCGCAATCCCGCTGGCCACGGGCCCGCGCGCGGGCCGGGGACCGCTCCGGGCCCCTTTGTGGCAGGACCTGGGAGGGCGCCGTCAGTCCTCGTCGGCGGGCATGGCGAAGAGCCGGATGTGCATGGGGCGCGCTCCGGGGGACGCGTCCTCGGGCAGGGGGCTGTACTTCATCAGCAGCGCGACGTAGGCCTCGAAGAACTCCTTGAACTCGGCCTTGGTCATCCGGCCCAGGCCGCGCGATCCGGTGGCCCACTCGGGATCGCGCAGGTAGGCCTCGGGGAACCGCTCGATCAGCTCGCGGTCCTCTTCCATGCCGACCCGGTGGAACTCGGCGAGCGCCGGACGGTCTTCGGGGGCGAGCTGCTCGGGCGTGGGAAGCCGCAGGTCGCGCGGCCCCCTGGCCTTGCGCCACCAGCGCTCCCTGCCGGCCGAGCGCTCCGGGACCTCCTCGATGAAGCCGTACTTCTCCAGCTGGCGCAGGTGGTAGCTCGTCGTGCCGGTCTTCGCGCCGAGCAGCTCGCCGAGCGTGGTGGAGGTCGCGGGGCCGTGCACGTTGAGATGGCGCAGCATGAGCCGCCGCATGGGGTGGGCAAGGGCCTTGAGCTTCCCGGGGTCGTCGAGCAGGAAGGGCTCGTCATCCTTCATGAGGAGCAGCCTAGTCCTGCAGAACGATATCTGCAGACAAAGCTTTGCCGAGAACTCTCTGCAGAGTACGTTCGGCATATGAGAAGAATCCCCCCGGTCTCCCTGGGACTCCGGGCGGTGGTCGCCGCCACCGCCCTCTGCCTGCTCGCGGTTCCAGCAGCCGCCGCCACGTCCGCGGCTCCCGCCGTCACCCCGGCCCCCGCAGCTCCGGCCCCTGTCGCCCCGGCCCTTGCGCCTCCGGCCGCGGCTCTCACCGCCGCGGCCCCGACGAGCGCCGCGCCCCCCGGCGTCCCGCCCGACCTCGCGGCGACGGAGGTGGGTTTCCGCGGTGGCGGGGGCCTCGCCATGCACGGCACGGTCGTCTCGCCCGCCGGCGCGGGATCCGCGCGTGCCGGCATGGTCCTGGTGCACGGCGCGGGCACCGGAACGCCCCGCGAGAAGCTGATGGGCGAGGCCGTCGCGTTCGCCCGTCAGGGGGTGTCCGTGCTGATCTACGACAAGCGGTCGGTGGGCTACTCGCTCTTCGAACGGTCCTACTCGCTGCTCGCCGACGACGCGCTCGCCGCCCTGGCCGTGCTCCGCTCCCAGCCGGGCGTCGACCCGGCGAAGGTCGGCATGTGGGGGCTCAGCGAGGGCGGCTGGGTGGTCCCCATCGCGGCGGCGCGGTCGAGCGACATCGCCTTCGTCGTGCTCGTGGGCGCCAACGGGCTGCCGCCGCTGCGGCAGCAGACCTGGGCCGTGGCGGCCGGGCTGCGCAAGGCGGGGGTGTCGGGATCGCTGATCGACCGGGCCGAGTTCAACCTGTACCGGACGATCGCCGACGGCGGCATGTTCCCCGAGCCGTACTACGACCCCGAGCCGACGATCGCCGCGGTACGCCAGCCGGTGCTCGCCATCTGGGGCACCCACGACCTGCTGACCCCGCCCGAGGAGAGCCCGCCGATCTTCGCCAGGGCGCTGGAGAAGGGGGGCAACAAGCACTACACGTTCCGCTTCTTCCCCGGTGCGGAGCACGCCGCCCACCAGAGTCCCGACGGCGGCGTCACCCGGTCGCCCGAACTCGCCCCGGGCTACGCGGACCTCGTCGGCTCCTGGGTCGGCGACGTCACGGCGGGCAGGCCGCCGGTGGCGGGAACGTCCGGGCCCGCTCCCGTGCAGGCCTCGCGGACCGTGCCGGTGGGTCCTCCCGGCCCGTGGGAGTCGGCGCCGGTCCAGCTGGCGGTCCTGCTGCTGATCCTGGTCGCCTTCACCGCCTACCCGGTGATCGCGCTGGTGCGGCGCCTTCGCGGCCGGTCGCGGCCTCCGGTGACCGGGGCCGCGCGGCTGCTCAGCGCCGCGGGGCTCGCGGCGGTGCTCGGATCGTCCCTCTACCTGTTCTACCTGGTGATGACCGGCGGCAAGCTGGCCGCTCCCGGGCCCGTGCTGGCGGGGCGCCCGGTGCTCTGGCTGGTGCTGCAGGCCCTCGCGGTGGCCGCCGTGGCCGCGGCGGTCCTCACCGGGCTGGCCTGGCGTCGCGCCCGGGCCTCGGTGCCGCGGGAGGAGGGGGTACGGCTCGGCCTCCTGCTCGCCGGCGGGGCGATGTTCGTCCCGTGGGCCCTCTACTGGGGGTTGTTGCTTCCTTGACGCAGGCCCCGGGCACAGGGCCCGTCGCGGCGCCCGGCCGGTCACACCCGCGAGGTGACCGTACGCCGGGCGCCGTTCGCGCGTGTCCGGCCGGTACCTTCCCGCGGCGAAAGGCGCCGGGCCTTCCCGCGATGAAAGGCACCGGGTCCGCGCGCTGCCGGGACGGTCTCGGTTCGGCTGAAATCAACGGAGGGAAGTGATATAAGTGCTGATAAATTATTTATCTGCAGTAATTCTGACATACGGGACATTTGTGGTGGTATGAGAGTTTTTATATTGTCCGTGGCGGCCGTTGGCACCCTGATCGCCGTCATCGGCTGGCTGGGGGCCATCGACGTCCGGGACACCTTCTCCGCCTCGGCCGTGAGCTCCGCCACGGGTCCCACCGCCAGTGCGGGCAGGGAGGCGATCAGAAGCTTCCTGGAGGCGGGCAAGGGGGTGAGCGGCGCTTCCGCGCTGGTGGACGGCGGGGTGAACACCGCTCCCGCGACGCCGGCCAAGCGGGTGGTCAAGACCTCCGTGACGAGGGTCGGAGGCAAGTCCTACCTCAGGGTGCAGGTGACGAACGGATACGGAACCGCCAGGCGGTTCTCCGTGAAACAACGTGTCTGCGCGAAGAAGAAGTGCCGGACGGTGACGACCGGCCTGTCGGTGAGTGCCGGGCGGACGGCCTGGCACGAAACGTATCTCGGAACCGACACCTATAAGAAAAGTGGCAAATCCTCTGTTTCGGTGACGACACCGCCGGCGCGGACGACCCCCGCACCCCGGGTGACCGTCACCGTACGGCCCACCACCCCGGCCGTGACCACCACGATCACGGTGACCGAGACCGTGACCACCACCGTGACCGCGACCACGACGGCGACCGTGACGGCCACCGCGACGGCGACCGTCACCGCGACCGCGACCGCCACCGCGACGGTCACCGCCACGCCCGCGCCGACAGTTACGCGGCTTCCCCCGTCGCTTCCCCCATCACTCCCCCCGTCGCTTCCCCCGCCGCCCCTCTCACCGCCACCCTCCGTGATGCCGACCGGCCCGCTCTGCGATGCGCCTCCCAACCCCTACGGGTTCACGTTCTGTCCCGCGGGGGAAAAGGTGTATCCGCCCGCGAACGGCGCCTGCCAGGTTTTCACCTGCATCGAGAACTTCCCCAGCGGGAGGGGCTACCTGGTCATGTGCGTCGACAGGAAGGTGAGCATGTCGGGCGGGCTCCAGGGTGTCTGCTCCTCCCACGGCGGGTGGCTGCGGGACGTGAACCGGAACACCGCGTAGCCGGGGCGGCCGATCCCCGCGGCCCCGGTGCCGGTGGCCCGCGCGGCGCTTCGCCCCGCAGTGTCCTCCCGCGACCGTCTCCCGTACGTTCCCGCGAACGGCTCCCCGTGTCCTCTCGCCGGCGGGAGGCGCGGTCACCCTCACCGTGACCGCGCCTCCCGCCGGTACGGGGGTAGGCCCCGTACCCGTTTCTCGTGTGCTCGCCGGGTCAGTCGTGCTTGTTCCGCTTGGCGGGGGTTCGTTGATCCGCCTCGTCGGCCAGCTGATCCTCGACGATGGCGCACCAGCGGTGCCACCGCGCCAGATCCAGATGCTCGTCCACATCGCCCACACCCGCCTCGGCCATGAGCTGGTGGCTGCTCGCCGCCGCCTCGTGGGCGTTGACCAGCGCGTGGTGGCCGTGGTTGGCGAGTGATTCGCTGACCGCCAGGTGCACGGCTATCTCTCCCATCGTCTTGGGCCGGCCCGAAAGTTCGTCGCCGAACCCCTTCACGGTGAAGTCGCGGCTCTCCGAATCGTCGCTCATAGCTGCTGAGTGCCCCGCAGGTTCTAGATCTATCTGTGACCTCCGATCCGATGTGGACGATTTCCCGACGTGGGAGCCTTCCCAGCGGGGGAGCCGCGAGCCGGATCAGGGGCGGTTCCCATGTCCAGGGCGCGATTCGCTTACGGGCGTGTTGCGGTTGGCCGGAGAGCGTCTTCTCACCAAGATCTTTAAAATAGCCTCGGTGCAACCGGCGTAAGGATTGTGGAGGATGACGACGCGGCTTGATCTCTCGGTCCGCAGGCACGAGGGCGCCTCGGTGATCGCGCTCGCCGGTGAGCTGGACAGGCTGTCCAGCCCCCGGTTGCGTGACGTCATGGTCGCGCAGCTGGACGACGGGGCGTGCCACCTCGTCCTCGACGTCGCCCGCCTGAGATTCTGCGATTCCACCGGCCTGTGGACCATGCTGGAACTCCAGCGGCGCGCGGGCGCGGCGGGGGGTTGCCTGCGGCTGGCCGGTGTCCACGGGGTCCTGGAACGGATCTTGACGATCACCGGCCTCGCGGACGCGTTCTCCCTCGACCCCGATGTCCCCGCGTCGCTGCGGGCCGTGTCCTCCTCCGCTCCGGACGCGAAGCCTCCGGCGGTGTCTCCGTCCGCCCCGGACACGAGGCCCGCCCCGGACACGAGGCCCGCCCCGGACACGAGGCCCGCCCCGGACACGAGGCCCACCTCGGATACGAGGCCTCCCGCCGGCCCGGGGTGAGGCGAGGCCTCTTCTGTCCGCCCGCTTCTCTCCACCCGCCGTCGCACCTCCGGTACGCGTGACGGTTCGCGGGCCTTCTCACCCACTGGTGCAGACTTGTCCCTCGGGTGACCACCGCCTCCCGGGGCGGTGGCCCGGCCGCGCGGGGCCGTACCGGCGCGCGGCGCGGTGTCGAGAGAAGGGCGGGGAGCCGGTGTCGGGTGAGGTGCCCGGGGTGGATGTCCCGGATGGGCGGGGTCGTACGGGACTGGACAGGGAAGGGCTGGATCTGACCGGCAACCCCCGGGTCCGGGTGCGGGAGGTGCGGCTGCTCTCGTCCAGCTGGTACGTGCTGCGTAGAACGACGTTCGACTACCGGCGCAGGGACGGCGGCTGGAGCACCGAGCAGCGGGAGACCTACGACCGTGGCAACGGCGCGACGGTGCTCCTCTACGACGCCGAGCGGGCGACCGTGCTGCTGACCAGGCAGTTCCGCTACCCGGTCTACGTGAACGGCCACCCCGACGGGCTCCTGCTGGAGACGGCGGCGGGTCTGCTCGACGACGACGACCCGGAGACCGCGATCCGCAGGGAGGCCGCGGAGGAGACCGGTTACGACATCGGGGAGGTCGAGCACGTCTTCGACGTCTACATGAGCCCCGGCTCGGTGACCGAGCGCGTCCACTTCTTCGCCGCCCCGTACAGCGCGGACCGGCGGACCTCCGACGGAGGAGGGCTGGCCGACGACGGCGAGGACATCGAGGTGGTGGAACTGCCCTTCGCGAAGGCCCTGGACATGATCGCCTCGGGTGAGATCGCCGACGCGAAGACCATCATGCTGCTGCAGTGGGCGGCGCTGTCCGGTCCGTTCTCCGGCCGGGGAAGGTGAGCGGTCCGGTGTCGGCGCACTTCACGGGCCGGTCGCCGGGCGTTACCCTGCACGGATGACGGAAGTGGAGTTGCGCGGATGGCGGCCCGACGACATGTCGGTCGTGCTCGACGCGTTCCGCTCCCCGGACATGGCGGAGCAGGCGGCCCGGCCCATCGACACTGCCCAGGCGGCGCTGGAGTGGATGGGGGTCTGGGGGTTCCGCGACGACGCGCGGGCGTTCGCCGTGGTGTCCAACGGCGAGGTCGTGGGCAACGTCGCGGTGAGCAACATCGACGCGCACGGCACCGGCTGGGTCTCCTACTGGACGCTCCCGCGCGCCAGGGGGCGGGGCGTGGCCGTGGCCGCCGTCAGGGTGATGGCCGAGTGGGCGTTCGGGGAACGAGGGCTGTTCCGCCTGGAGCTGGGGCATCGGGTCGGCAACGAGGCCTCCTGCGCGGTGGCCACCAGGGCCGGATTCCTGTCCGAGGGGATCGAGCGGGCCAAGCTGAGCCACGAGGGTGTCCGCTACGACGTGGAGCGGCACGCCCGCCTGGCCACCGACTGAGTCCGGACCTCGAGGTCGAGCGAGCAGGGCGGTGATCCGGCGGCACCCGGGACGCACCGGCGGTCTTCCGGCTGCCGGCAACGGTCTTCCGGCTGCCGGCAAGACGACGGTGCACCGGTGAGCGGTGCGGGATCAGAGGGTTCGAAGACCGGCGAGCAGGTCGCGGAGCAGGCTCTCGCGGGGAACCGCCGACGGGGGCGCGGGGGGCCGCACGGTGATCAGGCCGCTGCCGCGCAGGTCGCCGAGGAGCACCCGGAGCACCCCGACGGCCAGGCCGGTCCGCGCGGCCAGCTCGACGACCGGGATCGGGGCGCGGCAGGCGTCCAGGATCGACAGGTGCTCGGGCTGCAGCTCCCGGTGGGGGGTCCTGACCGCCGTCACCACGGCCATCAGGTCGAAATGGTCTCCCGCGGGCCTGGTCCGGCCGCGGGTCACCGTGTAGGGGCGGACGATCGGACCGGCCTCCTGATCGAACCGGTCGAGCTGGTCGAGCTGCTCGGACCGATCGAGCTGGTCGGACCGATCGAGCTGGTCGGACCGGTCGAGTGAACGCTCCGCTGTCACGGTCCACCCTCCTGCCCGGCGTGCCGCCGTCCGTCGCGGAGCGTCCCGGACACGCCGCTCGGGACGGCGCCCTCGCCCGTCCCGCCCTCGCGGGTCTCCCGGGTACCCGCGCCCGGGACTCCGGCGGCGGTCCGCTCGGCGGGTACGGTCTGGCGCACCCGTCTGGGCAGGCCGCCGTCCTGGGGCAGCCGTTCGACCTCGACCGAGTAGGTGAACCGGGGATCGACCGGTTCGACCACCAGTTCGCTCGGGAGCATCACGATCGCCGTGGTGCCGCCGAAGGGGGAGGGCCGCAGGGAGACGCGGATGCCGTGCCGGGCGGCGAGCTGCGCGACGACGAACAGGCCGAGCCGTTCGCTGTCGGCCAGGTCGAACTCCGGCGGGTCGGCCAGCAGCGCGTTGAGCCGCGCCGTCTCCTCGGCGGAGATGCCGAGCCCCCTGTCCTCGACCTCGATGGCGTAGCCCTTGGCGACCAGGTCGCCGTGGACGCGTACGGAGGTGTGCGGGGGAGAGAACATGGCGGCGTTCTCGACCAGTTCGGCGACCAGGTGGATCACGTCGGTGGCGACCGCGCCGATCACGGACGGGCCGTGCGGGACGCCGATCGTCACGCGCGGGTAGTCCTCGACCTCCTCGACCGCGGCGCGGACCACGTCGTAGATCGTGACCGGGTTCCGCCACCCGCGGCCGGGAGCGGCACCGGACAGGATGATCAGGCCCTCGGAGTGCCGGCGCATCCGGGTGGTCAGGTGGTCCAGGCCGAAGAGGTCCTCGAGGGTCGCCGGGTCGCCGGCCCGCCGCTGCATGGCCTCCAGCATGGACAGCTGCCGGTACAGCAGGGACTGGCTGCGCCTGGCCAGGTTCACGAAGACCTTGTTGACGCCCTTGCGCATCTGGGCCTGGCCGACGGCCGCCTCGACCGCGGTCCGCTGCACGGAGGAGAACGCCTCGGCGACCCCGGTGACCTCGACGGTACTGCCGACCTTGATCTCGGGGGCCTCGGAGCAGACGTCCTCGCCCCGGCGGAGCCGCCGGACCACGTCCGGCAGCCGCCTGCCGGCGAGGTCGAGGGCCGCCTGCTGGAGGCCGACGAGCTCGCCGGCGAGCCTGCGGCCGAACCGCACCGAGACGAAGACGGACAGCCCGATCGCGATCAGGCCGAGCCCCGCGGCCAGGCCGATCCGGACCATGATGTCGCCGGCGAGGGACGTGGACCGCTCGCTGATGCGCCTGCTGACGTCCCCGGCGCGCTTGTCGAAGTCGTCGGAGAGCCGCGTGGCGATCCCGGCCCAGGAGGGCTCGGGTACGGCCGAGGAGGAGACGGCGTCCTCGATCCTCTCGAACGAGGAATAGCCGGAGGAGTCACGCAGAGGGGTGTAGAGGGCCTGGAACTCGGCGTCGAGCTGGTCGAAGCCCAGGGAGTAGAGGAGCCTGCGGCCGGTGACCAGCTGGCCGAACCTCGCGCGCTCCGCGGGGCTCATCGCCCCCTCGACGACGGCTCCGGATATCAGCGCGGCCTGCTGGCTGAGCATCTCGCGGCTCCGCCCGACCATGACGACGGCTCGCGTCTGATCGCTCAGCTCGACGTCGGCGGATATCCGGATCTTCTCGTAGGCGTCGAAGGCGGTCGCGATGATCCCGCTGTAGGCGTCGAGGGTCCGCAGCCGGGTCTCGGTACGGGTGTCGACCCCGCTGCGGATCTCGGTGAGCCGGTCCAGCGAGGCGAGGAGCCGGCTCAGGCGTCCCCAGGTGGCGGGGGCGATGTCGGGGCGGGCCGCGGTGGCCAGCCGTTCCAGCTCGGCCTGGGCGCCGTTCGTCCGCAGGCGCTGGGCGTCCAGCTCCCTGCGCGAGACGCCGACGTCTCCCAGGACGGACAGCGACAGCATCCGCTCGTGCTGGAGCGCGGTGGTCACCTTCCTGGCGGGCACGACCACCTGCTCGTAACCGCCACGGATTTTGAGCAGCTCCTTCCCATCTTGGACCGTGATGTTGGCCGCAAATACCCAAATCACTACAAGGGATATAATGGGTACCAGGAGTAAGGTAAAAATCTTTACCCTGATTGAGTATTTTCGGCTGGCCATAATACCTCGCACACCTTGAGATGCGTGGTTAACAATGGCCAAACATAGCAATGTGGGTCACGTGGGACCAGACGTGCACGTGAGCCACATTGAGACTATTTATCGCGATGTGTCGGTTCGGAACCGTCGGCTCTTCGCGTACGTCTCTTAGATAGAAGGGGGGTCGACGATGCAGAAGATCGCGGACCTGATCGGAACCGAGGCCGAGCGCGCCGACCAGGCGGCGCTGGCCCGTGGTGGCGAGCTGGCGAGGGCGGGGGCGGTGCAACTGGTCCGGTTCGGCCCGCCACGGGTGACCGCCGAGGTCGACGACGGCGCCGCGTGTGTCGAGTTCCGGCTCGTCGACGGGACCCTCCACTGGCACTGCAGCTGTCCCGAGGGCAGGAACGGCGTCTTCTGCGCCCACTGCGTGGCGACGGCTCAGTCGGTCAGGATCAGGACGGACAGGAAGGATCCTCCTGCCGCGCCGTCGGCGACCGCCTCGGCGAGAACGGTCCGGATCGCGTCGTAGGCCGGCCGGTCCCCGGTCCGGAGCGTCGACGGCTCCGACCAGATCAGCAGGTGCTCGCCCGGCGGCAACCACGACAGGTCGGTCAGCACGTCGTAGAGCGCGTCGAGGTTGTGCCCGAAACGGTCGGGCAGGTCGAGGGCCTCGGCGATCGCGTCCATCGCCTCGGCGGAAGTGGTGATCTTCACGCCGTCCAGCGGGTGTGGCGTGGCGGATCCAATCATGGACTCGACCTCGCCGGCCGCCCCCTGGCGGAACGTTCCCCTGGAGACCGTGGTCATCCTCGCCTCCGATCGCAGGCGGCGGGCACGCCGCGGGCGCCCGTGCGGTCGTTCTCGCGGGTGACACCCTGGATCACCATCGGCCGTGCCCCCTGAACTGCTGGTTCGCGCTGCCTCTCGGACATCTCACCTCGCCGAACTACCCGCGCGCAAACCCGCGAAAACGGGATGCCCGGCGTGTCTTCGTCGCCCTCTCCCGGCCGGACACGCCTCCCGGTGTTGTCTAGTTGTCATACAATCTGCCTACAATCGACCCATGAAAATCGCCGTGATCGGAGCCGCCGTGCTCTGGGGGACCGCGGGAACCGCGGGCCTGCTCGTCAGCGGGGTCGATCCCGTCTCCCTGGCCTCCGCCCGCCTGGTGATCGGCGGCCTGGTCCTCGCGGTCGTCACCGCTCCCGCGACGCGGCTCCTGCTCCTGCCCGGAGGCTCCCCCTCGGGCTCCCTCCCCGGATCTCCCGGATCCCCCACAGGCCCCCTCCCGGGCTCTCCCGGACCTTCCGCGGGTTTCCCCGAGGACCCTCCCGCAGGCTCTCCCGAGGGCTCTCTCGCCGGCTTTCCCGGAGGACCGGAGGGCGGGCGCAGGCGCGGCCCCGGGGCGCGCCCGGGCCCGCTCGCGGCGGCGGCGATGGCCGTGGCCGCGTACCAGCTGTGCTACTTCGCCGCGGTCGGCAGGACCGGGGTGGCCGTCGGCACCGTGGTCGCCATCGGCAGCGGTCCCGTCTTCACCGGGCTGCTGTCCTGGCTGCTCGACCGAGCGTGGCCCGGCCGCCGCTGGGCGGGGGCGACCGCGGTGGCGATCGCCGGCTGCGCCGTGCTCACCGGCGGAGGAGGCGAGGTGCGGGCCGACGGTGTCCTGCTCGCGCTGCTCGGCGGCCTGCTGTACGCGTTCTACGCGGTCACCGCCGCGCGGGCGATCGGCGCGGGAGCGCCCTCCGACGCGGTGATGGGGCTGATGTTCGGCGGGGCCGCCGTCGTCATGGTGCCCGTCCTGCTGTGGACGGGCACCGGCTGGCTGGCCGAGCCGCGCGGCCTGTTCACCGCCCTCTACCTGGGCTGCGCCACCACCGCGCTGGCCTACTTCCTGTACGGCAGGGGGCTGCGCACGACCCCGGTCGCGACCGCCGCCACCCTCGCGCTGGCCGAGCCCGCGGTGGCGGCCCTGCTCGGCGTCGTCGTGCTCGGCGAGCGGCTCACGCCCGCCTCGGTCGCCGGGCTCGTCCTGCTCGGCGCCAGCCTGGTCGCGGTCTCCCTGCCCGGGCGCGTCCATCGGGGAAGCCGGGACCGGGGGGCAATAGGGTCGTCGGCGTGACCCTCCCGATCCATCCCGTCTCCGCCGTCGGCGCGCTCGCCGACGCCCTGCGCCGGCGGGTGCTGTCCGGCGAGATCCCGCCGGGCACCACGCTGCCGGAGCAGGAGCTCTCGGCCCTGTACGGGGTGGCCCGCCCGACCGTCCGCGAGGCGCTCGCCGTGCTCGTGCACGAGGGGCTGCTCAGGCGTGAGCGGCACCGCAGCGCCCAGGTGGCCGAGGTGACCGTGGACGACCTGGACGACCTGATGTTCGTCCGGCGCCCGCTGGAGGAACTGACGGCCACCTCGCTGGCGGGGCGGCGGGTCGGGGAGGCCGACGCGGCGCTGGCGCGGATGGCCGCGCTTCCCGCCGACGCCCCCTGGTCGGAGACGGTGGCCGAGCACATGGCACTGCACCAGGCGCTGGTCGTCGCGGTGGGCAGCCCCCGCCTGGAGCGGCTCTACGGCATGCTGGCCGCCGAGACCAGGCTCGGCCTGGTCAGGCTGCGCGCGGTCTACTCCGACCGGCACGTGCTCGTCGCCGAGCACCGGGACCTGCTCGACGCGATCGGCCGGGGTCCCGAGGAGGCCGCCAGGGAGGCGGTCGCCGCGCATCTCGATCACAGCTGGGGCGATCATTAGGCACCGACTTGCATGGCTCTATTGCACGCGGAGCCCTGAAGTCGTCACAATCGCGCCCATGCACGGCAACTCAGTGCCGGACTCCTACGTATATGTCACCGAAGAAGGCGTGACCCGTCACTACGCGGACGGCAGCGTTGACGCCCTCGCGTGGGAGGACGTCGTCGAGGTGCGGGTAGTGGGCGATACGGACTCGGACATCCTGTACATCCTTCTCGATCGACAGGGCCAGGGGTGCGTGGTGCCCAGCTCGGCGACCGACGCGACCTTCCTCGCCCGCCTCCGGTATCTCCCGGATTTCGACCTCGACCGGCTCGGTGCGGCGGTGGAGTCCGCGCGCGACGATTACGTCGTCGTGTGGCGCAGTCCTGAACCGCCTTCGGCCCTGCCGGATTTTGAATACGACTAATTTCTAATTATTTCCAAATGCGGCGACCAAACTTACACGTTTGGATCGTTCCGTCAAGATGCCATCTCTGCCGTAGTTCGGCCAATAGTGGACAGTACCCGGTATTCCCCTACTCATTGGTGATCACTAGGATTTCCATGGGTATCCACGCTCCTGATGCATAAGGGAATGCTGTCAACCATTGAATGAGATACGCGGCCACCAGGCCGGCCGCGTCCAGGCATCTTGGGTGGGACGGGGTGGTATGAGAGTGGAAACCGAGGAGCTCGTCCTCGGCCTTCTCAAAGGTCCTGCACGCACTTCTCCAAGCATTTGGACGCGCTCTTATGTCCGTATTCTGCTTGCCGGAGATGTCGCGTGTTCCGTGGTCGCCTGCGAGACCGTTCTGGGGGTCCGGCTGTGGCTGGGCGCCTTCATCCCTCCGGCGGAGGCCCTGCTCGGGCTGAGCCTCGCCCTGATCTGGCCACTGGCCCTGGCGTCGGGGGGTGCCTATCGCAAGCGCACGCACGGTGAGGGAACGGACGAATTCAGGGCGGTTTTCAATGGCGCGGCCGGCCTGACGGCGGCGGTCGCGATCGGTGCGTACATCACGCAAACTCCGATCGCCCGCAGCTTTGTCATGGCGATGTTCCCGCTCGCTTTCGCCCTCACCATCTTCTTCCGTTACCGGATGCGCAAGCGGCTGCACCGCAGGCGCTCGCGCGGCGACTACATGCGCCACATGGTCGCCGTCGGCCATCGGGAGTCGGTGCTCGACCTGGTGATGCAGCTGCGCAGGCAGCCGCACCACGGCATGACCGTCGTCGCCGCGTGCCTGCCCGCGGGCCCCGACCTGGTGGAGGTCGACGGGGTTCCGGTCCTCGGCAACTTCTCCGACGTCCCCGCGGTGGTGGCCGAGGTCGACGCCGACGCCGTCGCCGTTCTGGCCTGCCCGGAACTGGACGGCGCGGCGCTGCGCAGACTCGCCTGGGGCCTGGAGGACGCCCGCACCGACCTGTTCGTGGCGCCCGCCCTCATGGACGTGGCCGGCCCGCGCATCAGCATCAGCCCGGTGGCCGGCATGCCGCTCCTGCACGTCGAGCACCCCGACTTCCGCGGCGCCCGGCGGCTGGCGAAGAGCCTGTTCGACCGGACGGGGGCGGGCCTGGCCCTGCTGGCACTGGGGGTGCCGATGCTGGTGATCGCCGCGCTGATCCGCGCGACGAGCCCGGGATCCGCTCTCTTCCGCCAGGTCAGGGTGGGTAAGGGGGGCGTGGAGTTCCACGTCGTGAAATTTCGCACGATGGTGGTCGACGCGGAGCAGCTCAAGATCGATCTGGAGCGGGAGAACGAGTTCGACGGCGTCCTGTTCAAGATTAGGAACGATCCAAGGATCACCCGCGTGGGCGCCTTCCTGCGCCGATACTCCATCGACGAGCTGCCCCAGCTGCTCAACGTGCTGCGCGGGGAGATGTCCCTCGTCGGCCCGCGGCCGCCCCTCCCCGACGAGGTCAGGCAGTACGGCGCGGACGTGCGCCGCCGCCTGGTCGTGAAACCCGGCATGACCGGCCTGTGGCAGGTCAGCGGGCGCTCGGACCTGACCTGGGAGGAGTCGGTCCGCCTGGACCTCCGATACGTCGAGAACTGGTCGCTCTTTTTGGACCTGCAGATCCTCTGGAAGACCTGGAGCGCCGTGACCGGCGGAGAAGGGGCCTACTAGTGAAAGCACTCGTGCTCGCCGGAGGGTCGGGCACCCGGCTGCGGCCGATCACCCACACCTCCGCCAAGCAGCTCGTGCCCGTCGCCAACAAGCCCATCCTCTTCTACGGGCTGGAGGACATCGCCGCCGCGGGGGTCCGCGAGATCGGGATCGTCGTGGGCGACACGCACGCCGAGATCGAGGCGGCCGTCGGCGACGGCCGCGCGTTCGGCCTGGAGGTCACCTACATCCGCCAGCGGGCGCCGCTGGGCCTGGCCCACGCGGTGCTCGTCGCCCGCGACTACCTCGGCGACGACGACTTCGTCATGTATCTCGGCGACAACTTCATCGTCGGCGGCATCGACGACGTCGTCGAACGCTTCACCCGCGAGCGGCCCGCCGCCCACATCATGCTCACCAGGGTCAGGGACCCCCGGCAGTTCGGGGTCGCCGAACTCGACGCCACCGGCCGGGTGATCGGGCTGGAGGAGAAGCCGCCCGTCCCCAAGAGCGACCTCGCCCTGGTCGGCGTCTACCTGTTCACCGCCGCGATCCACGAGGCGGTGGCCGAGCTCAAGCCCTCGTGGCGAGGAGAGCTGGAGATCACCGACGCCGTCCACCGGCTGATCGCCGACGGGCGGAGGGTCGAGTCCTCCGTCATCTCCGGCTACTGGAAGGACACCGGCAACGTCACCGACATGCTGGAGGTCAACCGGCTGGTGCTGGAGTCCCTGGAGCCCCGGGTGGACGGCCTGGTCGACGACGCCAGCCAGCTGATCGGCCGGGTGGTCGTCGAGAAGGGCGCCGCGATCGAGCGGTCCCGCGTCGTCGGGCCCGCGATCATCGGTCCCGGAGCCCAGATCCGCGACAGCTACATCGGCCCCTTCACCTCGATCGCCGAAGGCTGCGCGATCAGCGGCAGCGAGATCGAGTACTCGATCGTCCTGCCCAGATCCTCGATCGCCGGAGTCTCGCGGATCGAGGCCTCCCTCATCGGCCACGACGTCGAGGTCACCCCCGCCCCCACCACCCCCAGAGCCCACCGTCTCGTGCTGGGCGATCACAGCAAGGTCCAGATAAGTTCATGACAGCAGCCGACAGGGGGGCGACCCCAACCCCGTCCAAGGTCCTGGTCACCGGGGGCGCCGGATTCATCGGTTCCCACTTCGCCCGCGTGCTCGCCGCGAGCGGGGCCGCCGTGACGGTCCTCGACAAGCTCACCTACGCGGGAAACCCGGCGAACCTGGAGGGGACGCCCCACGTCTTCGTGCACGGCGACGTCTGCGACGGCGAGCTGCTGGCCGGCCTGGTCCCCGGGCACGACCTCGTCGTCAACTTCGCCGCCGAGTCCCACGTCGACCGGTCGATCGACGGCGCCGCCGACTTCGTACGGACCAACGTCCTCGGCACGCAGGCGCTGATGCAGGCCTGCCTGGACGCGGGCACCCCGCGGGTGGTGCAGGTCTCGACCGACGAGGTGTACGGGTCGATCGACAGGGGTTCCTGGGACGAGAGCGCGCCGCTCAGCCCGCGCTCGCCCTACTCCGCGGCCAAGGCGAGCGGCGACATGGTCGCCCAGGCGTACGCGGTCACCCACGGCCTGCCGGTCTCCATCACGCGCTGCGGCAACAACTACGGTCCCCGCCAGCATCCGGAGAAGCTGATCCCGCGCTTCGTCACCTGTCTCCTGCGAGGCCGCAGGGTCCCGCTCTACGGCGACGGCGGCAACGTCCGCGACTGGGTCCACGTCGACGACCACTGCGCGGGCATCCGCCTCGTCGCCGAGCGCGGCGAGCGCGGCGAGGTCTACCACATCGGCGGCACGGCGGAGCTGAGCAACCTCGAGCTCACCGCCCGGCTCCTGGAGGCCTGCGGCGCCGGGTGGGACATGGTCGAGCGCGTCCCCGACCGCAAGGGGCACGACCGCCGTTACTCCCTGGACGACTCCCGGCTCCGCGCGCTCGGCTACCGGCCGTCCGTGCCGTTCGAGCGGGGCCTGACGGAGACGGTCCGCTGGTACGAGGACAACCCGGGCTGGTGGGAGGCCGCCGTGGAGGAGGCGGGTGACGGCTCGCCGCCGGGCGGCGCGGGCCCGCCCGGCTCGGCGGGTTCGGCGGGTTCGGCGGGTGCGGTGAACGCGGTGGGTTCGACGGGTTCCGTCGATGCGGTGGGTGCGGTGAGCACGGCCGGTTCGGCCGGTGCGGTGGGCGGGCGGCGGGGAGGGAAGACCGGATGACCCGCTGGATGATCATCGGTGCCTCCGGCATGCTCGGAACCGAACTGACGGCCCGCCTGCGCGCCGAGGGGCGGCCCGTCCTCGCGTTCGGCAGGCGGGAGCTGGACCTTCGCGACACGTCCGCCGTGCGCCGCCTGGTCACGTCCCACGGCCCCGACGTCGTGGTGAACTGCGCCGCGTGGAACGCCGTCGACGAGGCGGAGACGCGAGAGGACGAGGCGCTCGCCGTCAACGGCACCGGGGTGCGCGCGCTCGCCGAGGCGTGCGGGCTCGCCGGCGCGCGGATGATCCAGCCCTCCAGCGACTACGTCTTCGACGGCACCGCGCTGGACCCCTACCCCGAGGACGCGCGGCCCTGCCCGGTCAACGCGTACGGCAGGACCAAGCTGGCGGGCGAGCGCGCCGTGCTGGAGGTGCTGCCGCGCGGCGGCTACGTGGTGCGCACCGCCTGGCTGTACGCCGCGACCGGCCACAACTTCGTCCGCACGATGGCCCGCCTGGAGAGGGAGGGGGCCGCCCCCCACGTCGTCGGCGACCAGTTCGGCCAGCCCACCTGGGCCGGGGACCTGGCGGCCAGGATCGTCGCCCTGGCCGGGAGCGGGGCGCCGCCCGGCGTCCACCACGCCACCAACTCGGGCCACACGAGCTGGTTCGGCCTGGCCAGGGAGGTCTTCACGCTGCTCGGCGCCGATCCCGCCCGGGTGACCGAGGTCTCCTCCAAGGACTTCCCGCGCCCCGCGCCCCGGCCCGCGTACAGCGTGCTCGGGGACGCCCGCGGCCGCGCGGCCGGGCTGCCGCCGATGCGGCACTGGCGAGAGGCGCTGAGGGAGTCCCGTGTGCTCGCGGAGGGCTAGCGGCACGAGCACGACCCAGTCGGAGAACCGTCGGACCGCGTCACGCGGCGAGGGAGCGCATTCATGACAACCTGCAGGCTGTGCGGCTCGACGAGCCTCGCCAGCGTCGTCGACCTCGGGGCGACACCGCCCTGCGAGCGGTTCCTCACCGAGCGGCAGCTGGAGGAGCCCGAGGTCACCTACCCGCTGCACCTGCGGGTCTGCACCGGCTGCTGGCTGGCGCAGATCCCGCCGATGATCACGCCGGAGGAGACCTTCACCGAGTACGCCTACTTCTCCTCGTACTCCACCTCGTGGGTGGAGCACGCGCGGGAGTTCGTGCGCGGGGCGGCCGACCGGCTGGGGCTGGGGGCCGGGTCGTTCGTGGTCGAGGTGGCCAGCAACGACGGGTACCTGCTGCGGCACGTCGTCGAGCGGGGCATCCGGTGCCTGGGGATCGAGCCGTCGGAGAACGTCGGCCGGGCGGCCAGGGAGGCCGGGGTGCCGACCGTCACGGCGTTCCTCGGCCCGGAGACCGGCGCGGAGGTGCGCGCGGAGCACGGGCCCGCCGACCTGGTGGTGGCCAACAACGTCTACGCCCACATCCCGGACGTCGTCGGGTTCACCCGGGGGCTGCGCGCCCTCGTGGCCGACGACGGCTGGGTCTCCGTCGAGGTCCAGCACCTGCTCACCCTGATGGAGCACAACCAGTACGACACGATCTACCACGAGCACTTCCAGTACTACACGGTCGCCTCCGCCCAGCGCGCCCTGGCCACCGGCGGGCTCGCCCTCGTGGACGTCGAGTCGCTGCCCACGCACGGGGGCTCGATCCGCCTGTGGGCCAGGCCGGAAGAGGTCGCGGGCGAGCCGGGCGAGCGGGTGGCCGCGCTGCTCGCCGCGGAGAAGGCCGCCGGCCTGCACGAACTGTCCGGGTACGCCGAGTTCGGCGAGCGGGTGGCGCGGGTGCGACGCGACCTGCTGGGCTTCCTGCTCGACGCCGCCCGCGAGGGCAGGACCGTCGCGGGCTACGGGGCGCCGGGCAAGGGCAACACCCTGCTCAACCACTGCGGCATCCGGCCCGACCTGCTCCCCTTCACCGTCGACCGCAACCCGTACAAGCACGGCAGGTTCACCCCCGGCACGCGCGTGCCGATCCTGCCGCCCGAGCGGCTCGCCGAGGAGCGGCCCGACTACGTGCTGGTCCTGCCGTGGAACCTCCGCGAGGAACTCGTCGGCCAGCTGTCCTTCGTGCACGCCTGGGGAGGCCGGCTGGTCTTCCCCATCCCCAACCTGGAGATCGTCGAGGTGAACCCGTGAAGGTCGTCCTCTTCTGCGGCGGATACGGCACCAGGATGCGCACCGGCACCCCCGGTGACGTGCCCAAGCCCATGCAGCTCGTGGGGCCCCGGCCGCTCATCTGGCATGTGATGCGCTACTACGCGCACTTCGGGCACACCGAGTTCGTCCTCTGCCTGGGGTACGGCGCGCACCACATCAAGGACTTCTTCCTGAACTACCAGGAGACGACGTCCAACGACTTCGTCCTGCGCGGGGGCAGGGTCGAGCTGCTGTCCACCGACATCTCCGAGTGGTCGATCTCGTTCGTGCAGACCGGGATCGCGTCGCCGATCGGCGAGCGGCTGCGCCGGGTCCGCGACCACCTGGACGGCGAGGAGATGTTCCTGGCCAACTACGCCGACGTGCTCACCGACGCGCCGCTGCCGGAGATCGTCGACCGCTTCACCCGGTCGGGCGCGGCCGCGTCGATGATGGTGGTGCCGCCCGCCGACACCTTCCACTGCATCGAGCTGGGGGAGCGCGGCACGGTCGGCGGGATCACGCCGGTCAGCGAGATGCCGCTCTGGGTCAACGGCGGATACTTCGTGCTCCGCCAGGAGATCTTCGACCACATCCCGGAGGGCGGCGACCTGGTCGCGGACGGCTGCGCCGAGCTGGCCAAGCGCGGCAGGCTGCTCGCCTACCCGCACCGCGGCTACTGGCGGCCGACCGACACGGTCAAGGAGCGGGTGGCCCTCGACGAGGCCTACTCGCGCGGCGACCGCCCCTGGGCGCTGTGGGAGCGCGAGCGGGCGCCGGTGCCCGTACCCGGACCTGTGACGGTCCCGGAGCGCGAGGCGGCGCTCGGGTACGGGTCCGCGGCGGTGCTCGGAGGAGGGCACGCGGCGGTGACGGTCACGTGATCCGGTTCCGGCCGGCCGGAACAGGCCGGATCGCGCTGCTCGCCGCGCACTGCGACGACCTCGCCATCGGGGCGGGCGGCAGCCTGCTCACCCTCTGCTCCGCGCGCCCCGGCGTCCAGGTGGAGGCACTGGTGCTCTCCGGTGGCGGGACCGAGCGGGAGGACGAGGAACGCGCCGCGCTGGCCGCGTTCTGTCCCGGCGCCGACCTGCGGCTCACCGTGCTCAAACTGCCCGACGGGCGGCTGCCCGCGCGCTGGGAGGAGGCGAAGGAGGCGGTGGAGGAGCTGCGGGAGCGCACCGACCCCGACCTGCTGCTCGCGCCGAACCCCGCCGACGCCCACCAGGACCACCGGGGCCTGGCCAGGCTGGTGCCCACGGCCTTCCGCGACCACCAGGTGCTCGGCTACGAGATCGCCAAGTGGGACGGCGACCTCGGGCGGCCCTCGGCCTACCAGCCGCTCACGCCCGAGGTGGCCGAGGCGAAGGTGGGCCTGCTGCACCGCCACTACCCCTCCCAGCGTCACCGCTCCTGGTTCGACCGCGAGGCGTTCCTGGGGCTGGCCCGCATCCGCGGGATCGAGTGCCACGCCCGCTACGCCGAGGCGTTCCACGTCAACAAACTGATCTTCGACCTGGATGGAGGCTGAACCGGATGCGCGTGCTGCTGACCGGGCACCAGGGCTACCTGGGGAGTGTGATGGCCCCGGTGCTCGCCGCCGCGGGCCACGAGGTGACCGGGCTCGACTCCGGGCTCTTCGCCGGATGCGTCCTGGGCCCCGCGCCCGGTGACCCGCCCGGACACGCCGTCGACCTGCGGGACGTCACTCCCGAGGTCCTGGCGGGGGTGGACGCGGTGGTGCACCTCGCCGCCCTGTCCAACGACCCGCTGGGCGCGCTGGCGCCCGAGCTGACCTACGACATCAACCACCGCGCCGCGGTGCGGCTGGCCCGGCTGGCCCGCGACGCGGGCGTGCGCCGGTTCCTGTACGCCTCCACCTGCTCGGTCTACGGCGCCTCCGGCTCGGACCTGGTCGACGAGGACGCGCCGCTGCGCCCGGTCACCCCGTACGCCGACTCCAAGGTCCGGGTGGAGAACGACCTGCTCAAGCTGGCCGACGACGACTTCAGCCCGGTGTTCCTGCGCAACGCCACCGCGTTCGGGTTCTCGCCCAGGCTGCGCGCGGACATCGTGCTGAACAACCTCGTCGGCCACGCGCTCCTGTCCGGCGAGGTCAGGGTGCTGTCCGACGGCACCCCGTGGCGCCCGCTGGTGCACGCCGCCGACATCGCGAACGCCTTCGCCATGGCGCTGACCGCCCCGCGCGACGCCGTCCACGCCAGGGCCTTCAACGTCGGCACCGAGGAGAACAACGTGACGGTGGCGGAGATCGCCGCCGAGGTCGCCGAGGCGGTACCCGGCTCCCGGGTCGTGATCACCGGGGAGACCGGGGCCGACCCGCGCTCCTACCGGGTCGACTTCTCCCGGATCCGGGACGCGCTCCCCGGCTACCGGGCGCTGTGGACGGTGAAGGCGGGCGCGGTCGAGCTGGTCGAGGCGTACGGGCGGTTCGGCCTGACCGAGGACGGCTTCCGGCGCCACTTCACCAGGCTGGCGTGGCTGTCGGCCCGTCGCGAGGCCGGAACCGTCGACGGGGCGCTGCGGCCGCGCGGGGCGGTGCGCGGTGACGGATGACGACGGCGGCGAGACGCCGGAGGCGGGGAACGGGGACGAGGCGCCGGGAGCGGTGAACGGCGGGGGGCCAGGGGCGGGGAGCGGCGGCCAGGCGCCGAAAGCGGGAGACGGCGAGGTACCGAGGCCGGGGAGCGGGGACGAGGCCCTCGAGATGCGGGACCTCGTGGAGCGGCTCTACCCGCTCTGCAGGAGCATCACCGGCGACGGCGTGCGCCGCACCCTGGAGATCGTCGGGGAGTCCCTCCGCATGCAGGTCCGCGAGGTGCCGACGGGCACCCAGGTCCTCGACTGGACGGTCCCCAGGGAGTGGAACATCCGCGACGCGTACGTCAAGGACGCCTCGGGGGCCAGGGTCGTCGACTTCGCCGCCTCGAACCTGCACGTGGTCGGCTACAGCGTCCCGGTGTCGGCCACCATGACCCTGGACGAGCTGCGCGGGCACCTGCACACGCTCCCCGACCAGCCCGCCCTGGTCCCGTACCGCACCAGCTACTACGCGGAGACGTGGGGCTTCTGCCTGGCCCACGACACCCTGGAGGGCCTCTCCGACGGGCCGTACGAGGTCATGATCGACTCGACGCTCGCCGACGGGCACCTGACCTACGGCGAGCACGTGGTGCCCGGCAGGGTCGCCGAGGAGGTGCTCGTCTCCTGCCACGTGTGCCACCCCTCGCTGGCCAACGACAACCTGGCGGGCGTCGCGGTGGCGGTCCGGCTCGCCCGGCGGCTGGCCGGGGCCGACCCGTGGTACACCTACCGCTTCCTGTTCGCGCCGGGCACCATCGGCGCGATCACCTGGCTGGCGCGAAACCGGGAGCGCACCGGGCGGATCAAACACGGCCTGGTGCTGGCCTGCGCGGGGGACCGGGGCCCGCTGACGTACAAGCGCAGCAGGCGGGGCGACGCCGAGATAGACAGGGCGGTACGGCACGTCCTGCGCACCTCGGGGCGCCCCCACACGGTCGTGGACTTCTCCCCGTACGGCTACGACGAGCGGCAGTTCTGCTCGCCGGGTTTCGACCTGCCCGTCGGCTCGCTCACCAGGACCCCGTACGCGGGCTACCCGGAGTACCACACCTCCGCCGACGACCCGGACTTCGTCTCCCCCGAGGCGATGGCCGACACCCTGGAGACCTGCTGGGAGGTCACCCGGGTGCTGGAGGACAACCGCGCCTACCTCAACCTCAGCCCGTACGGGGAACCACAGCTGGGCAGGCGGGGCCTGTACGGGTCGCTGGGCGGGCGCAGTGACACCAAGGAGGCCCAGATGGCGATGTTGTGGGTGCTGAACCTCTCCGACGGGAGGCACAGCCTCCTGGACATCGCCGAACGGTCCGATCTTCCCTTCGGTGCCGTGGCGGGGGCGGCACGGGCCCTTCGCGGTTCGGGACTTCTCAAGGAGTGTTCGCTGTGACGCGGTTCCAGGTCGTGACGGGCTCCCGGGCGGGCTCCAGGGCGGGCGGGGCGCTCAACCTCCGGGTCGGCGAGACGGTGGAGGTGCGCGGCGAGGCAGAGATCCTGGCCACGCTGGACGGGAAGGGGGAGCTGGACGAGCTGCCCTTCATGCCGGAGATGCTGGCCTTCTGCGGGCGGCGGCTCACGGTGCACAAGGTGGCGCACAAGCTCTGCGACACGATCAGCAGCAGCGGCATGCGGCGGATGGAGCGCGCCGTCCACCTGACCGGGGCCCGCTGCGACGGCCAGGCGCACGGCGGCTGCCAGACGGCCTGCCAGTTCTACTGGAAGGAGGCCTGGCTCAAGCGGGTGGACCCGGCCTCCCCCGCTCCTCCGGTCACGGCCGCCGGTCTCGCGGCGGGCAGGCCCCTGCTGCCGATCCTGCAGGCCGCCACCAGGAAGGAGCCCGGCCCCGACGGGGAGGAACGCTTCTCCTGCCAGGCGACCGAGCTGCTGCGCGCCGCACCCACCTGCCTGCCGTTCAAGGACGTCGGGCAGTACGTCGCCGACGTGCGCACCGGGAACGTGGGCGTGACCTGGATGCTGCGCTCGTTCCTCGTCGGGCTGTTCAACCGCTTCCAGCAGGCCGGCAAGCGGTTCCTGCCCAGGTGGCTGTGGATCAGGGGCGGGATGCGCTGGGGGTTCGTCAGGGGCGAGGCCGGGCCGACCACCCCGACGCTCACCCTGGACCTGCGGCCGGGGGAGCTCGTCAGGGTCAAGTCCAAGGAGGAGATCCTCAAGACGCTCAACGACGGCCTGCTCAACCGCGGCATGGGGTTCGAGGAGGAGATGTCGCGCTACTGCGGCCACGTCGCGCGGGTGAGCGCCCGCGTCGAGAGGTGCCTGGACGAGAAGACCGGCCGGATGCTGCGGATGAAGAACCCCTGCATCGTCCTGGAGGGCGTCGTCTGCGCGGGCGCGTACAACGTCAGCTGCCCGCGCGAGTTCGTCCCGTTCTGGCGGGAGATCTGGCTCGAACGCGTCGAGGAGCCCAGGTGAGCGGGCCGTCCCCCGAGACGGGCGGCGAGCCCGGCACGGCCGGTGGGGCCGGTGGTGCCGATGGCGGTGGCGTCGGCACGGCCGGTGAGCAGGTCGGGACGATCGGCAGGAAGGCCGGCCGCGGGCTGCGCTGGAGTCTCCTGGGCAACCTGGGGACGAAGGCGACCACCTTCGTCATGGGACTCGTGCTCGCCCGGCTGCTCGCGCCGGAGGACTTCGGCCTCTACGCCATCGCGCTCGCCGCGACCACCTTCGTCATGCACGTCAACGACGTCGGCATCATCGCCGCCACCGTGCAGTGGCGGGGCAGGGTCGAGGACATGGCGCCGACCGCGACGGTCATGGCCGTGGCGTTCAGCACCGGGATGTACGGGATCTTCTGGGTGGTGGCCCCGTACTTCGCGGAGCTGGCGGGCAGCGCGGAGGCCACCCCGGTGGTCCGGCTGCTCACCGCGGTCATCCTCATCGACGGGATCACCGCCGTGCGGGCGGGCTCGCTGATGCGCGGGTTCGGGCACGACAGGCTGACCAAGGCCAACATCGCGGGCTCGCTGGTCAACGCGGGGGTGGCCGTCACGCTCGCCGCGAACGGCGCGGGCGCCTACAGCTTCGCCGTCGGGCAGGTGGCGGCCAACACGGTCACCGGCGCGCTGGTGTTCGCCTGGGCCGGGCTGCCGTTCCGCCTCGGCTTCGACCGGGAGGTGGCGGTCAGGCTCCTGCGGTTCGGGGCGCCGCTGGCCCTGGGGCTCGGCATCGAGGCGGTGCTGATGAACGCCGACTACGTCATCGTCGGCGCCGTGCTCGGCCCCGTCGCCCTCGGCTTCTACCTGCTGGCGTTCAACGTCTCCAGCTGGGTGCCCAGCGTGATCGGCACCGCCCTGCGGTACGTCACCGTGCCCAGCTTCTCGCGGCTGGCCGAGCAGCGGCCCCAGGCGCTGTCGCTGGGGGTGCAGCGCTCGGTGCCGTTGCTGGTGGCGTTCGTCCTGCCGGTCGCCGTGGTGACGGCCACGCTGGCCCCGGCGATCGTGGCGTTCCTCTACGGCGAGAAGTGGGTCCCGGCCGCCGGGGTCCTGGCGCTGCTGGCGGTCCTGATGGTCGTGCGGATGCTCACCTCCCTCGCCTTCGACATCCTCACCTCGGCGGGCGCCACCAGGGCCACCGTGTGGATGAACCTCGGCTGGGCCGTGGCGCTGGTGCCCGCGCTGTGGGCGGGCACGCACTGGTACGGCATCCGCGGCGCGGCGATCGGGCACGCGCTGGCCGGTGTCCTGGTCGCCCTGCCGGTGGCGGCCCTGGTGCTGGGCCGCGCGGGGGTGCGCCTGGCACCCGTCCTGCCCGCCCTCGTCCGCCCGCTGCTGGGGGCCGCGGTCGCGGCGGTCGTCACGGTGACGCTCGCCGGCCTGACGAGCGGGGTGGCCGGTGGGGCGGTGGCGGGCGGGATGACCGCCGGCTCCGCGCTCGTCCAGCTCTGCGTGGCCGGTGGCGGGGGACTGCTCGCGTACCTCCTGATCGCCGTACCCGCGGCGCGGCTCAGACGGCTCGGCGCGCGGGCGGTCCCCGCCCGCGCCCGCTGACCGCCCGCAAGACCTGCCAGTCCCGCAAGACCTGCCAGACCCGCAAGACCTGTCAGACCCGCAAGACCTGCCAGACCCGACAACCCCGCGGGACCCGACAGACCTGAAGGCCCCGCGGAATCCACGGGATTCACGAAAGGAGAGACCGGATGGAGAACTCCGACACGCTGGTGTCCATCGTGCTTCCCGTGCGCAACGGGGCCGGGCGGATCGAGGGCGCGATCCGCTCGGTGCTCGGCCAGGACCACGAGCGCCTCCAGCTGGTGATCTCCGACAACGCGTCCACGGACGGCACCGAGGAGATCTGCCGCGACCTGGCGGCGACCGACCGCCGGATCGTCTACCGCAGGCACCCGGAGAACGTGGGCCTGTTCGACAACTTCGTCCGTAGCACCGAACTGGTCGCGGGCACGTTCTTCCGCTGGGTCGGCGACGACGACCGGCTGGAGCCCGCGTGCGTCTCCCGGTCCCTCCAGGCGTTCGCGGAGGACGACCGGCTCGTCCTGGTCACCACGCAGGTCGCCTACGCCGGGCCCGACGGGACCGTCACCACCGCCCCCCTCGACGGCTCCGGGCTGTCCTCGGACGACCCGGTCGAGCGGTTCGCCGAGATGCTGCGGCTGCTCAACGAGAGCCACCTGCTCATCGATCCGCTGTACGGCACGCTGCGGCGCGACCCGCTGGCGAGGATCCCGCGGCGCAACATGCTGCGCGAGGACGAGGTGTTCGCGGCGAAGCTCGCGCTGGCCGGACCGTGGGGGCACGTCCCCGAGGTCCTCGCCCACCGCAACTGGAAGCACGACACCCTGTCCGCGATCGCCCGCCGCCTCGACGTGCCGCCCTGGCGGGCCCGCTGCTCCACCGTCCTGCAGTGCGCGGAGCTGTTCCGCTGGCTGCGGGGAGCCGATCTCACCGCCGACCAGCGCCGCCGCGCCCGCGCCGCCGTCCTCGGCATGTACGCGCGCCGCCAGCGGCTCACCGCGGCCCGCCGGGGCCGCAGGCTCGCGCTCATCGCCTCGGGGCTCGTCCCCGGCGGGCGGTGAGAGATGCCCTTCGATCCGACACCAGTGATCCCAGAAAGGAGAACCCCGTGACCACCGTCTTCTCCAACAGTGTGGTGGACGACGACACGCGCAGGGAGCAGCTCTACCGAGGACAGGTCTTCGTCTACTCGGCGACGCCCGCCTCCGCCCAGCTGGCCGCCTTCGCCAGGGAACTGATCACCGAGGCGTTCGGCGAGCGCGATCCCGAGACAGCCCAGTTCGACATGCCGGTCGAGGAGTTCGCCGGCCTGCTCGCCCGTCTCAAGCCCCGGTTCATCCACCATCCCCGGTGTAAGGAGCTGCTGCCCGAGGTGCTCGCGGAACTGGGATGCGACCTGGACCGCACCTACTTCGACGTGCCCCGGCTGCGCACCTCCACCTCCCACGACTACCTCACCTCCGGCATCTCCTACGCCTTCCATCCCCATCGCGACTGCTGGTACTCGGCCCCGTTCAACCAGCTCAACTGGTGGATCCCCGTCTACGAGGTGGTCCCGGAGAACGTGATGGCCTTCCATCCCCAGTACTTCGGCAGCCCGGTGCGCAACGGCAGCGCCCGCTACGACTACGCGGAGTGGAACAGGACCAGCCGGCTCACCGCCGCCCAGCACGTGCGCGGCGACACCAGGGACCAGCCCCGCCCCGAGGAGGCCGTCGTGCTCGACCCGCAGGTGCGGGTGGTGCCGGAGCCCGGGGGCGTCATGGTGTTCTCCGGCGCCCAGCTGCACTCCACGGTGCCCAACACCTCGGGCAGGACCCGCTTCAGCATCGACTTCCGCACGGTGCACATCGACGACGTGCGCACCCGCCGCGGCGCCCGCAACGTGGACGCGGAGTGCACCGGTACCACCCTGCGCGACTTCGTCCGCTCCTCCGACCTCGACCCGATGCCGGAGGAGCTGGCGCTGGAGTACGAGGCGGAGGCCCTGACCAGGGCCGGGTGAGCGGCGGACCCGGCCACCGCCACATCGCCGTGACGCCGTGACGTCCGTGGTGACGCCTGCGGTGACGTCCGTAGCGACGTCCGTAGTGACAAGGAGTTCGTGTGCTGCGACCAATACGCATCGTGTCCTGGGCGTCTGGCGCGCTCGGGGGAGCGGGGACGACGTAGTGGAGTTCTGGAAGACCATCCTCGACCTCGCCAGAAGGAAGCGGGTCGGGTTTCCTCTGTTCGGCCTGGCGCTCCTCGCCGCCGTGGTCGTCTTCTCCCTGGTGCCCCCGCGCTACGTGTCGAGCGCCTCCATGGTGCTCACCACACCCCCCGCGGGGGGAACGACGGACCCGGCCAAGAAGCCGGGGCGGACCAACCCGCTGCTGCAGTTCAGCGACGGCCTCAGGACCACGGCCGGCATCCTCATCCTGTCCATGAACACCGAGGCGGTCGCGACGGAACTGGGCATCGTGAAGGACGGTCCCGTCGAGGTCACGATCAACGACGGGCGCACCAACCCCAGCATGCTGGGCATCCTCATGAACGGCCCGTTCGTGTACGTGGAGGTGGAGAGCGACTCCGCCGAGACCACCCGGGCCGTCATGGCCAGGACCCAGTTCCGCCTCAGGACCGAGCTGGTCCGCAGGCAGGAGGTGCTCGGCGCCCCCCGCTCCACCTTCATCGGGTTCGTCGAGGTGGTGCCCGCCGGCTACCCCGCGATGGACCGGAGCGGCACCTGGCAGGCCGCGGGCGGGGCGGCGTTCGCCGTCGTCCTGCTCGGCCTCGGCGCGGTGTACGCCGTGGAGCGCCGGAGGGTGTTCCGGCGGAGGTCCGGCGGCGGGCGGCCCGGCGAGCCCCGGCCGGACACGGAATCGGCCACGACCGCGGAAACGACCACGGAAGCGGAAGCAGCCACGGAAGCGGTCCCGCCCCCGGCAGGCCGGTCCGACGAGGCGCATCCCGGCGACCTTCCGGAAAAGGGCCGGGAGCACGAGGACGGCAAGGAAGAGGGGGAGCCCGCAACCGACAAGGACGGCAAGGGCGCCAAGGAGGACAAGAGCGACAAGAGCGGCAAGGGCGCCAAGGACGGTAAGGGCGGCGGGGGCGGCAGGGGGCGTGGAGGCCGTGACGGCAGGGGTGTCCCCGAGCCGCCGATCACCGTGTACCCGGTGGAGGCGATGTCCCCGGCGCCCTCGGCGACACCTGGACGAGGACGGCAAGTGGACGACGACACGTAGACGGCGACAAGCAGGCGACCGCGACAGACAGACGACGACAGGCAGACGACGACAGGCAGGCGACCGCGACAGGCGTACGGCGCCGGTATGTCGTCCTGCCGGCGACCGCGACAGGCAGACGAGAGGAAACGCGTGGACTTCTGGGGGACCGTGCTCATCGTGTTACGGCGCTGGTACGTCGCCCTGCCGGCGTTCCTGCTGTCCATCGGCGCCGCGTTGGGCGTCTACTCGTCGATCCCCACGCTCTACGTCTCGAACGCGGTGCTCGTGCTGACCATCCCGCCCACCGGGGGAAGCCTGCCGAGCGACCCCGAGCGTCCCAACGGGCTGACCAACCCCCTGCTGAACTTCGACTGGGGCCTGAGCATGTCCGCCTCGATCCTCATTCAGGTGATCAGCGCGCCGGAGACGGCGGAGTCGCTCGGCGTGCGGCCCGAGGGCGACACCACCTTCACGGCCACCAACGGCAGCACCAATCCGGAGGCGCTGGACGGCGGGCCGTTCGTGTACATCGAGGGCACGAGCATGTCGCCGGCCGGGGCGCGGGACATCGTGACGCGGGTCAGGGACCGCGCGAGGATCGAGCTGGCCGGTCGTCAGAGGCAGCTCGACGCGCCCCTGGCGACCTACATCACGATGGACGAGATGGTGCCGCCGACGGAGCCGCAACCCCAGCGCGGGGGGAAGACGCGCGGGGCCGCCGCCGCGCTGCTTCTCGGGGTGCTCGCCGGCCTCGCCGCGGTGTTCTCCCTGGAGAGCTTCCTGGACGCCCGGAAGCGGAGACGCGGGAGGCCCGTGCCGGCGCCCGGGCTGCCCGCCGAACCCTCCCTCCTGCGGAGGTGAGAACTCCCGTGACCCGCACGGCACCCACGGTCTCCGGCACGGTCCCCGCCGGGGATCCGGCCCCCGTGTCCGTCGCCTCCCTGGACCGCCCCGGTCTCCGCAGTGCCGACGGGGCCACCCTCGCCGCCGCGTTCGCGGTGGTCCTGATGCTGTCTCCGGCGCGGCTGGTCTTCCGCGGCCTGCCCTTCTCGCTCACGCCCGCCGACGCGGTCGGCCTCTTCGCCGCGCTGTGGTGGTTCTGCGCGCAGCTCACCACCACGCTCGGCGCGGCCAAGGGCTCCAACCCCGTACGCACCGCCCTGTTCGCGTACACCGCGGCGATGCTGGCCACCTACGGGTACGCCAGCGCCGCCTATCTCCCGCCCGACGAGCTCGACATGGCCGACCACAGCATCGTCCTCGTCGTGGCGACGGTGGGCATCGGTCTCGGGGCGTGCGACGGCATCCGGGGCCGGGAGCGGCTGGACTTCGTCCTGAGATGTCTCGTGATCTCCGGCGCGGCCGTCGGGGTCATCGCGGCGCTCCAGTTCGTGCTCGAATTCGACCTGACGAAGTACCTGGCCTTTCCCGGTTTCCGGTTCACCTCGGATCTGCCGGCGATCCTCGAACGGAACACCCTGCGCCGGGTCGCGGCCACCACGGGACATCCCATCGAGCTCGGCGTCGTCTGCGCGATGATCACTCCTCTCGCGCTGCACTACGCGTTCGGCGCCCGCGACCGGGGGGAGCCCTCCCTGCGGTGGTGGGTGTGCTGCGCGCTGATCGGTACCGGGCTGATGTTCTCCGTGTCGCGGTCGGCGGTCCTCGGGCTCGCCGTCGTCGGCGTGGTGCTGGTCGCCGGGTGGCCCGCGCGCAGGAGGCTGTGGGCGGCGCTCGGCGGCGCGGGTTTCCTGGTGGCGATGAAGGTGGCCGTGCCCGGCCTGATGAGCGTCTTCCTCGGGCTGTTCACCAGCCTGTCCAGCGATTCGAGCATCCAGTACAGGACCCATGACTACGCGGTGGCGGCCGCCGAGATCGGGAACCACTTCTGGGTCGGCAGGGGGCTGGGCACCTGGTATGCGCCCAAGCATCTGATCTTCGACAACCAGTACATCCTGTCGCTGGTGGAGACCGGGGTCATCGGCGTGGCCGCCTTCTCCGGGATCTTCCTGACCGGTATCTGGGCGGCGTTGCGCGTCCGCCGCCTCAGCTCCGACCCCGCCGTACGGGACCTGGGGCTGACCCTGGCCGCGTGCCTGGTCGTCCCCCTGGTCGGGGCGGCCACGTTCGACCTGCGCTCGTTCGCGACCGTGACGGGCCTGTCATTCCTGATCATCGGAGCCGCCGGCTCGCTGTTGCGCGCCACCCGGCAGCCGAGGGCTCAGGTCGTCCGGCCGCCGGACAGGTCCGGCGGGGAGCCCGGTGAGTCTGGTGAGTCCGGGGCGCCCGGGAGGTCCGGGGAGCCCGGGAAGTTCGGGAAGGAGACCGGTGAGGAGGTCGGCGAGAAGGCCGTCGAGGCCGTCGGGAAGATCACCCGACCAGCCGGGCGCGCAGATCCGCCCAGGAGCCCGCGGACAGATCCCGCTCGCTGATCGCGGTGACCGGCAGCGGCCACCGGATGCCGAGGTCGGGGTCGTCGTAGCGGACGGCGAGGTCCTCGGCGGGATCGTGCTCCCGGTCGATCCGGTAGCAGACGTCGGCCTGATCGGTCAGTGCCTGATAGCCGTGCAACAAGCCAGGAGGAACGTAGAGGTGAACGAACGTCTCATCGTCCAGAACCACCGACATCTGGCGGCCGAAGGTCGGCGAGCCCGGCCGGGCGTCGACGAGCACGTCGTGCACGGCTCCGCGAGCGCACCGGACGAGCTTGGCCTCCCCCCGGCCGCCCCGGCCGTGCAGGGCCCTGACCGTCCCCAGCCGGGACCGCGACTGGCTGTCCTGGACGAACGCCTCGGGCCGCAGCCCGTGGGCGGCGGCGAGCGCCGCGTCGAAGGTGCGGGTGAACAGCCCGCGGTCGTCCCTGTGCAAGGTGGGGACGAAGAGCAGGACATCGTCGATCTCGGCGCGTTCGACTCTCATGAGCCCATCTTTACGACTCCCGCATCTCCCGGCCATGGAGAAAGGGGAAACGGCGCCGACCGGCGTACCCCTGAGAGGTCCCGAGCGGGGTTCGCGCGTGTCCGGGTCGGGGCCGTCGAGGTCATGGCGGTCAGCGAGGCGGAGCTTCTCGACCACGTGGCGGACGAGTGGCGACGGGGGCGCGGCGGCGCGATCGTCACCGCGAACGTCGACATCGTCCGCGCCGCCACGCGCGACCCCGCCCTGGCGGACCTCGTCGCCCGCTCCGAGATCGTGGTCGCCGACGGGATGCCGGTGGTCTGGGCGTCGAGGCTCGCCGGGTCGGCGGTTCCCTGCAGGATCACCGGCGCCGCGCTCGTGCACTCCCTGACCGGACGGGCCGCGCGCGAGAACCGCTCGGTCTACCTGCTCGGAGGGGAGCCCGGCGTGCCGGAGGACGCGGCGCGGGTCCTCGCCGGACGCTGCCCGGGACTGCGCGTGGCGGGCACCTGCTCGCCTCCCTTCGGGTTCGAGAGCACGTCGGACGGGGTCCGCGAGGTGGTCGAGGGGGTGGCCGCCGCCGCCCCCGGCCTCGTCCTCGTCGGGCTGGGCTTCCCCAAACAGGAAAGGGTCATCGAGGCCCTCAGGGAGAAGCTGCCCGACGCCTGGTACCTCGGTTGCGGAGCCGGGATCCCCATGGCGGCCGGGCGGTTCAGCCGCGCCCCGGGGCCGGTCCAGCGGGCGGGCGCCGAGTGGTTGTACCGGCTCGCCCTGGAACCGCGCCGCCTGGCCCGCCGCTACCTGCGCGACGACGCGCCGTTCGCGATCGTCCTCCTCGCGGGCGCCCTGCGCACCCGCCTGACATCGAGGCGCCGCACGTGACCGCCGGCCCCGCGTCCGAGCCACTCGGCGTGGCCGCTGATCCCGCGTCCGAGGCGCTCCACATGACCGTCGATCCCGCGTCTGAGCCACTCGGCGTGATCGCTGATCCCGCGTCCGAGGCGCTCCACATGACCGCCGGTCCCGCGTCCGAGCCACTCGGCGTGGCCGCTGATCCCGCGTCCGAGGCGCTCCACATGACCGCCGGTCCCGCGCCCGGGATCGAGGAGCTCCGTGTGCCCGTCGATTCCCCGCCCGCCGGCGCGACCACCTTCCCGCCACGGTCCTCTCTCACGAGAAACGGCTCCGACATGGCTGTTCCAGAGTGGCCCCCACTGGCCGTAGTGATCGTCACGTATTCGAGCGGCAAGGTCGTCGAGGGCTGCCTGCGCTCGCTCGACGCGGCGCTGGCCGGTGCCGGCCCGGCGCGGGTCGTCGTGGTGGACAACGCCTCGGCCGACGACACCGTCGAGCGGGTGCGAGAGGTCGCGCCCGAGGCCGAGGTGATCCAGACCGGGCGCAACGCCGGCTTCGCCGCCGGGGTGAACGCGGGCATCGCCGCCGCGGACGGTTGCGACGTGCTGGTGCTGAACCCCGACATCCGGCTCGCGCCCGGCTCCGTGCTCCTGCTCCGGCAGGCGCTCGCCCTGCCGGGAACCGGGATCGCCGCCCCCCGCCTCACCGGCGAGACGGGGACGCTCCACCTCTCCCTGCGCAGGCGCCCCACCGTGCCGAGGGCGCTCGGGGAGGCGCTGCTGGGCGGGCACCGGGCCGGACGGATCCCGGCGCTCGGCGAGCTGGTCGTGGACCCGGCCGCCTACGACAGGCCGCAGGCGGTCGACTGGGCGGCCGGTGCGGCCTGGCTGGTCTCCCGCGCGTGCCTGGACGCCCTGGACCCCCTCGACGAGCGTTACTTCCTGTACTCGGAGGAGACCGAGTACATGCTCAGGGCGGGTGAGGCGGGGTTCGCCGTCCGGTACGAGCCCCGTGCCGTGGCCGTTCACCTCGGTGGCGAGCAGTCCACGTCGAGCCGGCTGTGGGCGCTGTCGTCGGCCAACCGGGTCCGGATGCACCGGGAACGGTACGGCCGCCCGCGCGGGCAGCTGATGCGGCTGGCCGTCGGGCTCAACGAGCTGGCCCGCGCGGTCGCCAGGGGCGGGGCGGGCGGGCGGCGGCACCGGGCCGCCCTGCGCCAGCTGGTTTCCCTGCGCGAGTGGCCGCTCCTGCCCGGCGAGGAGGGAGCGTCCCCGGCCCGGACCGCGGAGGTCTCCTCGGCCCGGGCCAAGGAGATCTCCCAGTCCCGGGCCACGGAGGCGTCCCCGGCCCGGGAGACGGCGGCCTCTCCCGGTTACGTCTGCTTCTCGGCGCAGGACTGGTGGTACCACAACCGGGCGCACTCGGACTTCCAGCTCATGCGCTCGGTCGCCGCGCACAGGAAGGTCCTCGTGGTCAACAGCATCGGGATGCGCATGCCGATGCCGGGCAGGTCCACGCAGGTGCTGCGGCGCGTCGGGCGCAAGCTGCGCAGCGTCGCGATGCTCGTCAGGAGGCCGCTGCGGGAGCTGCCCGGCTTCTACGTGATGTCCCCGCTGCCGCTGCCCTTCTACGGGTCGCCGCTGGCCAGGCGGGTGAACGCGCTACTGGTCCGGGCCCAGGTGCTGGCCGTCTCGCGGGCGCTGGGACTGCGCCATCCCGTGATCATGGTGACCATCCCCACGGCGTGGGACGTGGTGCGGCCGATGCGCAGGCGGGCGCTGGTGTTCAACCGCTCCGACCGGCACTCGTCGTTCCCCGAGTCCGACCGGCCGACCATCGAGGCGCTGGAACGCGGCCTGCTCGAACGCTCCGACCACGTGGTCTACGTCAGCACCGCGCTGATGGGCGAGGAGAGCGGCGTGACCGGAGACCGCGCGCACTTCCTCGACCACGGTGTGGACACCGACCACTTCCGGCGCCGTCCGGAGAGCGAGCAGCCCGCCGACCTGCGCGCCATCCCCGGCCCGAGGGTGGGTTTCTTCGGTGCGCTGGACGACTATCTCGTCGACTTCGACCTGCTCGAACGGATCGCCGTCGAGCTGCCCGGCGTCTCGCTGGTCCTGATCGGCGACGCGACCGTCCCGATGGAGCGGCTCACCCGCCACCCGAACGTGCACTGGCTCGGATTCAGGCCGTACGAGCAGATCCCCGCGTACGGATCGGGATTCGACGTCGCGATCATGCCGTGGCTGGACAACCCGTGGATCAGGCATTCGAACCCGATCAAGCTCAAGGAGTATCTCGCGCTGGGCCTGCCGGTGGTCAGCACCGACTTCCAGGAACTCGCCAGCTATGCCGATCGCGTGAGGATCGCCACCGACGGCGACCTTTTCCTCGACGCTGTTCGTGCGACGTTGCGCGACGGGGGCCTGCAACCCGCGGACACCATACGAGGGTCCGTACTCGGTGCCTCCTGGGCGTCGCGTGCCGCACAGCTGATGGCGCTCGCCGAGCTGTCACCGGGCCCGCGATGAGGAGGACGAGATCATGAGATCCGAGGACGACGGGCGAACGACCGGTCACGGACGGACAACGGGCCACGCGCAGACGACGGACCACGGGCGCACGACGGAACGCCGGACCAGGCGGTCGTTGCCGATGCTGGTCGGGGCCGGAGCCGTCTCGGTGTCGGTGGCGGTGCTCGGGCTCTCCTGGATCGAGGCGCCCGGAAGCCGGGATCGGGCGGCGGGCGCCCTGTCGGGAACGGCCGGTGCGTGGTCGGCCGCGGGTCCGCCCGCGACGGCCGCGCGGGTGCCGTGGGAGGGCGGCCCCGCCTACTACGGGCGGTTCGCCGCGCCGGCGGCGGCGGGCTGGACGAACCCGTCGTTCTTCCCGGTGGGAGTCTGGTTCGAGTCCGTGATCACCCAGGCCGACGCGGACAGGGACCGGGCCGCCGGGATCAACACCTACGTGGAGCTGACCGAGACCAGCGACATGGCGCTGGTGCGGAAGAACGGCATGTCGGCGCTGACGAGCGTCCCGCTGCCCGGCTACGGCAAGGAGACGGTGGGCTGGCTGCTCAACGACGAGGCCGACATGTGGGCGAAGGCCGGAGACGCCGGATGGACCGGCAACCACCCCGGCGAGGGGCCCCTGTGCGTCCCCCAGGACAAGGGGTGCGGTTTCACCGTGATGCGCACCCGCAAGGAGAGGGTCCCGAAGGGCGACGGCAGGCTGCACTACGCCAACTACGGCAAGGGCGTGATGATGTGGGAGCGGGACACGGACGCCGCCACGTTCGTCAACCGCTTCACCGACGTCGTCTCGTCCGACATCTACTGGTACACCAGCGCGAGCGTCTGCCTGGACGGGAAGAACTTCCTGTCCCTGCCGGTCTCCCGGTGCCGCAGGGCCGCCAACTACGGCGCCGTCCTCGACCGCCAGCGCGAGCTGGACGCGCTGGACGGCCGCCGCCAGCCGATCTACGGCTTCGTCGAGGTCGGCTGGCCCGCCGAGAACGACACCCGGGCCATCCAGCCGCAGCAGGTGACGGGCGCGGTCATGAGCTCGCTGATCCACGAGGCCCGGGGCATCATCTACTTCAACCACAACTTCGGCGGGCCGTGCCACTCCCAGCACGTCCTGCGCGAGGAGTGCGGGAAGAAGGTCAGGCCCGCGGTGGCCGAGGTCAACCGGCGCATCGGGCAACTGGCCCCGGTGCTGAACACCCAGTCGTACGCGCACCGCTTCGGCCCCGGCCTCGACACCATGCTGAAACACCACCGGGGCTCGTACTACGTCTTCGCGATGCCCGCCGCCGGCACGGCCCCCGGCAGGCGCACGTTCACCCTGCCGCGCGGGATGCGGGCCGGGCGCGCCGAGGTCCTCTTCGAGAACCGGACGGTCCCCGTCGACGCCCAGGGCAGGTTCACCGACTCCTTCGCCGCCGAGTACTCCCACCACATCTACCGGATCACTCCCTGACGTCCCGCCACGGGAGCCGGGCCGCTGGAGGCATCCCTCCGGTGGACGACGCGGATCACTTGAGGTGTCCCACCCGGCGACGTACCGTGTCGCGATCGCCGGGGTGACCTCCCTCGCCCGGACGACGGGACGATCTGGGCTCTCCGCGTGACGCGGGCGGGCTCGGCCGTGCACCGAGCCCGCCCGCTCCGGCTCCACCCGGTCCTGATCGCACGCTCATCCGGTTCGGCGTACGCCTTCGCGGTGGACGTCAGGAACGTTCGGGCCGGAGGTGTGTCACGCCGTCAGCGCTGCAGTGTCAGCAGGCCCGGCCGGTAGGGCAGGAGGCCGTAGTCGACGCCGTCGGACCTGGGGTCGCGGCCCTGGTAGAGCAGCTGGAGGTTGCAGGGGTC
>NZ_JBFAAE010000001.1:396703-402906 GCF_040639575.1 Streptosporangium sp. NPDC023825 | reverse complement strand
GTGGGTCCCCCCGCGGGGGGCCGCCTGCCCGGGGCAGGCCGGCCACCGGCGCGTCGCGGCCGTACCCGGGGGCTGCCGATGCCGCCGATGCCCGGGTCGGGCCGAAGCCCAGCTCCGGATTCCGGGCGACGTACGTCATGCGCTCGTACCCGGCGGGCGGGCCGGAAGAACCGGGCAGAATTCATGTATTTCAGGTTGCTTTGATAGGAAACATGGGCGATGCTGGACTCAGCCCGGCCTCGTGACTGACGGAGCTCGGACGGGGAACCTGGGGGGTGCTCCGTCCGACCCTCCTGTGCGGCTCGCGCCATCCGTCGCGTGGCGCGAGCCGCACGGGACGCGTCGCGGGGCGCGAGCCGCACAGACCTCTCATGGGAGAGATCCACGCCGGCGAGACCTGACAGTGTGACGGGTTCGGCGCGAACATCCCGACATGTTGCAGGTATGAGCGGTGACATCCAGAGGCGATACTCGATATATGTCGGACCTTCTTGCGCGCCACCGCGCGGTAATGCCCAACTGGCTGGCCCTTTACTACGACGAGCCCATCGAGATCGTCTCGGGCAAGGGGAACCGCGTCGTCGACGCGTCGGGCAAGAGCTACCTCGACTTCTTCGCGGGGATCCTGACCAACATGATCGGGTACGACGTGCCCGAGGTGCGGGAGGCCGTCGAGCGGCAGATCGCCACCGGCGTGGTACACACCTCCACGGTCTACCTGCTGCGCGGCCAGGTCGAGCTGGCCGAGAAGATCGCCAGGCTCTCCGGCATCCCGGACGCGAAGGTCTTCTTCACCAACTCCGGCACCGAGGCCAACGAGACCGCGCTGCTGCTGGCGACCTACGCGCGCAGGTCCGACCAGGTGCTCGCCATGCGGCAGAGCTACCACGGCCGCTCCTTCGGGGCGGTCAGCGTCACGAGCAACCGCGCGTGGAAGAACAACTCGCTGTCACCGCTGAACGTGCACTTCCTGCACGGCGCCGACCGGCACCTCGCCCAGTTCCGCGGCCTGTCCGACGACGGCTACATCGCGGCCTGCGTCGACGACCTGCGCCACGTGCTCTCCACCGCCGTCTCCAGTGACGTGGCGGCGCTGATCGCCGAGCCGATCCAGGGGGTGGGCGGCTTCACCATGGCCCCCGACGGGCTGTTCGCCGCCTACAAGGAGGTCCTCGACGCCGAGGGCATCCTGTTCGTCTCCGACGAGGTGCAGACCGGCTGGGGACGCACCGGGTCGGCCTTCTTCGGCATCCAGAACCACGGCGTCACGCCCGACATGATGACCTTCGCCAAGGGGCTGGGCAACGGTTTCGCGGTGGGCGGCGTCGTCGCCCGCGGCGACCTGATGGACAACCTCCACGCGGTCGGGCTGGCCACCTTCGGCGGCAACCCGATCTCCATGGCCGCCGCCAACGCCACCCTGGACTACGTCCTCGACCACGACCTGCAGGCGAACGCCGCCAGGACCGGCGCCCTGATCATCGACGGGCTGCGCGAGGCGGCGCCGCGCCTGCCGATCGTCGGCGACGTCCGCGGCAAGGGCCTGATGTTCGCCGTCGAGCTGGTCGACCCGGCGACCGGCGAGCCCTCACCGGCCCTCGCCACCCGGTTCATGGAGGAGACCAGGAAGTCCGGCCTGCTCGCGGGCAAGGGCGGCCTGAAGGGCAACGTGCTCAGGATGGCCCCGCCGCTCACCCTCACCCTCGACGAGGCCGCCGAGGGACTCGGGATCATCGTCAACGCGCTCGAAACCATCAACGCCGAGGTCGCCCCGTGAAGAACGTCACCCACTGGATCGGCGGCGGTCCCGTCGAGGGCTCCGGCCGCACCTCCGAGATCTTCGACCCCGCGACGGGAGAGGTCTCCGGGCGGGTCCACCTCGCGTCCGCAGACGAGGTCGACGCGGCCGTGGCCGCCGCCGTCGCGGCCTGGCCCGCGTGGCGGGACGCCTCGCTGGTCAAGCGCTCGCAGGTGCTGTTCCGCTTCCGCGAGCTGATGTACGCCAATCGCGACGAGCTCGCCCGGCTCATCTCGGAGGAGCACGGCAAGGTCCACTCCGACGCGCTGGGCGAGGTCGCCAGGGGCCTGGAGGTCGTGGAGTTCGCCTGCGGCATCCCGCACCTGCTCAAGGGTGGTTTCTCCGAGGGCGTCTCCACCCGGGTCGACTCCTACTCGATCCGGCAGCCGCTGGGCGTCGTCGCCGGGATCACCCCGTTCAACTTCCCGGCCATGGTGCCGATGTGGATGTTCCCGATCGCGATCGCCGCGGGCAACGCCTTCGTCCTCAAGCCTTCGGAGAAGGACCCCTCGGCGTCGCTGCTGATGGCCTCGCTCTGGAAGGAGGCCGGGCTGCCCGACGGCGTCTTCGGCGTCGTCCAGGGTGACAAGGTGGCGGTGGACCGGCTGCTGGAGCACCCGGACGTGCGCGCGGTCTCGTTCGTCGGGTCCACGCCCATCGCCAGGTACGTCTACGAGACCGGCACCGCCCACGGCAAGCGGGTCCAGGCGCTCGGCGGCGCCAAGAACCACATGCTGGTCCTGCCCGACGCCGATCTCGACCTCGTCGCCGACGCCGCGGTGTCGGCCGGTTTCGGTTCGGCGGGGGAGCGCTGCATGGCGATCTCCGTGGTGCTGGCCGTGGACCCGGTCGGGGACGAGCTGGTCGACAGGATCGTCTCCCGGGTGTCCGCGCTGACCGTCGGCCCCGGCGACGACCCCTCCTCCCAGATGGGCCCCCTCGTCACCGGGGCCCACCGCGACAAGGTCGTCTCCTACCTCGACCTGGGCGTCTCCGAGGGCGCGAAGCTCGTCGTGGACGGCCGGCTGACCCCCGTCCTGGGCGGTGGCGCCGCCCAGGAGACCCCCGGCTTCTGGCTGGGTCCCACGGTCCTCGACCACGTTCCCGCCGGCTCCCGGGTCCACCGGGAGGAGATCTTCGGCCCGGTCCTGGCGATCGTCCGCGTCTCCTCGTACGAGGAGGGCCTGGAGCTGATCAACGGCGGCGAGTTCGGCAACGGCACCGCGGTCTTCACCAACGACGGCGGCGCGGCCCGGCGCTTCCAGAACGAGGTGGAGGTCGGCATGATCGGCATCAACGTGCCGATCCCGGTGCCGATGGCCTTCTACAGCTTCGGCGGCTGGAAGTCCTCGCTCTTCGGTGACACCCACGTCCACGGCACCGAGGGCGTGCACTTCTACACCCGGGGCAAGGTCGTCACCTCCCGATGGCTCGACCCGAGCCACGGTGGCGTCAACCTCGGCTTCCCGACCAACGGGTAACCTCCGGACCGCGAGCCCGCGCCCCTCCTGCCGGGGCGCGGGCTCGCGTATTCTCCGGCCTCTCCCGGTGTCTCCGATTCCTCCGGTGCGGCGTACGGGGCCGTGCGTTCGCGGGCGTCCCGGGGCGGGCGATCGGCCGGTAGGCTCCCGGGCAGATCGGTGGCGACGTCGGGAGGAAACCTCGTGGGCCTCGTGGGCAGGGACAGGCTCCGCCGGGCGCGTCTCGGAGCGCTGCTGGGAGCGGGAGGGCTGGCGCTCGCCGCCTGCGCCCAGGCGGGAGTCGTGAGCACGGCCAGGCCGGTGCGCGGCCCCTCGCCCTCCGCCACGGCCGTGACACCCGCCGCCACGCCCACCCCCGGGTCCGGCACGACCCCCGGCCCGACACCCACGCCGGCACCGGCACCCACACCGTCGGCGTCCATCGGCAAGGGCGAGGGCACGCTCCAGGTGCTGACCTTCCAGGGGTACGTCGAGTACGGCGGGACCAGCTCGCGGGCCAACTGGCTCACGCCCTTCGAGGAGGAGACCGGCTGCGTCGTCAAGCTCGACCGAGTCCGTACGAGCGAGGAGATGGCCGCCAGATTCGCCGAGGGCTCCTACGACGTGGTCTCACCCGCCCCGGACCTGGCCGGTGAGCTGGTGGCGCAGGGGAAGGTGGCGCCGCTGGACACGGCGCTGGTCGCGGGCTACAAGCACATTCCCAAGCGCCTGCGCGAGCTGCCCGGCCTGCGCGTGGACGGCAGGGTCTACGGGATCCCCTACCTGTGGGGGGTCAACCAGGTGGTCCACGAGGAGGGCGGGCCCAAGGAGCCGTCGGCGCTCTACGGAGCGGCTCCGGCGGCGATCAGGAACAGCCCGCTGAGCATCGCCGACGCCGCGCTCGCCCTCGGCGGGACGCGTCCGGAGCTGGAGATCGAGGATCCGTTCCAGCTCACCCCCGCCCAGCTCGACGCCGCCGTGAAGCTCCTCGCCGAGGGCGCCGGTCCCGACCGGGTCTACTGGGACGGCTCCCTGGAACTGGTGAGAGCCCTGTCGGCGGGGCCGGTGCGGATCGCCCAGGCACTCCCGTACCACCTGGACCTCTTCCGCCGCGCGGGCCGGCCGATGAAGGTGTCGGCGGCGCCGGTGACCGGGTGGGTCGACTCGTGGATGCTCGCGGCCAGGCCCGCCAGCCCGAACTGCGCCTACCGGTGGCTGAACTGGATGACCTCGGCGGCGCAGCGCCCCGCCGCGGCCTGGACCGGGCTCGCCCCGGCCGACCCGGAGGCGTGCGGCGGGCCCGCCCGCCGGATGTGCGAGATCTACCGCCTGCGTGACAGCCGGTGGCTGCGCGACATCCACTTCGCCACCCGCCCGACGCGCGATTGCGGGGGCCGGGGCGGGGAATGCACCGACTACACCGACTGGGTGGAGCGCTGGAAGCAGCTCGTGAAGTGACCGCTTCCCCCCGGGGCCGAGCCTGACAGATCGGGTCCTGGCGGGCCGGGTCCCGGCGGGGCCGGTTCGAGCCTGACGGGCCGGGGACCCGCCGTCCTTCTCGCGGGCCCCTTCTCCGGCATGTCCGTGTGTCTCGCGTATGGCCGCGCTTTTCGTTGCCATGATCGCTTTCAACGACGGATTCGGTGGGAAAATCATGATTCGTCTATCGACTGGTCGACCAGTCAGTGGGTAGGCTACCTGTCATGAGAATCCTTCTTGTTGGAGCGGGCGGCGTCGGGTCCGCCGTCGTGCCGATCGCCGCACGCCGAGATTTCTTCGAACACATCGTGGTCGCCGACTCTCAACAGGACCGGGCCGCCGCCGTCGTGGCCAGGATCGCGGACCCGCGCTTCAGCGCCATCGGGCTGGACGCCTCCGACCGGGCCGCGGTCGAGGCCGCCCTCGCCGAGCACCGCTGCGACGTGCTCTTCAACGCGGTGGACCCCCGCTTCACCATGTCCCTGTTCGAGGCGGCGCTCAACGCCGGCGCCCACTACCTCGACATGGCGATGTCGCTGTCGCGGCCCCACCCGCGCCGGCCGTACGAGCTGACCGGGGTGAAGCTCGGCGACGAGCAGTTCGCCCTGGGCGAGGCCTGGCGCCGGAGGGGCGGGCTGGCGCTGGTCGGCATGGGCGTGGAGCCGGGGCTGGCCGACGTGTTCGCGCGCTACGCCGCCGAGCACCTGTTCGAGACCATCGAGGAGATCGGCATCCGTGACGGCTCCAACCTGGTGGTCGACGGCTACGACTTCGCGCCGACGTTCTCCATCTGGACGACCATCGAGGAGTGCCTCAACCCGCCGGTGATCTGGGAGAACGGCGACTGGCACACCACCGAGCCGTTCAGCGAGCCCGAGGTGTTCGACTTCCCCGAGGGGATCGGGCCCGTCGAGTGCGTCAACGTCGAGCACGAGGAGGTGCTCCTCGTGCCCCGCTACATCGACGCCAAGCGGGTGACGTTCAAGTACGGCCTGGGCGAGGAGTTCATCGGGGTGCTGAAGACCCTGCACAAGCTCGGCCTGGACAACGCGAACAAGATCAAGGTGGGCGGCGTCGAGGCCTCGCCGCGCGACGTGGTCGCGGCCAGCCTCCCCGACCCGGCCACGCTCGGCGACCGGATGCGGGGCAAGACCTGCGCCGGGACCTGGGTGAAGGGCGTGGGCAAGGACGGCGCGCCGCGCGAGGTCTACCTCTACCACGTGGTCGACAACGAGTGGTCGATGCGGGAGTACGGCTGCCAGGCCGTGGTCTGGCAGACGGCCGTGCACCCGGTGGTCGCCCTGGAGCTGCTGGCCACCGGCGCCTGGTCGGGCAGCGGGGTGCTCGGCCCCGAGGCGTTCGACGCGGTGCCCTTCCTGGAGCTGCTCAACGCCTACGGCTCGCCGTGGGGCATGCGCGACGAGACCACCAGGACGCTCCTGTCCGCCTGACGCCCTCTCCGTCCC